>NZ_LBJW01000009.1:0-19201 GCF_028128865.1 Bradyrhizobium sp. CCBAU 11357 | reverse complement strand
ACGGTGCCAAGACTGTTCATCGCCGACGGCGCGAAGGCGTTGTCGAAGGCGATCCGCCGCACCTTTGGTTCGGCCGCTGCGATCCAGCGCTGCCAGATCCACAAGGCGCGCAACATCATGGAACGCCTGCCAAAACAGCATCATGCGGCCACCCGTCGGGTGCTGCGCCAGGCCTGGGAGCTCGATGACGCTGACAAGGCTGAAAAATTGATCCGCAATCTCGCGCGTCGACTCGACCAGCAATGGCCCGGCGTAGCGGCCAGCATCCTCGAAGGCCTCGACGAAATCCTGACTGTCGTCCGATTGAAGTTGCCGAAGGACCTTCGTCGATCGCTCGCCTGTACCAACATCGCCGAGACCATGATGGGCACCATTCGCCGCGTCACGCGCAACGTCAAACGCTGGCGGGATGCCGGTATGGCCTTGCGATGGATCGCGGCCGGCATGATCGAAGCCAACAAGGGCTTCCGACGATTGAAGGCGCATAAGCAATTGTCGGTTCTGCGTGCGGCTCTTCAAGCTCGCCACAATCGCATGACGATCAACCCCGTTGCCCACGTCACGAGGGCCGCGTAACATTCATTCCGGCGACGTCGGCCCGACCTAGTTCAACAACGATCGGGACATCCCCCTCAGTAGAGAGCTAGCAGCCAGTCTACTCCAAGCGTCGACCTGACCTACATCAATCGGCAGCATGACAGTCAGGAGCAACGCCGGTTTCTCGATCGGCACTCTGCTGCACTCGTTGCGCATTGCGCGTTCCTCTCGACCACCAACCGGCGCACCAGAGGAACGGCAGCAAAATTAACAGCATCCTACGGCAAAGGGGGCTTCAGAGCGCGAGGTCGTGCTCATTGAGCACCTTATCTCTTAGGGCGCCCTTGATCTCACGGGCGATCTCTTTGCGAACTGCGGGACCCAACACTCGCTTGGCATCTTCGACGAGGCCAGCTTCAGCCCCGGTCAGGCCTTGATCGGCGAGCTGTTGCTCCATTCGGCTGTCGAACTCCCTTCCCATTGCACCAATGAGTTGGTCCTGCGTCTTGGCATGCTCTTCAGGTGCGATGCGGCGAATCACATCGTCCCAAGGCTGCCAATCCATTGCCAAATAGTCGGCAAATTCGGCCGCCTCCCTCTCCCGCACGGATGTCTCTGCCCTGTCAACGTCAGAGTCGGTAATGCCGGAGACCTCAAAGAAGCGCATGTCCGGCGCGACGTGTTGTAGTCCCAGCCGCTCGCGCAGTTTGTTCTGATAGGCAAGAAAGACTTCAACGGCGTCGATGTCTTCTACGTTGTCGACCGAGGCGAGTGAGTGAGCCTTATCGCGCGCGATCGCCTCGAGCGCGTCCATGCGGAACATGACGCGCCCCAATTCGACGAGATCGGCAAGCCGTGCCTTGTTGTCATAGAGACCCTTCTCGACTTCCGCGAGGAGGCGCGCGGTCTGCATGCCGTTCCAGGTTAATGTTCTGCGATCCTCGCAGCTCTGGTTGGCGTCCCATGCCAGTTGAAAGTACTGCGCACGCAATTGCGGGTTTTTTGCCGCCTGACGCAGATCATTGGCCACCGATTGCCGGAACCCTTCATTGCCAGCATTGACGGACTCGAACAGCTTGCCGAGGAAAAGCCCGTATTCCCGAGCGCCCGGCTCTTCTGCAAAGTTCTGCCAAGCGGCAAGCACCTCCCGATCGCCCTCCTGTGGATTGCCCTTCAGCCATTCTGCAACTGCTTCAGCGAGAGCGTCCGCCTGCCCGTCGTCTGTCCCGGACGATTCACTTTCGTCGTCGTGCGAAAGGTGGACAGTCGGGCCGACATAACCCTCCGCGCTTACGATTGTGCTCAGGTTCGCCAGCACCTGCTCAGATAGCGGATTTTCAGTCAGAACTAGGGTGCCACCACCGCCCAAGGCCGTCAGCAGGTCCTCGGGCAGACTCGTCAAATGGTTTTGGCTTACGTCGAGAAACCGGAGCGAAGCTGGGAGAGCCGGCGGCAGATCCGTCAGTTGATTTTGGCTTACGTCGAGATACTCAAGCATAGCAGGGAGCTCCGCCGCTAGACTCGTCAGCTGATTGTGGCTGATGTGGAGAAATTGGAGCGAAGCAGGGAAGGTTTCGGGTAAGTTCAGCAGCCGATTGTAGTTGGCGCAAAGAAATTGGAGCCTGTCAGGCAGGACGGCAGGTAGGCTCTCCAGCCGATTCGAGTTCACGTCGAGGCCTCTGAGCCCGCCCGGAAGAGCGGGCAGGCTGCTCAGCTGATTGCCACTAACATCAAGACGCTGGAGCGAAGCCGGAAGTTCGTCAGGCAGATTGGTAAGCCGGTTGAAAGGCACATCGAGCACGACGATTTCGCTTGGAAGTCTGGGCAGACTGGTGAGGGACAGCGACTGCAGATCCAGCATGGCGTCTTCACCCAGAGCATTGACCCGCCTTGCCGCTTCTTCCCGGTCCTCAAGGGGACCCACGTGCTGTTCAGAAGCCCAATTCTCAAGCGTCTCGTCTGCTTCGGTCGCCGCATCGGTTGAATTCAAGGAGTTTGTTGCGAAACCCGTCACGAACGCATCCCATTGTGCCGCCCTCCGCCCGTCTTCCGCCCCCTCTTGTTCCGAAGATGCAGAAGGAATGCCTCCGCCGGGCCGAATCTGTCCTGTCTCAAAAGGATCCATTTCAACTCCCTTACCACACCCGGCCAACTCAGCCCGTGACCACACCATCTAGGACGTAGGACACTTCTCTTTCGACAAGCTGACGGCCCTATCGCAGTTACCGCAGCGATGGCATTGAAGCAGGCATATTTTCGGTGCAACGATTTGGAATAATGAATCCATTGCGGCCCGTTATCTCCGCCTACACGGTTCCGCACTGACGCAACAGCGGCTTAAACATCGAGCCCAGGGCGCGGCAACGGTGCGTTACCTCAATGCCAGGCGGGGGTCCCTTTCGGTCGAGTGCGTGAAAAACGAAGAGCGACCGGCGCTCGAACGCTCGCCTCCGCGGCCGTCCTTTCACTTGTCAAGGCAATCGGTGCAACGCTGGTCTTTGCTACGGGTCGCAAACCGAGTGACTTGGGTGTTTTGCAGCGAGACCTCGTCAGCTGATCGACAGGTGGCCGTGCTAGCGGCAGAACGCTTTCACGTTGGCGGGCCTCCGGATCTGTCCGGCCAACAAAATGGCAGCAAACTTTGCAGCAGCATCGATCCATTCGCCCCCTCCAAATCGTGTGAAGCTGAACCGCCTTCGACCAGGGCGGGCCGCCGCGGGCGCACGTGCGCCCGCTCGAATCATTATTTGTGCCAGCGCGCAAACTCCTGCTCCGCGGCTTTGCGCAGCGGCGCGGATTTCTTAGTTTCTGACGAGGGAGATAAGATGATGGACACAGGACAGGCACAGCGGAGCGCAGGTTCCGCACCGGATACTTTTGAAGAAGGGGAGCGGGAAAGCTACCTCGGCGGTTTCAACCGTGCCTTGGCAAATTTGGTCGAAAGCTTGACAGGGTATCGGACCCCCAGCTCCGCTCGCGCGCGGATCCTGGACGACTGGGTTGGCGAAGAGGGGCAGGGCTCAGCGGAGAACCGCCGACAGGGGGGCTCGCGGATCAGGGCTGCGGACAGCATGCGCTCGCACTTGGTCGATTTGTCATCCCTGTCCCTAACCGCTTTGCCCGATGCCCTGCCGCCGAGACTGCTGAACCTCCGCGCCATGCACAACGAGCTAGGCAGCCTACCCGCTAGCCTCCCGCCCGGTCTCCGCGAACTTTTTATTAGCCACAACCGGCTAACCAGTTTGCCGGACGCTCTTCCGGCGAGCCTCTATCGCTTAGAGGTCAGCGATAACAGGTTGACGAGTCTCCCAGATCGCCTCCCGGCGGAGCTGGGGGTCCTGAACGCAAACAACAACCGACTGAGTAGCCTGCCCGACGCTCTCCCGAGCAGCCTCACCTCGCTCGCGGTTAGTGGCAATCAGCTGATCGAACTTCCCGAGTCCCTCCCAGGAGGTCTCGTTGAACTTGATGTCAGCAGCAATCAATTGGCCAATCTCCCCGAAACCCTTCCGAGCTGGCTTGAATCGATCGATGTCAGCGGTAACCGGCTGACCAGCCTGCCTGAGGATCTGCTGCCGGGGAGTTTGACCCGTCCGCTGCAGAACGTCGAGTTCGGTGATAACCCGTTCCCGGACGAGGTCCGCGCTCACCTGGCCGCACCCCATCTTGGCCAGCTCCCTTTGTACGAGGCTGCCGCGCACTGGCTCGGGGACGATCCGACGGCGCTGGCCGAGTGGCAGCACTTTGCGGATGAGCCTGGCGCCCAAGACTACGCCCGGTTCCTAGAAAGGCTACGTGGGACCGTCAACTATGGCAATCACGAGTTTCGGCAGGCCGTGGCGGATGATCTGCGACAGGCGGCGACCAATCCGAGATTGCGCGAGCAGTTTTTCACACAGGCTTCTGAAGCCAACGCGAGTTGCGAGGATCGTGTTACTCTGCACTGGAACGGTATGCGGACCGCGCGCCTTAATGCTGATGTTGAGGAGGGGGTGTATGATGATAGGCTCGGCCAACTCATCCAGCGCGGCCGCGTTGCGTTCCGCCTGGACGCGCTGGAAGGGATCGCGCGCGACAGGGTCAACTCGCTCCTCACTCTCCACCCGAACTTAGACGACGTCGAAGTCTACTTGGCCTATCAAAATCTTCTTCGCGAGCCGCTGGAGCTGATTCACGTCGCCCCTGACATGCGGTTTCTGACGGTTTCTCACGTGACATCCGATGATGCGGCGCGCGCACTGCAGTCGGTTCGCGAGCAAGAAGCGAACCAGTTTACTGACTACATGGCAACCCGCTGGCAACCGTGGGAGACGGTGCTGAGGCGAATCGCTCCTGATGAATATGAAGCGATGCAAGACCGGCTCGTCGAAGCCATGGGCGAGGAGTTTCAAACCCGCTTGGATCAGCGACTGGCCGAGCACGGTCTTCTAGGCGATCCGGATGCCGAGCGGGTGCTCGGAGCCCAAGTCCGAAACGAGCTCGCCAGCGAGATCAAACGCGATGTCATGCACCGTGTGCTGGCCGAGCGTGGCGGCCGCGAACTCTGAGGTCTCATCACGCCGGAGATATATCTATCAACGCTCTGCGGCGGAGCCAAAGATCGATTGTCAAGCCTCGCCAATTGCCGCGAAGGTGCTTTTGCACTTTGGAAAACGCGGGCTTTTTCGGTGTTGCAGAGCGATGAAGACGCGCGCAGGCGAGGGATATCTGCGTCAGCTCAACAGCTCCTCGGGACGAGAGCTCCATCAGTCGAAAGTTGTTGAGCAGACCAGACAGGGCGCTGCCGCGGCCAGCCAGCTCGTTTGACGTAGGAGTTAACTGTTCGTCAGATCTAGTTGAATTCGAGTCCTTCCAGCGTGATCCATCTCGCCAAGCAAGTGTTGGAGTACCGTATTCGTAGCTTACGATGGCCAATCCGTCATCCGGGCGAGGTCGTTCACGCGCCTGATCGAGGCGCTTTCGAGACTGCACGACAAGCCTTGCGGTTCCGCAGTCAAGCGCCGAGGCGTATTGAAGCGAACGAATGAAGTCTGCCAGATCAGCATTTGCGGAGCTGGCTTGCCAAGCTCATCCTCGAACTGCGCGCTGCCTGTCCGGTCCCGAGCGCCGAGAGGCGCTCGGGATGAGGGCCGAGAACTCAGGACGAACTGCACATCGCAGCGAGTAGACAAAAGGGAGCGCGGTGATTTTGAACGGCGCCTGGAGGATTTGAGTCTCGATCCGTCAGATGAAAGCAACTCAAGTTCGTCCAATCGGGCTCCCGCAGGAGGGGGTCGAGCAGTTCGGCGGGAGGATTTCGGCGGTTCGATGCGGGAGCCGCCGGACTCCACTTTTAGGGAGAGTGCGCTGGGCGGCACGCGCCGGAGCGTAGACATTCCCAGCTTCCAGCTTCCCGCCTCGGCGCAAGTGCCGCAGTCCAGCTTGCGAGATGATCCGTTCAGCAGCGCGCGCTACAGCTTTCCGGACGCAGAGTCTGCCGCGTCGGCCAAGAGCGGAAAAAGCGGCGGGTTATGGTCACGCTTCAAGTCGGGAGTCGGCAAGGCTTTTGGCGGGAGCAGCAGCGAAAAATACTCGCGCAATGCGGGACAGGGGGATGCCTTTTCCACGAATCTTCGCATTGACTATGCTCGGCAGCCGGGCCGGACGCGCGCTGTCCCAGAGGAGGACGAGGTGCTGATAAGAGATTTCAGAAACAAGGCGACGGGTAACCTCACCGACGGCACGATCAAGAATGCCGCAGCCGATTTGCGCCATTTGAGCGCGCGCCTGAGCACGGCCGGCAGGCCCTCAATTGCGGATCGAATTCAACGGGAATCAGAAAACGCGCAGCAGGACAACCCGGAGGTGGAAAACCATCAGCTGGAAGCTGAGCTGGATGAGGATGTCGATACCTACGCAAAGGACAAAAGCAGACGCATCAAAGCGGCCTTGAAGAAGCTCCGTGAGGTCGGTGCCGGAAACGCCTGGCGCCTGATCTCCGCCGACTGGCCCCTCACCGCGGGGACGCAATCCTCATCGACATGTGGTCGGCGGCGGAAAAGGCGGCGCACAGGATCGAGCCGGAGACGATCGACAGGCAAGCTCGCCGCATGTATAGGCTAAGTGAGTGGCTGCAGACGCATGATCGGCCGGCAATGGCTGGCAGACTTTCCACCCCAGCGCTTGACCGGGATGTCGAGGAATACAGGCGCGAAACCAAGGACGGCAAGATCAAGCCTGATCTAGTCAAGCTTGGCCAATACGAGCAAATCCTGGAGGCGAACAGGGCCCTTGGATTGCGGCCTCCTGAGGATCCGGGCCAGCCTTCTTGGGAAGCTGCTCGACAGCCGCACTCACTGCAGGAGCCTCCTGCAACGCCAGCCACCCCGAGCGCGGGAGCGTGGGATTGGCTTGGCGAGCAGATCCACGGGCCCACCACATCGATGCGAGCGCCCAGCGATTGGCAGGCCGGTTCGTCGCAACAGCTTGCGGCAACCCCGGCAACGCCGAGCGCGGCAGCCCGGGATTGGCTTGGCGAGCAAATCCACGAACCCGCCTCAGCAGTGCCAGCGCCGCACTGGGCCGCGCAAGCTTATCCGCCGCTCGAGCTTCCTGCTACTCCGGCCACCCCGAGCCAGGGAGCCTGGGCCTGGCTCGGGCAACAAATGCAAGAACCCGCATCACCGTCATCGGTGAGGCCCCGATCGTCAAACATCTACGGCGGTCTCGACTCCTTCGTTGATCTGGATCCACCCACACCGCACGACTTGCGTGACGATGCGCGCTCTGCGCCAGCACCTGAGTTTGCAGCCACCCCGTGGTTCGCAGGACCGCCGCGGCCGGCTCCGGAGCTGCGGGATATCGGAGCGATCGTTGGCGCCGACTGGCGCCACGGCTCCAAGGCGGCTTCAGACGTGTTGATCGATGTGTTGAGCAATATCAATCTACTGCCAAACCAGTTCGGGCCAAGTCAATTTGCGATCAATGGGGAGCGTTATTCGGCGACTGTCGGGCCGGAAGGCCCCATGGATGTTCGCCTGATCCATCACCCGCGCGCTAGCGGGATAAACGAAGCTGGCCCATCGCAGCCCCTCTATCGTCCTCCGCAGATCGTCAGGGCCGCGCGACCCGACGAAGGTACAGTCGATCTTGGCTATTTAATTCGGGGCGGATGGGAGCACCGAGAGCGATTCCTGCCCGATTACCTTGTCCGCGTCCTTGAAGGCCAGCGCATCATGCCCGAAGTCGGGCGCCCGACCTATTTCGAGATCCGTGGAGTGCCTTATAGGGGCGAGTTGATGGAAAGCGAGGGACGCCGGCGCGTTCGCGCCTATCCCGAACGTGGCTGAGGAATCGAACTTGGCTGCATTTCCAAATGCTTGCCGGGCAGTTCGCGCGCGGCCTTCGCTCACGTCCCGCTTGATGGGCCATGCATCCAGCCGATGTAGATTGCAGAGCTGAGGCGTGACGTTGGCGATGGTGCTGGCGGTCGGTTTATCGTGCTACAACTCCAATGCTGGTACTCAGACACGAGGTTGGTCTCGAAGACGACTGTCTCTCGCCGCACGCCGTGTGCACCCCGATCGATAGGGCCCCCCTGTAACACTTACCGGAGGGTTCCTCCCCCAGAGCTCTGCTCTGCGTCGAGCTCCCCTCGAGAACTGCTCCTCATCAACAGTAAACTCTTCTGGATCAACGAAAAACGAGAGGCCAGGGGATCCTTCCATTGCCGCTGAAGCTCGTCACGTAAGTCCTTTCGAGCTGCTGAAGCTCCTGCGAAGGGACGGAACATGCTATTGATCGGTCTTCAAGATGATCCAGTAGGCAGCCGAAGCTGCTCCTTAAGAAGCTGCTCCTTAAGAAGCTGCTCCGGACCGACAAGGACCTCGCGGAGAGCCGACGGTGCGGACGCATTATCCTGCCCAGCCTGATGCTCCTCTTGCCGATTAGCTTCGTGCGGCGCGGACAGGGGGCGCGGTCGGTGCGTGTCGGTTCCTTCAGTACCGCGCCCTCGGGGTTGATGAGAGCCACGTTCTGGGGAAAGGATTGAGCTTAGCGCGAGTGCGCCTTGGACGCACGACATCGGCACGACGACCCGCGTCGAGCGAAAGGTCCGTAGATACTTTAATGCTTTAAAGGAGTCTGTTGCTATTAGCGTCCCCACTCAACTCGCGCACGTCACCGCCGTGTCCGCGACTTCCCGTCTAGCCGAGCAACAATGCTTGGCTAGCGCAGATGCGGCGGATCCTACCAAAGAGATCGCCAAGCTCAAGTCCCTCGGGTCAGGAGGAGGTCGTAGCAGAATGGCGGTTGCGATGATCAGAAGAATATCAACGTAGATAGCAACAGATTGAGCGCGTCTTTAGTCTGGGGAGTGTGCGTGATGCGAGTCGGGTTGTGAATGTATGACAGTCCCACCCCTGCATATACTCCGGGAGCGAGATGGGCGGTATATGTTGCGGTGATTGCTGTTGTTTCACGATGCGCAAGCTGCCCGTTGGTGAGGGCAGCATCCACCGCAAATTTGCTCCAGCTCGTGTTGCTAGCGACGAGTGCAATCAGATCACTGGGCCGACTGTCAAATGCTCCCCTCGCGTAAAGACGAAGCTCGCAGTACCGGCTGATCCTGTTCAGGCCCGGCGGAGCTTCCATAATCGAGAAGCCGCCATAAATGCCGCGAAATGGGGTCCCATCGGGGTCGTTCTGCCAGAACTGCCTGTCCGCAGCGATGAAGTGAAAGTTATTCCCGCTTTCTCTGCGTCGCTTGGGATCCGTCAAACTCGTGTACCGGCTGGTGTTGAACCCAACGCCCGCCCGCAGCCAGGTATCGAGTACGCCGGGGGCTGCCTTGCTCTTGTAGCCGGCTTCATCAATGAGAAGAATGCCTGCATGGGGCGTGCTCCAGTCCAAGCCCGTGCGATTCTCCGTTATCTGGACATAGGGACCATCTGGACTAATTGAGCGCTGGAGACTCTTGTTGTACAAGCACCACGGTCAAAATTGTACTTCAGGTTGACCGCAGGGTCGGTGCGGCATTGGTGCTCATGCCCCCTGGAACAAGGCAGACATGTTCGATCCTGTAATCCCTCCGAACAATGTGCCGGTGAATTCATTTTGGTTTCTGAGATAGCCAAGTTTGAGTTCTAGCGTCCTGTCGAAGAAAGTCTGGTAGTACGCGAGCGTATTGAGCCCCACTCGATCTGGTCCCGCGCGATCCCACGTCCAGTGTTGCTGCTCGGCCCCTAGTACAATTTGTCTGTCGGAAAGGCCAAACCGGCTGAGATCGTAGGTGACGATCATGAAGTTTGTCGACGCGAAGGTCGGATTCTGGCCCATATAGAGCTGGTTTTCGATAGTGCTTCTGGCGGCATTCGGCAGCAGGTTGTTTGCAAAGCTGTTGTGTGTCCAGCCGATGTAGCCGATGCCGACATCTGCAAGCGCCGATCTAACGCCGCCCTTATCCTGATCGATCATGTTCGCAGCGCCAGGTATGTTGAACCACACCCCTTTTTCACGCAGATTATCGTACCGTGCGAAGGGGTCGATCGTCTTTCGCGTTCTTGTCTGAGCAGCTCTTTCCGCACTAGCGCGCTTTTCGAAAGGCACACCGGGACTTGCTACTGGCGCCGAGGCTGGAGAGCTGGTTGCCAGGTCGATCCGGAGCTGGTGGTTTGGGCCAGTACGGAATTGTCGACCAGATAAGCTGCCAGCGAAACTACGATAACAAGCCAACGTTGCTTTCCCCTCGGCTTTAAATGGAAGGAAAGTGTTTCGGCCGCCGGGTATCCCCACGGCAAACTCGTCTCAAGAAAGCAATCACGCACGGCGCACCTTGCTTCCCTCTCTGCCGGCCATGATTAGATTGCGCAGCGGCCTGATTGGCCAAGAGCTCAGCGTTTTCGCGTTCGAGAGCGAGGGAGGCGAGCTGGATCTCGATGGCTCCGACAAGAACCACCCATGCTTTGTAAGCTGTTAGCTCGCGACGCGATGATCTGCTTCGCAACCATGCCTATGAACGACGCCGGTGCGCCGAGGGGCAGCCCCGAGCGTTGGTTCATCGAGATGCTAAGGAAGAGCGCGCAAGGCCTCGCTGTCATGGATACAAAAGCGTTGCGAATGCCCAGCTTGCTCACCGTGAGTCAGCCGATTTCGCGGTGAGGCCAAGCTTCACCAAGCGCTTCATTGGTATCGGTGCCACGGAAACACGAGACAATCGCCGTGCTTGCCGAGACGCCTTTGAATTGGCGCGTCCTGAAATCACACGACAAGGTCTAACCTGATGGCCCAGGAGGCCGGAGGAATCAGCCATACAGCAGCTTTGCCGGCTACCCGCGAGCAGGTTGCTGGCTCTGTTACCGCGGTTGTCACGGCAAAATCTGTGTTGCATCCGAGTCCTTGACGTACGCGGCGTTCGTTGGTCCGCTTGCCATGTATCCGTGATCTCAAACAACCTGCCGGAATTGGGAGTTGAACAGTTGCAGATAACCGGTCAATCGGCCATTGCGGCTCGGCCGCTCAAACGTTGTGCCTGTGTGGCGTGTCGCGGATGAAGTTTGTGATGTCGTCAAAGCCTGAGGCGAGGCTGCTCCATCCCACACAAGCAGGAAGGCGCGACCGCTCTGCATTCGTGCGACGCTCGAGAAAATCTGCAAGATTCGTCTGAATGACGAGAAAATGCTACGCCATCGCCAACGACAACCATTGCTCGCTGCGGGCCTCTATCATGGAGAACGAGCGCAAATCGTCGAGTTGCTCAACGGGATGGCATCGAAGCAGGAGCAGCCGATCGGGAAGGTCGCCAAGATTACCTATTATGCACGCTGGCGGTCCTTGGAGCGCATCAACATCACAGGCTATCGCTTCGACAAACAAATCTGCTGGATGGGATGTTAAGCGAGGAGCAATGGAGTTGCTTGATCAAGCCGCCGGTTCACACTTGTGGCCGCTCCTGCACAGGCCCGTCAAGACGGATTTTTGCAGTTTTGGTGCTGCCGCTTGTCCTCGTCGGCTCGTATGCTTCTGGCGCGTGGCTTTGGGCCAAGTTCGAACAATTTGTCGAGACGCCTGAAGTTCAGGACGTCCCTTCAACGATGAGCCCGTCACCGGGGTCAGAGCATTTCAGTCCGAGATTGAGGAGGCGCAACAGAAAGCTGACGATGAAATTGCGGAACTCAACCGGCGGATCGTTGCCCAGCCTGATGACCTGAAAGGAATCCTGGATCAGATCACCATCCTGACCTCGCGAATCGACTCGCTGCAGAGTTTACGCCGCTCCCATCTGCTGCTCCCGTGCCCCCTTTGTCGGCAGCCTGGGCTGCTTCAAGCACGCCAGGAAACGCTTCAGCCAATCCAAACCAGAACGGCCTGTTTCTCTCGCCCAGTGATCGCAGGACCGAAGAAAGCCGAGCCTTGAGGTTGAGACTGCTGCAGGTGTACTCGAGTCTCCAACTCCGCTCGAGGAGGACCATTGCTTCGCAAAGCTGCTCCGGTCGCAAAATACCCGAAGGTTGTGCTGGTGCCGACGCATCGAGTGGGGTTTCTCTGAGTGTATGGATGGACGTACGGTCTTTGCGCCCGAACCTGGTACTATCACCGTTTCTACCAGCACCAGCCCGATCGGGAATTGCATCTTCGCCGTTCGCGAAGGATCTTCAAGATCACCGGCTGCTGACTTGAACTTTTGTGTCGGGATTCCGTATCGATGTGGCGCCCTTCGTTGTGGAGGAGATACGCTCGGACTGGCCGCCAGCGCGCCGATACGAGTTCTTTGGAGAGTTTCGTGACTTCTTGTCCTGGCGCAAAGGTGATGCTGTCTTGCTAGCAGAAGCAAATGTTGCCCCTTCCGAGCTCGATCATTACTTCGGCAGCGGATCGCGCATACCCCTTCTATTCGCGTTCCTTCTGAATCAGCGCCTGTTTCTTGCGCTTGCGCGCGAAACTGCCGGATCATTGCAGGGGTGTCTGGCCGCACTACCTCGATTGCCACCGTTTGCTCAGTGGGCCCAGTTCTTGCGCAATCACGATGAGCTTGACCTGGGGCGCCTAAAACCTGAAGAGCGTGAGGAAGTCTATGCTGCCTTTGCGCCATCCCGAAGAATGTAACTTCACTGACGCGGAATTCGTCTTCGTCTGGCTTGCATCCTCGGCAATCACGGCCGGCGGATCGAACTCGCCTACAGCCTGCTCTTCAATCTCCCTGGCACACCCGTCATCTACTCCGGAGATGAGCTGGGAATGGGCGACGATCTCGCGCTTCCGGAGCGATGGCCGGTACGAACTTGCATGCAATGGGCCGATGACGAACCGGTGGTTTCTCTCGACCTGCGGCTCGATTGCGTTACGACATGATCCAAGGCGCCGAATACGCTCCGTCCAAGGTCAACGCTGCCGCTCAGCACACTGGCTGCGGCGCCTGGTCGAACTGCGCAAGTCTTGCGCGGAAGTTGGGTGGGGCGACCTGAGTTTGCCGCAAGCGCATCCTCCTTCCATTCTGGTTCAGAGATTTGCGTGGGAGGGGCAATCGGTGCTGATATTGCACAACCTGTCACAAGCCGAGTGACGGGCCCAAGTCGATGGCTTCTCGGCAGCGCACAACTTGACTGATCTGTTCGGCAATCGCGTGTACTCATCGAAGCCCTGCGAGGACTCGACGATCGAACTCGACGGCTACGGATATAGCTGGTTTCGACTCGACGAATGAGCGCACTCCGACGGATATACGCGAGTTTCGCCGGGGCCTTGACTGAACCTCGTTCGTCTGCCGCGGTCACGCAAGCGCCATGTGGGAGTTACTGATGAAGCTAGCTCAGACTGCTCCGCTCGCCGAAAGCGTCCCACCAAAGCTCCATGGTGGAACGGAAAGAGTGGTCGCCTGGCTCGTCGAAGCACTCGTCGAACTCGGGCAGGATGTCACCCTCTTTGCGAGCGGCGATTCCTGGACCCGCACCACACGTTTTCCGGTCTGGCCAAAAGCACTTCGCTTTGGGCGACCACGCTCAGACCCGAACGCGGCTTTGGCTGCTTAACTGGAAGCAGTTTACGATTGCGCAGACCAGTTCACGCTCACATCGACCGGCTACATCTGCCGATCCTCAATCGCGCAGGAGTGCCATTTAGCACGACGATGCACGGTCGGCCGGATCTGCCGGGATTGCCGGCCGTGACCAGCAAGTTTCCAGAAGCTTGGTTCGCATCCATCTCGGATCACCGCATTCCGCTCGCCAGTATAGCGCGACAATCAGGATGAGAGCGCGTATTGCCGCATCTAGCGATGTTCCCGATAGACCTGTTGTTGCCTCATCTATTTTGCTCCCTACCCAGGGGAGCGGAGGAAGGCGGTCGCACTACTGGTGGGCATTTGGAGCGCGCCGATGTCGCGCTCGGTCCTCGACCGAGCGCTTGCAAAGCCAACAGACCGGTGATCGGGCGTGGTCAAGGCCGCCAGCCGCCGAAGGCGGTGGCGCAACGCGCCAGCCTTGAGCACGGTCGATCACCGGTCTACTTCACACCGTCGTTCCTTCATCCAGCAGCGGCGGGCTTTCCGGTGATGGATCGATCACGTCGGTTTGTGCTGCGTTTTCCCGGGAGCTAAACAACAGTGCGCTTGCTTGCTCGCTGCGCCACGAAGAGTTCGGAGTACTTTGCTTGGGTAGACCCCGGGGCGTTCTGCCTGAAGCTTGCAAAGGAGTTCGCTGCCGGTTCGCCACGGCTCGGCCTCAAACCATTCGCGCAGTTGTGGCGTAGCCTTGACGAGCGGATCAGGGCGTCGTCGCTCACGCTTCGGCTTCGCAATTGGTCTGTCGGTCGGGCGGACCGCTCCTTCTTTCCACGCGATTCGCAAGCTCGACAAAAACTGTTCGATCGTTGGCGCCGCAGTTGGATGGCTTGCTGGGGCGGCGTCGGTGAGACTGGCTAACTTCTCCTGGACGGCTCGGATATCGCGCAGCAAGGCGACGGGATCCAACCGGGCATACATTTCATTGACGCGGGAGCGGACTGCATCAGGTGTTCTTGCTTCGGCGACCAGCCGCTGATGTGGGGTCGCGGGGGCACTATACGTTTTGTGGACACGCGCTCCGTCGCGCTCCTTTCGTATTAATTTGAACGATGGCTGGAAAAAGTTCACGAACAAGCGGGCCGAACGATAAAGCTGCGCCAGCAAAGCAGCCGCTTCGAGCCCCTCGAATCGACGGTAGCCGACCATCCGGCGGACCACCGCGCCGTTCTTCTGCTCGACAAAAGCCTGATCGTTCTTGCGATAGGGGCGACAGCGCGTGAAGATGATGTCAACCTGCTCGCAATTTTCTTTCAAGGTCTCATTCATGAACACAGAGTCGTTGTCGGTGTCCAGACCCAGGAGCGCAAACGGTAGCTGTTTACGAAGTTCGGTCAGAACCGTGATCAACAACCTCTGTTCGCGCACCAGAAGTGGCGCGCATTCCGTCCAGCCGGTCGCGAGATCCGTGAGAACGAGCGTCTGGACGAAGCTACCCCGCGCCAAAGGACCGCTGTGAGCAACAAGATCCGCCTCGACGAACCCGGGCGCAGGATCTCCCCAATTCGCTGAAGTACGAACAGGGATGCTGCGTCGCAGAGCACTTGCTACAGAGCGACGGCGCTGCCGGCCGCTTTGCTCACGAACGCTTCGAAGCGCCCGGTCGATCGTCGCCGCACTCATCGACAATAATTTGTCCCGAACCTCTGGCGTCAGGTCGATATGGCCGTGACGCTCCATCGATTCAATCAAGATCGGCAGCAGGCCCTTCAGACGCTTGCCGCACACCCGGTCTGCGGCCTCCCAAAGCAGTATCAGCGCAGTTCTCTCGGCGTCTTGGTAGATCCGCACACGATTGCGGCGCCCCGCTGTCTGGCCGTCAGGATCGCAGCGCAGCAGCCGCATCGCATGCTTCCGATGCAGGCCCGTAATCGCGACGAACTCGTCGAGAATACGGCCCTTTTCGACGCGGCTCGACATCCTGTAGCGCCGCGCCAAAGCAGACTTCAGTTCCTTGCGCGTCGCCATACTCAATCGCCTCATCGTTGCCCCTGCGCTCCCTTGCCATTGGGGAGCAATTACGTGAGGCAACAACTCAGCATTCAGGAACATTTCTGGCGACGCAATGCGGAGTCTCACCCTGATCGCCGCCGCGCACGCCAGCGCAAACTGGTGCGGAACGGTGTATCACGGTCTGCCCATCGACCAGTTCGGCGCCTCATTTGCTGCCGGATCGTACCTGGCGGTTCTCGGGCGCTTGACCGCCGAAAAAGGCCCCGAAGATGCTATCCGCATCGCGCTCGCCGCCAGGATGCCGCTTCGGATTGCCGCCAAGGTCCCTCGCGACGAAAGTGGGTATTTCAGAGAGAAGATAGAGCCTCAGATTGACGGCAAACAAATCCAGCTCGTCGGCGAGGTAGATGACGTCTCGAAACGACCGTTCCTTGCAGGAGCCGCTGCTTTGCTGCTCCCAATCAGGTGGCCGGAGCCGTTTGGATTGGTGACGATCGAGGCGATGGCCTGCGGAACGCCAGTCATTGCCTACCGGTCCGGCTCGGTGCCCGAGATTATCGAGGAAGGGGTGACAGGCTTCATCGTCCAAAACGAGGACGAAGCAATTGAGGCTGTGTCGCGGCTTGGGCAAATCGATCGAGGACGCGTCCGCGCGCGCTTCGAAGAGCGCTTCACGGCAGAGCGAACGGCACGGGATTACTTGCGCCACTATCGCGCCCCCTTGGCCCCGTAAAGCTGGACATCCTATGTATCGCTTTTGGGTCAACGGTTCTGTGATCTACACCAAAATCGGTCAGGTCGGCGCTCCTGAACACTGCATCAGAGAGTGGTTAAATGAAGCAGGGATCTTTCTTCGTTGGTGGGATACCTTGACCCTATACTCATCGGCCACCGGATTTAGCGACGACGCTCCGCCATGCCGGGTTGGGACGTGGATTGCGGTATCTCCGTGCTCAAGGGCGCGACCTGCAGGCGTGTTGATGGAAGCCGGCACCTTTGGCTATCCGGGCTGGGTTAACCTTGCTGATGTGAGGAGGCAGCCGTGACCGATCGGACCAGGACGGATCGAGCCCGGCGCATCGCCTTGCTCGGTGCTCCCATCGACATGGGGGCTTCGCAACGCGGCACCTTGATGGGGCCCGCGGCGCTGCGCACCGCCGGCCTTGCGACATTGCTGGAAAGCCTTGATTTCAAGGTCGTCGACCATGGCGATCTGTCGGTAGCCGAGGTCCGGGGCCTCACCGACAGGCCGCCCGAAATGGCCAATCACTACCGCGAAATCCAGCGCTGGACCCGCGTCCTGAGCCGCAAAGGCTATGAGATCGCGACAACCGGTGCGCTGCCGATCTTTCTCGGCGGCGATCACACGCTGTCGATGGGGTCGGTCAATGCCATGGCCCGTCATTGGCAGGAGCGCGGCCGCGAACTGTTCGTGCTCTGGCTCGACGCCCATGCCGACTACAACACGCCGGAGACGACGATCACCGCGAACATGCACGGCATGTCAGCCGCGTTCCTGTGCGGCGAGCCGGGCCTTGACGGCCTGCTCGGCGACGATCCGCGCGCTTCGATTCTCCCGGACAAACTCGATCTGTTCGGCGCGCGTTCGATCGACAAGCTCGAGAAGGAGCTGATGCGCTCGCGCCGGATCAGGATCGTCGACATGCGCCAGATCGACGAGTTCGGCGTTGCCGTCCTGATCCGCCGCGTCATCGAACGCGTCAAGGCCAGCAACGGCGTGCTGCATGTCAGCTTCGACGTCGATTTCCTCGATCCCTGCGTGGCGCCGGGCGTCGGCACCACCGTGCCGGGTGGCGCCACCTATCGCGAAGCGCACCTGATCATGGAGCTGCTGCACGATTCCGGCGTCGTCGGATCGGTCGACATCGTCGAGCTCAATCCGTTCCTGGACGAACGCGGCCGGACCGCGCGCACGGCAGTCGAGCTGATCGGCAGCCTGTTCGGCCAGCAGATCACCGACCCGACGCCGAGCAACGCCATCGCGCGGGGCGAGTGATGGCCGCCATGCCTGCAGCACTTCCTGCCAAGACCAAGCAAGAGCCGCCCGCCCGTCCATCCTTGCAGAGCCGTCCGCAGGCCAAGCGCTCGGCAAGGCTATTGAGACGAGCGCCCGGACTTGCCACTCCGGCGCGGCTAAAGGCCGGGCCCTCCCGCGCAACCGATCGAGGGGGCCGGAGCGGCGGAACCCGCTCCGCTTCTCTCTTCAATTAGCTCTCTGATCAGCCCTCGCCGATTTGAGGCTACATCGAGCACCGCCGCTCCATCGTCGAAATCTGGCCTGTCTGTCGGAGCCGCCTCTTGTGATCATTCCCTCGCGAAGAGCTTAGATGTTTGGAAACTGCTCACATGCGTGGCTTAGCTGATAGGGGTACGGTCGAGATAAGTGTCGAATGCGGCAGCAACCGCACGAACGACGAACCGATGCTCCTGCTTGACCCGAATTAAGCCCTTTTCAATGTCCACTATCCCGTCTTCGGCAAGCATTCCCAGCCGGCCTGCAGACTTGAGAAGTGGAATCGAATCAAATCCGTGAGCAGCGCAGATCGCTGGTATGTCGGCGTGCAAATCGCACATTAGACGCTCGATGATTGCGGCGCGGAGGCGATCTTCGGCCGACAGACAATAGCCTTTTGAGGTTGCTAGGCGGCCGGCTCGAACGTGTTCGTAATAGGAAGGGGTCGCGATCTCGTTCTGCACATAACCCTCACGCAAACGGCCGATGGCGTACGGACCTAAGCCGATTACGGTTTTGGTGGTATCAGCCGAATAACCGAGGGAATTGCGCCGCAGTCGGCCAGCTTTCTGCGCCAGGGCGAGCTCGTCGTTGGGCAGGGCGAAATGATCGAGCCCGACCTGGCGGTAGCCGGCCGAGACCAGGGTATTTGCAATGGCCGCAGCTTGCTCAGCGCGGGCAATATTGTCCGGCAGCGCCGTCTCATCGAGCTGGCGTTGACGTTTCATATAGGAGGGGACGTGAGCATAGCCGAAAACTGCAAGCCGGTCTGGCCGCATGGCCAGAGCTGTCCGAGCGGTGTCCACGCAGGACCGCACCGTTTGATGCGGTAGTCCGAAGAGAAGGTCGAAATTGATGCGGTTTATCCCATGCTGGCGTAGAGTTTCGACGACAGAAGCCGTCAGCACCTCGCTCTGCACGCGGTTGACCGACCTTTGAACCACCGGATCGAAGCTTTGCACGCCGATGCTCGCGCGGCTGACCCCGGCCGCTTGTAACGTTTCGACCATCTCGGGCGTGACCCCACGCGGATCGATTTCTATGGCGATGGTAGCTGATTTTTTGAACGCAAAGCAGTGGCGCAGGAGTTCCATCAAGGCGAGAAAATCGCGCGGTGCAATGGTCGTCGGCGTCCCGCCGCCGAAATGCACGTCGCTCACCGGCAGAGCGCTCGGCACTTGCTTTGCGACCAAGCCGATCTCCTCTCGCAATGCTGCCAAGTATTTGCGGACCGGTCGCTCGCTGCGAGTGAGGCTTGTAGGGAAGCCGCAATACCAACAGATAGAGCGACAGAACGGAACGTGGATGTAGAGCGATACGGGCTCGTCGGGCGGCAGTCGCCTCAGCCATGTCTCACACGTCTTGGCACCGACCATCGCGGAGAAATCCCGTACGGTTGGATAGATGGTGTACCAAGGCAGGCG
>NZ_LBJW01000008.1:9571-88190 GCF_028128865.1 Bradyrhizobium sp. CCBAU 11357 | reverse complement strand
TTAGCGGACTTGTCCCACCTTTAGCCGTCGCCTTTTATTGCAATCAACTCTGGTAGACCGGACAAACGCCACCCCTCCGATAACCTTTCGCGATCCTTTGCCCTGCGTAGCGGCATTCTAGTGGTCGCTATAATGGAAACGCGCGAGTGATATACTGTGCGAATATGGGCAGTCACTTTTTGAGCCTCTTCGATCCGGTTAAGCAAAGCCAAACTCGCTGCGATAATGCCAAGTGCGTGGTGATTATCTGCGCTCTCCGCCAAAACAGCTCTCGCATAGGAAATGGCTTCTTCGTCCCGTTCAGCAAAGAAATGACCGGCTGCAGTCCAAAGCTGCCAAGTAACGAGAGCGGGATCCAGAGGGCTTAAGCGCATGGCGCGTGCCACTTGTCCGATGCCGACTTCCGGATGTCCGAAAGAAATGCTAATCCAACCAGCTACGCCGCAAACTTGGGCCAGGTTGGGATTGAGGGAGAACGCCCGATTGATGTAGGCAGCGCCGCCCTCCACATCATCAACGACATAGGCAATTGCGAACCCGCTCGCTCCCAGGACGAAGGCGTCATCAGGTCCCAATCTTATGGCCGTTCGTGCCATCCGGTTTGCGTCTGCTGCTTCCTGCACGGGGTCGACCGTCCACCCAAATCCTTTCCTGAGCGTATAACACCGGGCCGCTGCGGCATATGCCGGAGCAAACTCCGGGTCGAGTTCAATAGCCTTTGACAAAAGGGGCAATGCCTCGTCGTTAGCCTCCTTGGAGTACTTCGCGAAGAGCGCAATGCCGCGCAAATAATAGTCGTAGGCATCGAGGTTCTCAGTTGGCTTATGCTTTGAGCGCTCGATTTCAGCCTGTTGAAGTCTTGGGGCGATGGCGCTTACTACATTTGCCGTGACTTGATCTTGCAGATCGAAGATATCGTCGAGCCCTCCGTCAAAGTGATCGGCCCAAAGATGCCCGCCCGAGATCGCATCAATCAACTGCCCCGTTATACGAACCTTGCCGCCTACTTTGCGAACACTCCCTTCAAGCACGTAGCGGACCCCTAGCTCTTGTCCGACCTGTCTGATGTCGACTGTCTTGCCTTTGTAAGTGAACGAGGAGTTTCGCGCGATCACGAATAAGAGCTTGAACCTCGAAAGCGCAGTGATGATGTCCTCAACCATTCCATCGGCGAAGTATTCTTGTTCGGGGTCGCCGCTCATATTCTGAAAGGGCAAAACAGCGATTGAGGGTTTATCGGGAAGCGGAAGTGCTTTCTTGCGCTCGGGCTGCGCAACGCTCGTACCAGTGTTGGCCTGCGGTCTCGTAGCGTAAGCGCGCACTGGGCGGTCGATATTTTTCAGCTTCTGTTCGCCTAAATCTGTGAAAGCGGCCGAGACCTTGCCGCGAACCTGGTCGTAGGCGGAACCCGAGATACAAATGCTGCCCGGCTCCGCTACACTTTCAAGCCTCGCCGCAATGTTTACGCCGTCCCCGAGGATATCGTCGCCGTCAATCAGAATATCCCCGAGGTTGATGCCGATCCTGAACAGCATACGGCGGTCCGCTGGCGCGGCCTCATTGCGCTCAGCCATGACAGCTTGCACCGCGATCGAGCATTCGACTGCATCAATAACGGAGGGAAACTCAAGTAGCAGGCCGTCTCCTGTTGTCTTGACCAAACGCCCCCCATACTTCGCCACAAGGGCATCGGTGACGGCGCGGTGTTCGCGCAGGGTAAGAGCAGTGCCGACCTCGTCGAGGCCCATCAAACGCGAGTAACCCGCCACGTCAGCTGCAACGATTGCCGCCAGTCGTCGCTCTAGTCGTCCTCCCGTCATGGGACCCCCGCGCGATTTTCAACTCCATAAGAGCACAGGGAGGGGGCCTCTGTCAGCGGGTAGCAGCCCCCAATCCGTGTCGAAATGTCCGCCTAGGGTCAAAATCGGCGGTCCGGACCGCTGCAATCAGTTTCCGCTCCACACCCGACAGCCGACGCCCCAACAAGCATTCCGCTGGGCAGCGATGGGCCACTTCCGGACTCATGCAGCGCAGTAAACTACCTCCTTATTCGATCACCTCGTCGGCGCGCGCGAGAAGGTTGGGTGGGATGGAAAGGCCGATTGCCTTCGCTGCTTTTAAATTTATCGCCAACTCGAATCTGGTTGGCTGCTCGACCGGAAGGTCAGCAGGCGCAGCGCCGTTCAGAATCTTCCCCGCATAGACGCCAAGCTGACGGGAAACATCAGTAATGCGAGGCGCGTAACTCATGAGCCCGCCATTCTTTACGAAGAGAGACCACTCGTAGATTGCTGGAATCCGATTCTGGTCGCAAAGGGCCGCCAGTTGCTCTCGACGGGCGATGTAAAATGCGTCTGGGTTGACGAGAAGCGCAACATACTTTCGGTCTTTTATCTCATCGAAAGCATCGGCAATCTGCTGGTCTGTGCTCGCTTTCAGAATGCTGATTTGGCGCCCAAGCAACTTCGCCGCTGCTTGAGCGTCTGCCGAGGTTACATCCACGTTGGGATTGGTCGGATTAGTCAGTACAGCGATTGCGCCGCCTTCGGGATTCAACTCGGCCAGAAGCTCCAGTCGCTTGGCGACGAGCTGTGGAGTGTACATGCTGACGCCGGTCGCGTTACCTCCCGGCCTGCTTAGACTAGAAACAACGCCAAGGGACACGGGGTCCATGGCAATCGCAAACACAATCGGGATTGTCTTTGTTGCGGCCGTCGTCGCCAAGGCCCCGTTCGTACCTGTGGCGGCCACAATTACTTGTACGTGACCTTGAACAAGGTTTGCGATCAGCTCCGGAAACCGATCATATTTGCCCTCGGCGAAGCGGTACTCGATTGTGACGTTCTGGTTTTCCACAAAACCTTTGGTCCGAAGACCTTCGCGGAAGGCGACGAGTAGTTCTGTACTTTTCTCGGCTGAATCGAAGCCCAGATAACCAACTACCGGAAGCGCTCCTTTCTCTGCATACGCCGGAGACATGGAGGTCGCCGCCGCAACCACGAAAAGCGCTATGAAGTCCCGTCGCTCCATTCCGCCCTCCATCGTAGTTCGAGAATACGACTGTAGAGTATCAGGTCCCGACGGTCGTCGCATTCGGTGCGGGCGCAAATGTTGCACCGCAAACGCAGCGTAGCCGAGAGCAGCTATGGGTCTTGGCTGTGTGAAAACGCCAGGGCGCTTGACGACGATAGAATAAGTAATTCGTTCAAGACCGCTTTAGCGGTCAACCTCGCAAGCGCATTCAACTTAGAGAACGAACTGAAGAATGTAATTCTAGCCGTCTTTCGATCTCTCGCGTTTTTACACAGCCAGGGTCAAAGGCTGCCCTCGGCAGCTGGCATGCCCTCGGTCCGGTCATGTCCCGGAAGCGGACATCGTCGCGCTCTGGACTGAGGTCAGTCGCGGGCCACAAGCAGGCGGGAAATTATTCGATGATCTCGTCTGCAAATGCGAGCAGAGCTGATGGAACTTCCACATCAAGCGTCTTCGCTACTTTGAGGTTGATCACGAATTCGAACCTGGTTGGTTGCCAGATTGGCAGATCGCCCGGCTTGTCACCCTTGAGGATGCGACCAACATAAAGACCGCCCTGCCGAAAAGCGTCGGTGAGGCTGTTGCCATAGCTCATCAAACCACCGGCGTCCGCGAAATCGCGCCAAGGGTAGATCGCGGGAATACCCGTCCGGGCAGCCAGATCAACAATCAGACGACGCTCAAGATTGAAAAGGCGATCAGAGGTCACAAGCAGCGCATTGGCCTGACGTTGAGCCAATTGTGAAAATGCGCTCTCTACTTCATCAATGCTTCGGGCATCCAAAACAAGCAATTGCAGTCCTGCGGAAGATGCTGCTGATCTCAGGGCGTTTGCATCCGCATTTGGATTATTCGGGTTGACCAACACGCCGACTAGAGACGCCTTCGGCAAGAGCGCGCGCAGCAATTCAAAGCGCTTCGGATCCAACGCGCTCACCCGGAATGAAACCCCAGTGGCGTTCCCGCCTGGGCGGTTGATGGATGCGGCAAGTCCCATCGCAACCGGGTCAAGACCCACCAAAAATACGATCGGGATTTCCGAGGTCGTTGCCTTGGCCGCCAACGCTCCGCCATTGTCGGCAGTAAATATCACAGCTACCTGCTTTCGTACCAAATCGGCCGCGGCGTCTCGCAAGCTTTCGGCACCGTCGGGCCAACGTCCCTCGATTACGACGCTTTGCCCTTCAATAAATCCCATTTGCTTGAGACCACGCCGAAAGGCGTCGCCGAACGTTTCGGTGCCGGCGCTCGGGCGGTTCAAGGAGCCAATCCGGGGAGTTCTCAACTTCTGAGCCTGAGCCGCTAACGGCAAGGTAATCGCTGCGCTCGCTAGAGCCGTAATGAAATTGCGACGTTTCATGTAACGGAACCCGCAAAAAACCACCTCTTGCAACAATATCATGCTTTCGGCAGGTCTTGTGCTCACGGCTGCTCTACCCCCGGTCAGTCGGCTTCAGTCACAAGCGGTCCTGGTAGCTCGCCGGCCCATTGTCGGTTTATCGCACAGCAGCGGACACGTCGGCTTGCTACGCTTCAGGGCGGTGACCAGCCTGAAGAGGACTGCCATCGACGTGTCGCCGGCTCCGCCCGCAGAGCTCGTCGGAATGCTAGCGGCCGTTGCTAGGAAGGCCGGCAAAGGTCCACGCTGAGCCGCTGGTTCACCTGGTCAAATGTACCACCATACTTCGGAGCAACGGAAACACGAACTTGGTTGGGCGTTGCCGTACCCGCGCCTTGGACAAGATCAACTTTCTCCCAGCAGAATGTCGCGATCGGCCACTCTCTGAATCCAAGGCATTCTTTTAAGCCTCGAATGCCACGTGGTCGCCATCCATCTCGCTAATGCAATGAATCATGTGTTCTGGCTGTAATGCAAAACGATGCTCTGTGGCCGCCAGCTTTAGAAGTGAAGCTTCAATGGCGCAGCCCGACGCCTCGCAGGGGACAGTCATTTGATAGCGCTCGCCCGTCAAACAGAAGAAGCCGAGGTCCGCCATGACAGCAAACAAGTCAATCCAATCACTCTGGATTGGCAGGCTGAATGCTGTAAGATCTTTCATCAACAGCTCCAGAATCTTGGTAGCCGCGGACGAGAAGCGGATCTGGTAGACAATTTCGACAGAGCTGATTTGCTCTTTCAATATTTCGTTTTGCTTGAAACGCTCCTGTAAGGCTCGATCGGCAGCTGCCGCGGCCAACAACCAGCGGCCGAGAAACTCTGCTTCACCCGGTCCAGGGCCCTCGACCAGGACCCACCTATCTTTATTGCGCAATGAATTAGCCATTCTGTTTGTCTGCATTCTGAAGAGTCAGGTGCCTGAGCATTCATTTCTGTCCACATGTGCGCGCGAGATACCCGCACACATCCTCACCGCTAGGACCTCTACCGTCACCGTTCCCAAGAACTTGCTCGCGCCAACGTGGATATAGCGAGGCGGCGATCGCCTCCATGCTCTCACCGACTCTCGATGCGATTGCAATTGCGGTCGGATGTGTAGGGCGCGAGTTTGGCAATCACCTGTACCCAACTCTCCCACATGCTGCGCATGTCGCCTATGGGTCCGCCTATGTGAAGACCACTTTTACACACCCTGGGCCGCAAGCAGACGAGGGGGCCTTGCACGCGGGACCGCTTCGACTTTTCAAGCGGTAAATCGGAGCGCCATGGTCTCAGCCCCCGACGCTCACGACGAAAATCGTAGATTGCAACCGTAGCTTTCGTTGGAGGCGCCGAAAAACATTAGCCGGTCAACGGAATGTGGAGGAGGGAGTATCCCCTAAGCGAATTCACTTCTCGACTTGATGCGGAACGTCAATACATCGAAAGCTACTTTCCTTCTGCCGCATTTGCGTCCATTCGGGCAACTTCATGAATTCGCGCAACTGAGATACTCGATCATTAAACTTCTCCTCTTTTGTCCAGCGGCAGACCGTTGTTCGATCGACATCCACCAGGCCAGCGATGCAGCCCACATTCAACTCTGGAGCCTGAGCTAAAATGTATGCTGCCCTCTCTTTAGAGGTGTAGGAGCTTACCTCGTCTTGAGCTGCGGTAGACAACTTAAGTAAGCCGTGGATCAGCTTTTGAAGGTTGGGGCCCGGCGGGGCCACCGTGTAGCTTTGGAGCAGGTCGAATTCGTTGAGCGCTACTCCGCCGAGGGTCGCACTGACAATTTGATCGGGCTCACGGCCGCGATTGTGAGCCGAAGCCCGACGTCATCGTTACTAATCTGCACGCTCTCGTCACGGCCTTTACACAGGCCACTTCGGAGATACCAATCGTTGCGATCGCAGGAAGGTCGATCTGGGAAGGACCAGGTAGAAGCCTTGCTCGCCCCGGGGGAAATCTCACGGGCGTGAGCATCAACGCCGGAAACGAAATCACCGGGAAGCGTTTGGAAATTTTGAAGGAGACGATACCTTCGCTGACCAAAGTCGCTTACCTTGCGTCGGCGCGCGCAGCATGGGAGCACGACGCAGGATTATCTGCCCGCCAGGCCGGGAGCCACTTGGGAATGTCTGTGAATGGGGTATTCCCTGCAGAGTTCAACGAAACTCAAATCCGCCACACCTTCGCTGCGATGACGCAACAACAATTCGAAGCTGTCGTCATTGACGAAGGGGGCGGATTTCTGGCGCAACGAGTCCTTATCGTTGAATTGGCCGAGAAATACCGTCTTCCGGTCTGTTATCCGTACCGCGACTATGTGGACTTAGGTGGGTTGATGGCGCACGCGCCTGATCTGGGCGAACTCGCCCAACGTCTTGCTGACAACGTGCACCAAATCCTAAACGGGGCAAAACCTGGCGACATTCCAGTTTTTCAGCCCACCAGATTTCAGTTGGTCGTGAATCTGAAGGCCGCCAAGTCGCTTGGGCTGACCATCTCACAATCTATAAGCGCTCGAGCTGACGAAATAATCGAATGATTGTGGGGTGTGCTCCTGGCCCGTGGCTGACTTCCCCTCTTGGCCTCGCACGGTCCGCTTCGGAGGGCCGAGCGGAAAGCGATCGTGAAGCCACCGAGGGCAGCCTTTGACCCAACGCGGACATCGGAGCCATTGGTGTTGACCTGATTGTTGGTGCGACATCCTGGCCATATGAAGGTCTTTTGGATGAGCGTGGGATTCTGTAGTCTTCTTTGGAGCTGCTTTTCGAGACGGGACGCGCCGACGTCTCCGTTCGAGGCGAATGGCAGCGGGGAATGCCATCGGCAGGCATCGCACTCTCAATAAAGTCGACAGTCCTATTGTGCCGGTCTCACGAGCATTGCGCGCGCGCGAGTTCGTTCGACCGCAACGAAGGAGTACTGCCCATGTTTAGAAAAACTCATGCGGAACCAGGCGACCCCGCGGCGGACAATGGAATTCTAAGCCGCCGCATCTTTCTTGAGGGCGCGGTCGTTGTCGGTGCGACCGGCGCGGGCCTGTCCCGCGGATCGGCAGAACCGCTTACGGTGCAGCCATGGATGAAGGTGCCGGGTGCAGGATTTGCTGGCTATGGCCAGCCCTCACCGTTCGAGAGTAAGGCGGTCAAAGTGTTTCCGCCGCCGCCGAACCCGCCCGGTGTCGGCGCGTCACGCACGCCGCTGCACATGCTCGAAGGAATGATTACGCCATCCGGACTGCATTTCGAACGTAGCCATTCCGGCGTCCCAGAGATAGATCCCGATCAACACCGGCTGGTGATCCATGGACTTGTGAAGCGCCCGCTTGTCTTTACGGTCGAAGCGCTGTCGCGCTATCCGATGCAGTCGCGTATCGCCTTCATCGAATGTGGCGGCAACAGCCTGGCGCTCAACGCGCCTCAGGCCCAGCCGCTCAATGTGGCGGCTACTCACGGCCTGATGGGTTGCTCGGAATGGACTGGCGTGCGGCTCTCCACGTTGCTCGACGAAGCCGGCATCGAACCAGAGGCGCGCTGGGTGATCGCCGAGGGCGCTGATGCTGCCGCCATGAGCCGTAGCATCCCACTCACCAAGGCGATGGATGATGCGCTGCTCTGTCTTTATCAGAACGGCGAGCGAGTGCGGCCTTCGAACGGCTATCCGGTGCGGCTGCTGTTGCCTGGTTTTGAGGGCAACATGAATGTGAAGTGGCTGCGCCGGCTTAAGCTGACTGCCAGCCCTGTCATGACCAAAGACGAAACATCGAAGTACACGATCCTGCTCAAGAACGAAAAGGCCTGGCAGTTCGTGTTTCCGATGGAAGTCAAATCCGTCATCACGCGGCCGTCGCCGGGGCTCGCCCTGAGAGGGCCGGGATTCTACCAGATTTCCGGACTTGCCTGGTCGGGCAACGGCAGCATTCGGCAGGTCGATGTGTCGGCTGACGGCGGACGAAGCTGGGCGCCGGCGGCTTTGCAGGGCCCGATCCTGCCAAAGGCCCCTGTGCGCTTCCGCGCAGCGTGGCAATGGAACGGCGGTCCCGCCGTGCTGCAGAGTCGCGCCACGGACGACACGGGCATGGTGCAGCCAACGCGCGCGCAGTTCGCCAACGAGCGCGGCTTGCGTGGGATTTACCACTACAACGCCATCGCAAGCTGGCGCATCGACGAGAAGGGGGAGGCCAGCAATGTTTACGCTTAAACCCATTGCAGCCTGCGCATCCATGCTGACGATCGCATCGGCGGCGCTGGCCCAAGTCCCGCAGTTCGGGCAACCGATCGCGCCCGCCGACATCGCAGCGTGGGACATCAGCATTGGACCGGATGGCGCAGGTCTGCCGCCTGGTCGAGGTACCGCAATCGAGGGTGAGGCGATCTATGCAGCGAAATGTCAGGCCTGTCACGGCGAGAAGGGCATCAATCCCAGTGTCGCGCTCGCGGGAGCGCTGGTGGGGGGTATGGGCACACTCGCGCCGGACAAGACACCGATAAAAACTGTGGGAAGTTACTGGCCCTACGCAACAACGCTGTTCGATTACACCCGTCGCGCAATGCCATTCCAGGAATCGAAATCCCTGAGCGCGGATGAGATCTACGCCGTATCGGCCTATATCCTCAATCTCAACGGCATCGTCGGATCGAATGATGTGATGGATGCGCAGTCGCTGCCCAAGGTGAGAATGCCGAACCAGGACGGGTTCATCCCGTTCCCGCGCAATCCGAAGTAACTTCGGGCGCGACCTTGCCCAATAGCGAAGTTGTGCCTCGTCCTGCGGTGGTACGCTCAGTGCAATTAAGCGGACTAGATTTGCTCAGCCTGAGTACTTCGCAGTTTGACCCAGAGCCGACTCCGCATCCCTCGGGTGCGCTGACCTTTCACAGCGCCCAGTGAGATTTTGAGCTAGGTTAAAATACAATGGTGCTCTGCGGAGAACCGGGCCAGGAGGCCCCCATGAACGTCGCGGCTTGGCTGCACGGTCTTGGGCTGGGGCAATACGAGCAATCGTTCCGCGAGAACGACATTGACGCCGAGGTCCTCGCCCACTTAACGGCCGACGATCTGATCGGGATGGGCGTCGCCTCGGTCGGGCACCGCCGCAAGCTGCTTGCCGCGATCGCCGCCTTGCGTGATCGATCGGCGCAGGCAGGCCGGGGCGCGGCATCGATATCGCAGGCGGCTTCGCCCCTACCTGAGGCCGAGCGGCGTCAGGTGACGGTCCTGTTTGCGGACCTCGCCGGCTACACGAAGCTTGCCGACGAGCTCGACGCTGAGGAAGTCCACGCCCTCCTCGAACGCTTCTTCAACCTTGCCGACGCGAGCGTCGTCAATCACGGCGGGACCGTGGACAAGCACATCGGCGACTGCGTGATGGCGGTCTTCGGGGCCCCAGTGGCCTATGGTAATGACCCCGAGCGATGCGTCCGAGCTGCCCTCGACATCGGGCGCCGCCTGCCCATGCTTGCAGTCGAGCTCGGCCGTCCGATTGACGTTCACATCGGCATTGCCAGTGGCGAAGTCGTGGCGAGCGGCACCGGTAGCGCGCGCCACCTTGAGTATACGGTCACCGGGGACTCCGTGAACCTCGCCTCGCGCTTGACGGATCAGGCGCCTGCGGGAGAGATCCTAATTTCGGATTCAGTCCACCGTGCACTTGCCGAACGGATCGACTGCTCGGAGGTCGGCGAGCTCGCCATCCAAGGGTTTGCGAAGCCGGTGAGGGCATGGCGACTGCGCGGCTTTCGCGAGCCGGCCCGCTTGGGCCGTCGGGCCTTTGTTGGACGACGCCGGGAACTGCGGCAGCTTGAAGCGACGCTAGCGCAGTGTCGGGACACGGGACACGGCCGGGTGATCTACATCCGCGGGGAGGCCGGTATCGGCAAGACCCGCCTGCTCGAGCAGTTGCAGGCGAAGGCAGAGAAGGAAAACTTCGCCTGCCACAGTGGACTAGTGCTCGACTTTGGAATGGGCTCCGGCCAGGACGCAATCTGCTCATTCGTCCGCAGCCTGCTCGGTCTATCGGGCGGGAGCAGCCGGGAAGAGATCGAGGCAACGGCCGAGAACGCCGTCAAGGACGGCATGCTTGCTGGCGAGCGGCGGGTATATCTGAACGATCTCCTGAACCTGCCGCAACCGACCGAGCTGCGCACGCTCTATGATGCAATGGACAACGCCGCCCGACACCGTGGCAAGCGGGCGACCGTCGCCGAACTCGTCACCGGCGCGAGCGGCCGTCGTCCTCGCCTGCTAGCGATTGAGGATCTGCACTGGGCTGACCAGACGACTCTCGATCATTTGGCGAATCTCGCCGAAACGGTCCCTCGATGTCCGGCGCTCCTGGTCATGACCTCGCGGATCGAGCGGGATCCGCTCGACGAGCCGTTGCGCCCGACAATTGCCGGCCGGTTAACTGTGACGATCGATCTCGGCCCGCTCCAGCCGAGCGAATCCAACCGGCTCGCGGGGGCCTATCTCGATGCACTAGGTGAGCTTGCCAAGCACTGCATCGAACGGGCCGCTGGCAATCCGCTATTTCTGGAGCAGCTGTTGCGGCATGCCGAGGAGAGCGCCGCGGGCGGCGTACCGGGGTCGATCCGGAGTCTGGTGCAGGCTCGCTTGGATCGGATCGCGTTGCTTGATAAGCGGGCACTGCAAGCAGCGTCGGTCCTCGGCCAGCGCTTCACTGTCGAAGCGTTGGGAGCTCTGCTCGACCAGCCCGGGTATGATTGCGCCGATTTGGTACGGCATCTCCTGGTACGCCCGCAGGGCGATCACTTCCTCTTCGCCCACGCGTTGATTCAGGAGGGCGTCTACGACACGCTGCTGAGGAGCCGCCGCCGCGACTTGCACCGGCGAGCGGCAGATTGGTTCAGGAGCCGTGACCTGACGTTGTGCGCACAGCATCTCGACCGGGCTGAGGATGAGGGTGCCCCACGAGCCTACCTGGAAGCGGCCCACGCGGAGGCAGCGAAGTACCGGACCGAACAGGCGCTGCGTCTTGTCGACCGCGGGCTTGCCCTGGCTCGGAAGCGAAGCGATGTGAGCGCGCTGTCCCTGCGCCGGGGTGAGATCCTGCACGACCTCGGTTTAATCCCGGAATCGATTGCTGCTTTCGAGCAGGCGCTGGCTGTTGCCGACGTCGATATCGAGCGGTGCCAAGCCTGGATTGGGCTCGCCGCCGGGTTGCGGGTGACCGATCGTTTTGACGAGGCTTTCGCGATACTGGACAAGGCTGCAGCTGCGACGGGTATCGACGACCTCGCGGAGCGCGCGCGCATCCACCACCTGCGCGGCAATCTCTGTTTCCCGCTTGGAAGATTCGTCGAGTGCATGAAGGAGCATGAGCGGGCGCTCAACTGCGCAAGAGCAGCCAATTGGCCAGAGATGGAGGCTCGTGCACTTGGCGGCTTGGGCGATGCCGAGTACGCGCGCGGCCGGATGGCCAGCGCGTATCAGCACTTCAGCGGATGCGCGGAGCTGTCGCGCGCCTCAGGCGCCGGCCGCATCGAAGTCGCCAACCTCAGCATGGTCGCGCATACCCAGGTGTATCTCAATGATTTCTCTGACGCGCTTGAGACAATGCAGGCCGCGATCGAGTTGGCGACCCGGGTAGGGCATCACCGGGCGGAAATCATCGCCCACAACGCGGCATGCAACGTGTTTCGCACGACCGGCGAATTTAGACGTGCAAAGATGCATGCCGAGCGGACGCTGACCCTGTCCCGGCAGCTTGGTGCCAAACGATTCGAGGCGGTGAGCCTCAATGATCTGGCCATGGTCGCTCGCGCAGAAACGAGCAGGACAGAGGCGATGAACTTACTGCACCGCGCCCTGACGATTAGCCGCGAGACCGGGCTCACTTTCGTTGGGCCGTGGATCCTCGGCTACCTTGCAGTCACGACTGAGGATCCGATCGAGCGTCGGGCCGCGCTGATCGAAGGCGAGGAAATCCTCAGCAAAGGCGCAGTGAGCCACAATCACTTGTGGTTCTTCCGATACGCGATCGATGCATCGTTGGACGCGCAAGATTGGAAGGCCGCAGAGCACTACAGTACGGCGCTCGAGAATTATACACGGCCGGAGCCGTTGCCCTGGGCCAACTTCTTTGTCCGATATGGACGCGCCATTGGTCGACATGGCCGGTGCGGACAGGAGAGGACATCCACGTTGGACGGCGTGCTGGCTGAGGCCCAGCGGCTTGGCATACGTCCTGCAGTCGCACGTTTGCGCGAATTTTCCAGCCCCGACCCCCCAGCAAGAAACGTGATGTGAGTGTAGACGGATTTTTGGGGGGCCGCTCCGCGAATGGAACGCCGATTATGACGCTGTGGCCAGAGGTGGTCATTCATTACTAGTCAGCTCATGATGCTGTGGACGGCTCCTCCACCGGCACGAGAGTGCCAAGGAGTGGGTGCCGTTTTAAGGCTCCCACGATTCGGAGGAGCAGCCTATGCAGTCAATTTCGACGATTGGCCTTGATATTGCGAAGTCGGTCTTCCAAGTGCACGGCGTTGATGCAGCCGGCCAGGTGGTCTTACGCCGTCAGTTGAGGCGTCGCCACGTCTTGGCGTTTTTCCAGAAGTTGCCGCCATGCCTGGTGGGGATCGAAGCTTGCGCATCATCGCACCATTGGTCCCGTGAATTGCAGGCGTTGGGGCATACGGTGCGGTTGATGCCTCCGGCCTATGTGAAGCCCTACGTCAAGCGGCAGAAGAACGACGCTACGGACGCGGAGGCGATCTGTGAAGCGGTGACGAGGCCCAACATGCGGTTCGTGCCGACCAAGACAGTTGAGCAACAGAGCTGTCTGATGCTTCACCGAGCGCGCCACCTCTTCATCCGCCAGCAGACCGCGATCACAACTCGATCCGCGCCTATCTTGCCGAGTTCGGGATTGTCGCCCCTGTTGGGCGGCGAGGCGTCGAGCAACTGCTGGAAGTCGTCGCCGATAAAGCCGAAGACCGAGTCCCGGAGGTCGCCCGGATGTGCCTTGCTGCTCTTGGCGGTCAATTGCGCGCGCTGAAGGCCCAGATCCTGGAGTTCGACCGCCGCATCATCGCCTGGCATCGATCAAACACGACGAGCAAGCGGCTGGACGCGATCCCTGGCGTCGGTCCGGCGCTGGCAACAGCGCTGGTCGCCAGCATTGCCGATCCCAAAGCCTTCCGATCCGGGCGGGACTTCTCGGCCTGGGTTGGTCTCGTGCCAAAGCAGAGTTCGAGCGGGGGCAAAGACAAGCTTGGCAGCATCAGCAAGCAGGGCGATCGCTACTTGCGTAGCCTGTTCACGGCTGGCGCGCTCGCCGTAATCCGCTACGCCAAGATCCACGGCACCGATCATCGGCCATGGCTCACGCGATTGTTGACCCGGCGGCCCACCAAGGTCGCGGCCATCGCGCTTGCCAACAAGCTCGCCAGGATGGCCTGGGCGATGATGGCGAGGAACGAACGCTACCAGGAACCGGCCGCGCTGGCGGCCTAAAGAGATCGCGCCGACATCGCCGGCGTGACGTAACGGTTGGGAGGGCGAACAGCACGTAATGCAGTGCCGGTCGATCCGGCGATCAGGACACCCCACTTGGGCCATCGCATCTCGAATGCGTGCTTTTGACCGGGACCTGATCCGCGGAGGGCATTATGGCCAGCGGTCATGGGTACCGCGCAAACAGGCCGAACACATGGCTGCTCCGACCAATCCTGCGACGTGAAGATTCTCCTTGCCAACCCGGAGCCGTCCACACATGGCCCATCGCGTCACATTGCATCGCCGCACCAACTCGGTAGCTTCGGGACGAAGCCGACATCAAAGGGTGAGCAAGATCGGCCGGACCGGTCGCGTTTGACCCGAAACGCACATCGCGGCCGCACCTGGCGTGACCCTGGGTTCCCCCAGTCGCGCCGGTACTTACGGGTGGGCGGCAGCCAAATTCTCCACCGAATTTCGCTAGCCTGACGCGGAATGAGGTGCGACACTCGCGCCGCGCGGTTTGTCACGCAGTAGGCCACCATGGCTGACATCCCGGCCACTCATTATGTCAAAAGTGACGACGTCCATATTGCCTATCAGGTGATGGGCGACGGTCCGCGCGACCTGCTGTTCGTCCCAGGTTTTGTCTCCAATGTCGAAGCGCTCTGGCAATCGCCGGCACGCGCTTCCTTTTTCCGCAAGCTTGCAACGTTTGCGCGGGTCATCACGTTCGACAAGCGCGGCACCGGAATGTCCGATCGCGGTTCCCAGATCTTCACGCTTGAACAGCGGATGCACGACGTGCAGGCGGTGCTGGACCAGGTTGGTTCTCAGCGGGCCACCTTGTTTGGCGTGTCCGAGGGCGGTCCGATGTCGCTGCTCTATGCAGCTACGTATCCCGAACGCACGTCAGCTCTGGTGCTTTGTGGCACTTATGCGCGACGCTCGTGGGCCCCTGACTACGCATTCGCGTGGACCGATGCGCAGTGGAGCGCTTTCCTCGATGACATTGAGCACCATTGGGGTTCGGCAGATGCGATGAGTTTGCTGATGTGGGCGCCTAGCCTCGCTGGCAATAAGCAGGCACTTGAGCAAACTGCCGCCTACTTCAGGGCCTCGGCAAGCCCAGGCGCGGCATCGGCGATCATGCGCATGAACCGGGAGATCGATGTCAGGGACATCCTGCCCGTGACGCGTGTGCCGACCTTGATTTTGCATCGCACCGATGAGCGCGTCATTGACGTGAAGCATGCGCGCTACATGGCGCAGCAGATTCCTTGCGCCAAACTGATTGAGCTCAGCGGTCAGGACCATATGGTCTGGGTTGGCGATCAGGATGCAATTATCAATGAGGTCGAAGAGTTCGTCACCGGGCATCGGCAAGCAGCGGAGCCGGACAGGGTGCTTGCAACTGTGCTGTTTGTCGACATTGCGGGATCGACGGAGCGCGCGGCCGCTCTCGGCGACGGCGCCTGGCGCGTGCTGCTGGATGCGTTCTATGCCAAAGCTCGGGGCGTGCTCGGCCAGTATCGCGGCCGCGAAGTCAATACCGCCGGCGACGGTTTCCTTGCCACGTTCGATGGCCCTGCGCGCGCTGTGCGTTGCGCCAGCGCAATCGGCGACGCGGTGCGCCCACTCGATCTGAAGGTCCGTTGCGGTTTGCATACCGGCGAGTGCGAATTCGTCGCTCACGATATTGTTGGCATTGCCGTGCATATTGGTGCACGTGTGGCGGCGCTAGCTGCCCCGGGTGAAGTTCTGGTCTCACAGGCGGTTCGCGATCTCGTGGCAGGCTCCGGATTGACGTTTGAGGAGCGCGGCCGCCACATTCTCAAAGGCGTGCCCGACAAATGGCGTCTGTTCCGTGCGGTAACGACCTAGCACGTCTTCACCCGTCATGCGGTCAACGCACCGATGACCGCTTTTGGCCCCTGGCCGACTTTTACTCCCGGCCTCGCAAGTGTCCGCTTCCGAGAGCTGAGCGGAATAGCATCGCGGATCTGCCCAGGTCAGCCTTTGATAGCAGTCATTTCTCTAGACAGGCCGCCTCGCCGGGGAAATGATGGAGCGCTAGGCGAACTGGGGCCGCCGTCATGGACCTGGGAGGTTGGCTGCGGAGGCTTGGCCTCGAACAATATGAGGCAGCATTCCGCGAGAATGAGATCGACGATACAGTCCTGCCGAACCTGACGGCCGAGGACTTGAAGGACCTTGGTGTCGGAATTGTCGGGCATCGCCGTAAGCTGCTCGACGCGATCGCCGCCTTGCGTGCTGAAGCGGGCACAGCGGCGCCCCTATCCCACGCTTCTTGGGCAACGTGCAAAACCGCCAAGGACACCGCCGAGCGCCGCCAGGTCACCGTGATGTTCTCGGACCTAGTCGGTTCGACGTCGCTCTCGGCACGTATGGACCCAGAGGACCTGCGCGAGATCATTTCGGCGTATCAAACGTGCATCACCGATACGGTACGCCGCTTCGGGGGCTTCGTTGCGAAGTATATGGGCGACGGCGTGCTGATCTATTTCGGCTACCCGCAGGCTCACGAGGACGACGCCGAGCGAGCCGTTCGCGCAGGATTGGAAGCGATTGGCGCGGTTGGTGCGCTTGAGTTTTCAGTTCCGCTGCAAACCCGCATCGGTATCGCGACGGGCCTGGTTGTCGTCGGCGACTTAATTGGCACGGGATCGTCACAGGAGCAGGCGATCGTCGGCGAGACCCCCAATCTTGCTGCACGGCTTCAGAGCGTCGCCCAACCGAACGCGGTGATCATAGCTGAGGGCACGCGGAGACTGCTCGGGAATCTCTTCGAATTGGCGGACCTTGGGTTGCAGGAGCTCAAGGGCATCGATGCGCCGGCGCGAGCCTGGGCAGTGCTACAAGTGAGTTCGGTGGAAAGCCGTTTCGAGGCGCTCCACGGAAGTGCGCTGACCGAACTAGTCGGACGGCAAGAAGAACTCGATCTGCTGCTACGGCGATGGCGGCGCGCGGCGAGCGGTGAAGGTCAGGTCGTACTGCTTGCTGGCGAGCCAGGTATCGGCAAGTCGCGATTGATAGCGGCGCTCCAGGAGCGACTTCAAATCGAGCTGCACACCAGCCTTAGGTACTTTTGCTCACCGCAGCGCGTCGACAGTGCATTCTATCCGGTGGTTACGCAGCTGGAGCGTGCTGCCGGATTCTTGCGCGAAGATTCGCCCGAGGCGCAGCTTGACAAATTGGCGACGCTGTTAGCGCCAGCCTCATCGCTGCAAGAGGATCAAGCCTTGCTGGCTGAGCTGCTATCGATCCCGTTTAAAGGTCGTTTTCTGCCTCTCCAGCTTACGCCCAGAGGAAAAAAGGAAAAAACTTTCGAGGCGTTGCTTCGGCAGCTCAAGGGTCTAGCGCAGCAACGACCGGTGCTGATGCTCTTTGAGGACGTGCACTGGATCGATCCCAGCTCGCGCGAACTGCTCGACCTTGTAGTCGAGCGGGTCCAGCATCTACCGGTGTTGCTCGTTGTTACATTCCGTCCCGAGTTCGAGCGGATCTGGACCGGGCAGGCGCACGTCACAATGCTGTCGCTTAGCCGGCTCGACCGGCGCGACGGCGCTGCGTTGGTTCAGCAGCTCATCGGCGAGGGGACGCTAGCGGGTGATGTTGTTTCTGAGATTGTCGAGCGCACGGATGGGGTGCCGCTATTCCTCGAGGAGCTGACAAAGGCGGTGCTGGAGGCAGATGACCGCGGCGCCAGAACCGCGCTCTCGCATGCTTCGAGCACCGCGCTTACCGTTCCGGCCACTCTGCACGCTTCACTGATGGCACGTCTTGATCGGCTCGGTTCATCCGCCAAAGAGGTGGCGCAGGTGGGCGCGGCCATCGGTCGGGAGTTCTCCTACGAACTATTACGTGCCGTCGCGCAGCGGAACTCAGCTGAGCTGGATGAAGCGCTGGATCAGCTGGTATCTGCCGAACTGATTTTCCAGCGCGGAATGCCACCAGACGCGGAATACAGCTTTAAGCACGCCTTGGTGCAGGATGCGGCCTATGGCACGCTGCTGCGGGGAGCCCGTCACAAGCTACATGCACGCATTGGCAAAGCGCTCGAACAGCTCTTTCCCGAGCGTTCCAGCATCGAACCCGAGCTGTTGGCGCACCATTTCGCGAAGGCCGGACAGGCAGATATCGCCATCTCATACTGGTTGAAGGCTGGGCGGCGTGCGGCAGAGCGCTCCGCAGACGAGGAGGCTGTGCGTCATCTCAGACGGGGCCTGGAGCTGCTATTGACGCTGCCGGATTCGACGCAGAAGGATCAGCGGGAACTCGAATTTCAGCTCGCTTTGGGCACGCCCTTGGCGGCTCAGCATGGGTATGGCAACCCACTCGTCGGGTCTGCACGAAATCGCGCGATTGTCCTGTGTGAAAGGCTAGGCGACACGGAGCACCTGTTGCCGAGCCTCTACGGGCAGTATGCCTATTGCATAGCGAGCGGCAGGATCCCGAAGGCACTTGAGTATTCGCATCGCTGCCAATCGCTGGCCGCGCACACCGGCGACCGCCTGGCGCGACTGATCGCGCATCGCGCAATGGGCGCGACGCTGCTTGAAATGGGCGAGTTCGAGGCCGCGAAAGCACAGCTGGAACAGATCCTTGCAATCGACAGGGTCGAAATGGACCAAGCTCTTTCGGTGCTTTATCTCGCGGATCCGCACGCGTCAGGTCTTGCCTATCTGGCACTGAGCCTATGGGCCTTGGGCTACCCCGACCAGGCAGTCACAGCACGTCAACAGGCATTTGAACATGCCATCAGCGCAAATCACGCGAACACGAGCGGCATCGTTGGTATCTATGCTGGCGCAGAGTTGTCCGTGTTGCTCGGCAGGATGGCCGAGGTCAAGAATTACTGCGAAAACCTGAACGCACAACTTGGATCGCGCGCGCCGCTCTGGGCCATTAGTTGCGGTCAAATACTGAGTGGTTGGACAGTCGGGTGTACAGAGCAGCTGGAAGACGGCATTGCTCTAATGAAACAGGGAATACATGCCGCCGAACAACAGGTTCGGTTTCATTCTCCGCACTACCATTCACTCCTTGCGGTCCTGCAAGCACGCGCAGGGGATATGCAGGGTAGCCTGAGCGCGATCAGAAAAGCCACCGAGCTGATAGCCGAAACAGGCGAATATCTCTGGCAGGCCGACGTGCTCAGAATTGAAGGCGAGCTCAGATTGCTTTTCGGAGCATCCATGGACGCGGAAACAAGCCTTATTCGAGCTCTGGAACTCGCCCGCAAGCAGCGGGCAAGATCGTTCGAGCTGCGCATCGCTATGAGCATGGCGCGGCTCTGGCGCGATCGAGGCAACGGAAACGAGGGCCGCGAGCTGCTCACGCCGATCTACGACTGGTTCAACGAAGGGTTCGATACCGGCGATTTGAAGGAAGCGAAGGCTCTGCTCGAGGAACTCACGTGAAAGGCGAAGACCTGCGACTTCCGGTGATCGCCCATCACTGCCGCTTCCCACGACCGAGAATATGTCGGCTGTCAGGGGGAGACCGGGTCTAACTTAAGCCGGGCCAGATCGCCGCGATTGACCCGAAGCGGACATCTACGTTGGGATCATCGGTGTTAGGAAAGAATAGTTGCTAGCCGTTCACCTTGTAGTCGGCGATGGCTCCTTGGCCCTCTGACGAAGCCAGCAGTCAATGCGTGGATCCTTTTTGGTGTGGTCGTGCACGCAACAATTCATGATCGCGATCATCGATACCATCGCCATAATTTCAGCGAGCAAGCACTGCCACGAGGTGCCCGTCATTTTTCCGGTCAAGGGCCCTTCGTGATATTTTTCCGCGGAAGACGAGCCATGAGACTCGTCGGCTTCGGAGGAAGACATGAACAACACATGGGCCGTCCTTGCGGGGACGATGATCTCAGCTGCAACGTTCTCGACCGCCACCTTGGCCCAACCTCCGCCTCCGTCCAACTGTGTCACCCAGAACGTGGGCGTGCCGCCCAACGCTAACACGTCGGACAAAGGGGCGCCGTTCTTCATCGACACGACCGGCCTCGACTTCCAAACCAAGCCGCCGACCCGCGATCCCAAGAGCGCGAACTATCCGCCCGCGACCGAACTTGCGGACGGCACGCTGCCGCCGGCCGGCGCGGAGGGAAACTTCATCATCGGCCCGACACATAATCCGGCGCCCGAGACGATCGCAAAGGAGGGCGTGCCGAAAGGCACCATCACGACGTTCACACGGTCGTCCAAGGACAGCGTGATCTACAACCCCGGCCTGATCCGTGACGACGTACCCGGCTGCGGCAACTCTTCGATCATGAGCACGACGACGGTGTCGGGCGACAAATCCAACATGATCGTCACCACCAGCCATCCCGGCACATGGACCCGTAATATCGAGGTCTATGTGCCGGCGAACTATGTCCGGGGCACAGAGATCCCGTTCATCGTGCTCGGCGACGGCGGCTCCACCGCCTGGAAGGACATAAACACGACGCTGGATAATCTGATCGCGCAGCGTCGCGTGCCGCCGATGGTGTCGATCCAGGTCGGCAATGGCGGACAGGACGCACAAGGCGCGCAGCGTGGGCGCGAATACGACACTGTGTCGGGCACCTACGCGCAATTCATCGAGCGTGAGGTATTGCCGCTGGTCGAAGAGAAGGCCGGCGTGAGGCTGACGAAAAATCCCGATGGGCGCGCCACCATGGGGTTGAGCTCGAGCGGCACTGCGGCTTTCACCATGGCGTGGTTTCATCCCGAGCTGTATCGCCGGGTGCTGGCCTATTCGCCAACCATGGTGAACCAGCAATGGCCGTGGAATCCGGCGTTGCGCGGCGGCGCCTGGGAATATCACAGCGCGTGGGCGGGGCCGGCCGGTCCCAACCTGATCGTGAAGGCAGGCCAGCTGACGCCGTCGAATCAGCCGACCGGCGCGCCGCTGATCCCGGGTTCCCCGACAAAACCGATCCGCTACTGGTTCGAGATGGGCGATCAGGACCTGTTCTATCCCAATCCGACAATTCCCGACGGCATGCACGACTGGACGCTGTCCGCCGCGCTCATGGCAAAAGTGCTGGCGGAGAAAGGCTATCACTATCAGTACCTGTTTGCGCGCAACGCCAAGCATGTCGATCGCCCGACAGTGGTGCAGACGCTGCCTTCGGCGCTGGAATGGCTGTGGAAGGGCTATCCGATTCCGTGAGGTCTAGCCACGTAAGTAAGGGCGAGAAGCCCGGCGATCTTCCAACCGAGCAGGCAAGCAAATTCACTCTGGTGATCAATCACAACCGCAAAGACGCTTGGCATAGCCGTGCCTCCGACCTCGCTGACGAAGTGATCGAATAGCGCGCTGATGTCCGAGTTTGAGCCAATTCGGACATTCGGTCGCAGCATCGGAAGCCAATTGTTCGCCATCTCTCACCCGGCGATCCCGCAAAGGTGCTAGGCTTTAGACATCGATGAGGTATTCCTCTTGCGACGGCGCGATTTCATCACGTTTTTTGGGGGAGCGGCGGCAACATGGCCGCTTGTCGCGCATGCGCAGAAATCGCTGCCTCGGATTGGGTGGCTGGTATTTGGCGATGCTGAAAGATTGGGACCAGTCGATCAGTCGCTGAAGGACGCACTCGCGCAAGCCGGGATCCTCGATGGGCGCAACGTCGAAATCGTCTTCCGCTATGCCAACGGATTGCCGGATCGACTTGTGGAATTGGCCACTGAACTTGTCGCGCAAAGGCCCACTCTTCTGCTCGCCATTGGCGGTGATGTTATCAAGCCACTGTTTGAGGCAAGTAAGGGTAGCGTACCCATCGTCGGTGGCGTTAGCGATAACCCGATCCGGTCGGGAATTGCCGTGTCTCTTGCTCGACCAAGTAAGAACTTCACCGGGATCACGTTTCTTACTGATGAAATGGCAGCGAAGCGGATAGAATTGCTCAAGCAAGTGGCCCCGAACGTCAGGAAGGTTGGCGTGATATTTAATCCCCAGCATTTCGATGACGAAGTGACTTTTGCTCGGCGCGGCGCCGAATCACTCGACCTTGAGCTAACCGCCTACCCGTTAAATGTGATCGCCGATCTCGACACCGCGCTAAAGGGGGTGGAAGCAAGCCGCGCTGATGCCTTGCTCGTCATTTCTTCACGTTTGACTGGCGTTGTTGCCGCTAAAATCGCGCAATACGGCCAGGAGCATCGTCTTCCCGTGATTGCGTCGTGGCGGGAATTCGCAGATAGCGGTGCCTTGCTGTCCTATGGTCCGAGCCGAAGTTTTGAGGCAAAACGTCTGGTGGGCTATGTGAAAAAAATCTTAAACGGGGAGAAGCCGGCAGATTTGCCGATCGAGCAACCTGTGAAATTCGAGCTTGTTATCAATCTCAAAACTGCCAAGGTCATCGGGCTCACGGTACCGCCTTCATTGCTCGGCCGCGCCGACGATGTGATTGAATGAGGCCGTTGACGACTTCAACGCAAGAGTCCGTTTGTGGCCCATCGCTTCCGTCAGGGGCGTAGCAGCGAGTTGTCCGGAGGCGGGGGCAAACCGGCAGCGCCCGACCGCTGGTCAAATCGGCGCTCTTGGGCCAAGCCGTCATCTTGATCGCGCGAGCACTTTGAGCCCCTATCGAAGTGCTAGTCTGACCCGCTATGATGTCGGTTTGAGCAGGGGAAATGGGCATGAGGCGGCGGGAATTTTTGATCCCAGCGAACATGGATTATTTCATTCAATCTCACCCCAAGAGAGTACGTACGCTAGCCAAATGGCTCGGCGTGATTGCTGCCGTTGTTTGGCTGAATCAACATATTGCCAGCGCTCAGGGGTTGTTTGCTGCTGCTACAAGCGCAAAGGATCTGACGTTTCCCGATTCGCCGTCCGCTAGCCCAGCAGACGGTTCACGCATGGTCTTGCTCAAACCGAAGGGAGCGGGACCGTTTCCTGCTATGGTCCTGCACCACCAATGCGCCGGTCTGCGCACCAAAGGCGGCCCGAACAGGTCGATGGGCGCCTGGGCGCAAGCTGCGGTTCAGCAAGGCTTCGTAGTGCTTTTGATAGATTCCCTGGGACCTCGCGACGTCGATATGGTGTGTTTGGAAGTGAAGAAGGGCGTTAACTTTCCGCGCGGCGTACGCGATGCTCTTCAGGCTGCTGATCACCTACGAGCCCTTCCATTCGTCGACAAGCAACGAGTCGCCCACGTAGGGTTTTCCTGGGGTGCAATGGTCGCGCTGCTGGGCAGCAGCAGCAATTGGCGAGCAGCTGCGCCAGGAAGTGAGGCATTTACAGCAGCTGTGGCGATGTATCCCGGTTGCTTCTCAATCCGACCCAAAGCAGGCCCTCCATATGAAATCGTTCAGACCAAGATTGACCGTCCTACTCTGGTCTTGATGGGCGATAAGGATACCGAAACGCCGCCTGAAGAATGTATTCCCAAACTTCAAGCGGCAAAGAACGCAGGTGCACCCGTTGAGTGGTACACCTTACCGAATGCCACGCATTGTTGGGACTGTCAGCACCTGAACGGATTCTCAAAGATCGATTTTCGTGGCTCTAAAGTGATCTACAGATACGATCTAAGCGCAACCCACGAGGCGCGGCGACGAATCTTCGCGTTTCTGGAGAAAACCTGGGACACCGGCCGCTGACAGTGCCCGGCTTGCTGCAAGCCTTACACTATTCCAATCGGAATACGCTTCTTCGCTCTCACGATGTCAACTGTTGGCCCATTGCCGACGTCTTCCCTGGCCGAGTTCTTCCATAACATCGAATTTGGCTGCGCTTGCGGGGACCGTTATCTGAAGAAGAGGATCGGGCAATAGAAACCTCAGCTCCATGGCCATGGAGGAGCGGTACATACAACGGGGGTCCTTACACCAGCCGCCTATTGTCTGGAGCGATCATGCGTCACCCGCTCCTGCACAGTCTTCTGATTCTCATTTCGCCAATCAGGTCTTTCTTGCCGTGGTACGCCCGGCAACACGCATCGGAAATTCCGGTGTTCGCCGTGCAAAAGTTGGCGTCGAGGGCGGACAACCGCTGCATCGTATCCTCCGGTGTAGGGTCCGCCTCAAACCTCCAGCCATTCCTTTCGAATCGACGCGTTGTTCGTCAGGTCCGAAGGTGTGCCCTCGAATACGATGCGACCGTGTCCCATGACGTAGAGGCGGTGTGATATCCGCATGGCGATCGAGAGCTTCTGCTCCACGAGCAAAATAGCAACCCCGCGGCGCGCGATTTCCGCGATCACGTCGCCGACCTGATGGACGATCAGGGGCGCCAGTCCTTCGGTCGGCTCATCGATCATGATCAGTTCGGGGTCGCCCATCAGCGTGCGGCACATTGTCAGCATCTGCTTCTCGCCACCGGACATCACGCCGGCCGCGGTATCCGCACGCGCCGCGAGATTGGGAAACATTTGTAGCATGTCATCCATCCGCCATTTGCCGGGCTTGCGCGGATCCTTGATGCCGAGCATCAGGTTCTGGCGTACGGTGAGGCTTGGAAAGATATCGCGGTTCTCTGGAACGTAGCCGAGGCCAAGACGGGCAATTTGGAAGCTTTGCATCCCGGCGATGTCAGTTCCTTTGAAGCGGATGGTGCCCTGCGGCGGCACTTCCCCCATGATGGCCTTGACGGTGGTGGAACGGCCGACACCGTTTCGGCCGAGCAGCCTCACGACCTCACCCGCTTCGATCTTGAGATCGACGCCCTGGAGGATGTGGCTTTTACCGTAGTAGGCGTGGAGATTTTCGACGTCGAGCATCAGGCGGCCTCCTCTCCGAGATAGGCTTCCCTGACCTTTGGATCGGATCGGATCTGCTCCGGCGTTCCCGTCGCGATCACCCGGCCGTAGACGAGCACCGAAATGCGATCGGCCAGCCCGAATACGACGCTCATGTCGTGTTCCACGATCATCAACGTTCGTCCTTCGGTGAGACGTCGGATTAGCCTGACGGCGCGCTCGGTCTCAGCGTGGCTCATTCCCGCGGTCGGCTCGTCGAGCAGGATGACATCTGCGCCGCCAGCAACCGTGATGCCGATTTCGAGGGCGCGTTGCTCCGCATAGGTCAGGAGCCCCGCAGGTACATCTCGCCGCGCCGCGAGGCCGATGTCAGACAGAATTTCCGCGGTCCGGTCGCGAACTTCCGGAAGATTGTCGATGTTCTTCCAGAATGAGTAGCGGTGGCCGGCGGTCCAGAGCACGGCGCATCGCAGGTTCTCCCACACGCTCATATTGGTGAAGACGTTGGTGACCTGGAAGCTTCGGCACAATCCGCGCCGATTGATCTGATAGGGCGGCAATCCGGAAATCAGCTCTCCGCGAAGCTTCACCGCCCCTGACGTCGGCGTGATATACCCGGTGATCAGATTAAAGGTGGTCGATTTGCCGGCGCCGTTGGGGCCGATTAATGCATGCCGCTCGCCTTGCGCCACGCTTAGATTTAGGTCGCGTATGATCGTGATGTTGCCGAAACTCTTTTGGACATCCTTGATCTCGATGGCGGGTGCGGTCATGTGGAGTGTCCCTTGTCACGCGCCGCCGCCATCGCTTCATCCCAGGCATGCGCGAGCCGGATCCATGTCTTGCGCGCGAAGTAAAATCCGGCAACGACCAGCACGAGGGCGACGAGCCAGGTGATTGTGCTGGATGCATTGAAGCTTATGCCAACCGCCCTGATATTCGGGTCTTCGCCCGGGTTCACGGTGTGATGAACGACGGTTTCGATGGCGAGAACGAGGCCTGCGATTATCGCAAGCGTCGGAACGAGCGAGATCAAGTAGTACGGTACCACCTTTGCCAGCGTGCCGCCCTTGAGCAGCGGGCGGTGCATCATCAGGAGTCCCGTGATGCCGCCGGGCGCAAAGGTCACGACCGCAATGAAAAACAGGCCGAAGTAGAGTTGCCAGACCGACGTCAGATCGCTCAGGCCGAGTGACAATGCAGTCACGAATATGGCCCCGACAATCGGTCCGATGAAATAGCCGACCCCGCCGATATAGGTTGAGAACAGCACCGTGCCAGACTGGACCGCGCCGAGATAGGCCGAGTTGGCGATTTCGAAGTTGATTGCGGCAAGCGCGCCAGCGATGCCGGCAAAGAAGCCGGCGAAGCAAAAGGCCAGATAGCGGATGACATGGGGGTCGTAGCCGACAAACTGAACGCGCTCCGGATTGTCGCGCACCGCGTTGCACATGCGGCCGGCGTGCGGGTCAGCGCATACATCGCGGTGATGGCGATCACGGTCCACGCTGCCACGAGATAGTAGATCTAAATCTGGGGACCGAAATTCCAGTCGAAGAATCGAATCAACTTGGTGCGATTTGCCGAGATGCCGGCTTCGCCGCCAAAGAACGTGCGCAGGATAAGGGCTGAGGACGCGATCAGTTCGGCAACGCCCAGCGAGATCATCGCGAATGCCGTTCCGCTGCGCTGGGTCGAAACCCAGCCGAGCAGCGCGGCGAAGAACAGGCCGGTCATGCCTCCGATCAAGGAAACGAACGGCAGGGGGATCGGCAGCTTGTTGGCGCCGATCAAATTGATGGCATGTATGGCCAGAAATCCGCCGAGGCCGTAGTAGACCGCGTGCCCGAAGGACAGCAGTCCGGTCTGGCCGAGCAGGATGTTGTAGGACAGCGAAAAGATGATCGAGATGCCAATCAGGCTGAACGTCGTCAGCGCGCCGCCCGAACCGAACAGCCTCGGCAGTACCAGCAGCAGCAGCACTGTGGCAGCCCAGAGGCCATAGAACTTTATCCTCTCGCTGGGCTGAGGGTAGGGTGGTGCGACGCGTGAGGCTAGCTCGGTCATGTTTCGCGCGTTCCCAACAGGCCCATCGGGCGAAAGGTCAGAATCAGCACCAGCAGCACATACGGCATGATCGGCGCGATCTGGGCGACCGTGACGTCCCAGATGTCCGAAAGCCAGCTTTGGGCGTAGTCTGGACTTAGCGGACCGAACGCGCCGGCGAGCGAGCCGTTCATCGAGACCGCAAAGGTCTGGACGAGACCGATCAGCAGCGACGCCACGAATGCGCCCGGCAGCGAGCCGAGCCCGCCGACGACCACGACAACGAACAGGATCGGTCCAAGGAGGGTTGCCATGTTCGACTGCGTCACCAGGGCAGGACCGGCGATCACGCCGGCGACCGCGGCGAGCGCCGTGCCGACGCCGAACACCAGCATGAAGACGCGCTCAACGTTGTGGCCGAGATGCGCGACCATGTGCGGATGGGTGAGGGCCGCCTGAACGATCAGGCCGACGCGCGACTTCTTGAGAACAACCAGCAGGCCGACGAAGATCGCGATCGACACCAATAGCATGAACATTTTGTAGGCGGGGTAGTTGGTTGAGAAGATGCTGAATGCTGGAAAATCCAGGGATGGCGGAATGCGAAAGTCGACCGGGCTCTTGCCCCAGATCATCTGCACCACTTCCTCGATCGCGAAGGCGAGGCCGAAGGTGAACAAGAGCTCGGCGACGTGACCATTGCGGTGCACCCGGCGCAGGCCAAATCGCTCGACTGCGGCTCCGAGCGCGCCGGCCAGCAGTGGGGCGATGAAGAGGGCTGGCCAGAAGCCGACCCAGGGCTGATCTGGAAACCGAAGAACGCGCCGAGCATGTAGAAACTCGCATGCGCGAAATTGAGCACGCCAAGCATGCTGAAGATGACCGTGAGGCCGCTGGCCATCAGAAACAGCAGCATTCCGAACAGGATGCCGTTGAGCGTGGAAGTAATGATAAGTTCAAACACGACACACCACCCCCCGGGGGATGAACCGACTTCGCCCCGGCGATCACCAGAGCGAAGTCACTCTGCGCGGTAACGCCGGTCAGTTCGGGCGTTCCATCTTGCAGTTGGTAGGAAGCACGGTCTGGTCTGTGTCGATCTTCGCCGCCAGCTTCCAACCCCAGCCCGTCTTCTCTTCGTCGAACGGCTCCTTCTCGGTGCGGTCACCGAAGGAGGCGATGTACATCGGCTGGAAGAACTGATGATCGTCCTTCCGCATCATGCCCTTGCCGCCGTCGTAGACTTCGAATTGCATTCCTTCGAGCGCGGCTGCGACCTTGACCGGATCGAGTGATTTGGCCTTGTCCGCCGCGGCTGCAAACTTCCGCATCTCGTTGACGGCACGCGGGTAGAACAGGCTGAAATTGTATTTCGCGCGCAGGGCCCTTTCAAAGGCGTCTGCGGAGGGATAGCCGAGATTCGGAATCCCCTCCGCGATCTGGAAGACCTGGTGATTGAGGTTCGCCTGCTTAATCGCGGTGGGACCACCAGTTCCGCCGGCATAATAGGTGTACCAGTTCACCTTCAGCCCCGCATCGGCAGCAGCCTTGAGAAGCAGCGCGAAATCTTGTCCCCCGTTGCCGGTGATGACGGTGTCAGCATCGGACGCCTTGATCTTCGCAATATAGGGTGCGAAGTCGGTGATTTTCAGCAGGGGATGCAGTTCGTCACCGACGATCTGGATGTCAGGTCGTTTCGCCTTCAGCATGGTCTTGGCCGCCGAGCGAACCGACTCGCCGAACGAATAGTCCTGATTGATCAGGTAGATTTTTTTGATCGATGCAACACTCTTCATGTAGTTCGTCAGCGCTTCCATCTTGATGTCGGATTCGCATCCCAGCGGAAATGCCAGAAGCTGCATTTTGCGTTGGTGAGGACCGGATCGACCGCGGCGTAGTTGAAGTACAGGACCTCCTTGCCGGGGTTGCGATCATTGTACTTGGTTATGAAGTCAGTGAGCGCGCCTGCAACCGACGATCCATTGCCTTGGGTGATGTAGCGCACGCCGGCGTCGATCGCCTTCTGCGCCTGGATCAGACTTTCCTGGGGATTGGTCTTGTTGTCGAAGGGAACGATCTCGACTTTCTTGCCGAGAATGCCGCCCTTGGCGTTCAGCTCCTCGGCGAGGAATTGAAAGGTCTTGAGGCCAACTTCCCCGATGCTGGCTCCGCCGCCCGAGAGCGGGTCGATGTAGCCTATCTTGACGGTCTCTTGCGCAAAAGCGACTCCGCCGAGCATTGGCAGCAAGGCTGCAAGCATCATCCAACGGCGCATAGCACTCCTCCCTCCTGATCGATCTTTTTTCGAAGGCCTATAAAAATCGCCAACCGCAAAAAATAGACCGGAAGACGAGCGCCTTCTCTTTCAGGAGTGTTGTCCAATCATCCTGAAGCCCCAAGCGAATAAATGAAATCGCCGTTTGAACGCCGAGAGAGGTGGAGTGGCAGGCGGCTGCAGCTGGTATCCCAGCCGGGCCGCAGGGCCCGACTGCGTGCCAATTGACGGCGGTGCCGGGGAATTGGTCGTTCGCGATGCTGGCAATTCGCTGGGCGAGCCTGTCAAAGAATATTATTGGAAAAGATCCGCGGTTCGTGCTCGCTGCTAGCGGACACGTTGCCGGGTGCTCAATCCGCCTGCCCGCAACAAGCGCAGCCACTGGCTGAACGATGATCTGAACTGCGAGGCGAACGATTGGCTGGAGAAGGCCGGAGAAGCCGGGCAGCTGGTGGCCGGATTGGGATAACTGGATGAAGCGTCATTCCACCGGGCTCATTCCCGCACCGACCCTGGCGGGTAATTCAAATTAGCCGGTATCGAGCCGGCGCCGGGCCGGTATGTACAGCAAAAATCGAACTAGGGGTCGCAGAAGAGGGGCGCGGCCCGATGGCAACGGGCGACGTCCGCGGCTATCGCTGCGGCAAAGACATGTCCGAATTGCGCGCCTTAGCCGCGCTGACGAGAGATAGTCCCAGGTGCGCCAGTGTTGGACCCCGAAGCCCCTGACCGCTAGGAAATCAGCAAAGGCTCGGCATCGTTGCCGAGCCTTCCTTGTTGATCTCTGAATGTCGGACTTAGAAGTCCATACCACCCATACCACCCATGCCACCCATGCCGCCTCCGCCTGGAGGCATGCCACCCGCACCGATGTTCTTCTTCGGCACTTCGGCCACCATGGCTTCGGTGGTGATCAGGAGCGCTGCGACGGAAGCCGCGTTCTGGATCGCCACACGAACCACCTTGGTCGGATCGATGATCCCCTTGGTGACGAGGTTGCCGTACTCGCCCGTCTGGGAGTCGAAGCCGTAGACGTACTGATCCTTTTCGAGGATCTTGCCAACGATCACCGAGCCGTCCTCGCCCGCGTTGATTGCGATCTGGCGGGCCGGGTAAGACAACGCCTTGCGCACGATCTCGACCCCGGTCTTCTGGTCGTCATTTTTGGTGCGAATGCCCTTGAGGTGCTCGGAGGCACGCAGCAGCGCAACGCCGCCGCCCGGCAGGATGCCTTCTTCAACCGCCGCACGGGTGGCATGCATCGCATCGTCCACGCGATCCTTGCGCTCCTTCACCTCGACCTCGGTCGCGCCGCCGACGCGGATCACCGCGACGCCGCCCGCGAGCTTGGCGAGACGCTCCTGGAGCTTCTCACGGTCGTAGTCCGAGGTGGTCTCCTCGATCTGCGCCTTGATCTGCGCAACGCGCGCTTCGATGTCGGCCTTCTTGCCGGCGCCGCTGACGATCGTGGTGTTCTCCTTGTCGATCATCACCTTCTTGGCGCGACCGAGCATGTTGAGCGTGACGTTCTCGAGCTTGATACCGAGATCTTCCGAGATCGCCTGGCCGCCGGTCAGGATCGCGATGTCCTGCAGCATGGCCTTGCGGCGATCGCCGAAGCCCGGAGCCTTGACCCCCCCCCCCCCCCCCCCCCCCCCCCCCCCCCCCCCCCCCCCCCCCCCCCCCCCCCCCCCCCCCCCCCCCCCCCCCCCCCCCCCCCCCCCGCGACCTTCAGGCCGCCGCGCAGGCGGTTCACGACGAGGGTCGCGAGCGCTTCGCCTTCGACGTCTTCGGCGATAATCACAAGCGGCTTGCCGCTCTGCACCACGGCTTCCAACAAGGGAAGCAATTCATTCAACTGAGATAGCTTTTTCTCATTGATCAGGACGTAGGCATCTTCCATTTCAACGCGCATCTTGTCGGCGTTGGTGACGAAGTAGGGCGAGATGTAGCCGCGGTCGAACTGCATGCCCTCGACAACTTCGAGTTCGGTCTCCAGCGACTTGGCTTCCTCGACGGTGATGACACCCTCGTTGCCGACCTTCTTCATGGCGTCGGAGATAAACTTGCCAATCTCAGCGTCGCCATTGGCCGAAATCGTGCCGACCTGGGCGATCTCCTCGTTCGAGGTGACCTTCTTAGAGTTTTTGACAAGGTCGGCGACCACGGCTTCCACAGCCATGTCGATACCGCGCTTCAGATCCATCGGGTTCATGCCCGCGGCAACCGACTTGGCGCCTTCACGGACGATCGCGGCCGCGAGCACGGTCGCGGTAGTGGTGCCGTCGCCGGCCGCGTCAGCGGACTTGGAGGCGACTTCGCGCACCATCTGGGCGCCCATGTTCTCGAACTTGTCGTCGAGCTCGATCTCCTTGGCCACGGTGACGCCGTCCTTGGTGATGCGGGGAGCGCCGAACGACTTGTCGAGGACGACGTTGCGACCCTTCGGACCGAGCGTGACCTTCACTGCATTGTGGAGGATGTCGACACCGCGGAGCATACGGTCGCGGGCATCGACGCCGAATTTGACTTCTTTGGCTGACATGGTGGATTTCCCTGAGTTTATGACTTGGTCTCACCCCTTCGTGAGATGCGCCCGGCTGGCGCCCTTCAGGGGTGAGCGGTGCGGGCAGTGGATTAGGCGGCTTTCTTCTTCGAAGCGGGAGCTTCGAGCACGCCCATGATGTCGCTTTCCTTCATAATCAAGACATCCTGGCCGTCGATCTTGACCTCGGTGCCCGACCACTTGCCGAACAGGACGCGGTCGCCGACCTGAACGTCGATTGGGATCAGCTTGCCGCTCTCGTCGCGGCCGCCGGGGCCGACGGCGATGACTTCGCCCTGCGAGGGTTTTTCCTTGGCCGTATCGGGAATGATGATGCCGCCAGCGGTCTTCTCTTCTGCGTCGATGCGCTTGACCACGACGCGGTCGTGAAGTGGACGGAATTTCATGCGCTCCTCCTATTTTCTAGTCGCTTTTGTCCTGGATGAAATAGCAGTCGAAGCTGGCGAGTGCCAACCGCTCCGGAAATAAGCCGGCCTGGCCAGCATGCAAGACAAAGCCGCGAAGGATTCGAAAATCCGTCGCCCTCAGCGGTCCGTGGAGGCCCATTCAGAGCCCCTGGAGTGAAATCTTGGCTTGTCGGAGGAGGCCGCCGCGGAAATGCAGGGCCGGCTTGTACCGCTTGCCCAGATTTGTTGTTTGGCTTTGCCATCCAATGGCTAGCCGGGTCGGGTTGCGCGCGTCTTGAAGAGCCTGTTCAGGTACTATGGTGCCGCGTCCGACGGCGGGTCTAGACCCGCGACGGTACGCGGAGAAGCCGGGAAATGCTATCCGACTCGCCTACCCGAGAGCACCTGAGATGCAGCGGTAGAGCAAGTTCTTTTCTACGACGTCGCAGCCGCGCAGCTTGCTATCGATGGCGACGTTGAACAGTGCCAGGTCGCGCATTCGGCCTTCGACCTGCAGCTTGGTTCGAATTGACCAGACGTGCTTCGGACGCAGCGGCGGCTTTGCGCCGACTATCTTCCCCTTGTTCCAAGGAACGTCCTTCGAGACGGCGGAGACGCTGCTCGGGGAAACGGTCATGTTGACCTCCTCAGCTCGTGAGGCTGGTCATTTTTAGCCCGGAGCCCTTCCAATTCCACGTCCGCTTGCAGACGATTGGAGACGTACTTGCCTCCAATTAGAGCCATGACAGGACCGATTTTGACCGTGGCTGTGTAAAAGTGCGAACAGTCGAAAGCCGGCTAGAACCACGTTCTTTTGTTCGCCTCGCTTGAAATTGCTTGCGAGCATGAGCGCTACATCGGCCTTCGACGAACAACTTGTGCTATCGCACTCGACCGTCGGGGCGTTTTCACACAGCCAAGACCCAAAGCAGAAGTCTGAGCCTGCACTCCAAGCCCTCAACCTCCCGGGTCGAAATTCATCTTGCGGTTGCACGCGCCTGACGCCGGGATGCGAGCATCGTTAGGGTCCCTGATCTCCTCAAGCATTGACATGGTCAGTAATCACAGCAGAGCGAGATGTGTAGCAGTAATGCTGTCGCAAATTGGCTTGCCATATTGCAATTCTAGGAGCGGGAACAAATGTTTCTCGCTTCGTGGAGCTGGCACAGACAGAAGTCTGCGGCGGATGGCGGATGCAACACTTTTGACCTAGGCCACTTTCAATGAACTCGCCTGAACGGCTACGATGCCGTCATCAGAGAGCTTAGGAGCGCATATGAGACGGCGGGAGTTCATCACGCTTCTTGTCGGCGCGGCACCTCTGTGGCCGCTTACGGCGAGCGCGCAACGTTCAGCGGTACCTGTTATCGGTGTGTTGTCCGTGGGTTCCCCTGACATTGCGAGTCCCTATGACGCAGCATTCGAAAGAGGTTTAGCCGAGAGGGGTTTCGTAGTTGGCAGAAACGTTACGATAGAACGTAGGTGGGCACGAGGAAACCACGGTAGGCTTCCGGAGCTCGCTCAGGAGCTCTTGCATTTCAATCCAGCGCTGATCATCGGAGGGGGCAATGTGGTTGCGCTCGCCGCAAGGAAGGTAACTTCAACCATTCCGATCGTATTCGTAATCGCCTCAGACCCCGTGAAGCTCGGACTGGCAAAGAGCTTCGCTCATCCCTGGGGCAACGCCACGGGCATATCTATGATGACAGCGAGGCTTGTCCTGAAGCGCCTCGAACTGATCCAGGAGCTGCTCCAGCAAAAGGCTACCGTCGGATTTTTGGTAAACCCTGACAATCAAGACTTGCTTCAGGAAATTGACGAAGTTGCCCGTTCGACCGGACGGACCTTGAAAGTAGCCAAGGCGCGCAACCAGGATGAACTAGAGCCAGCTTTCAGGCAGCTTGTTAGTGCTCAAGTCGGGGCGGTCCTCGTCAGCAACGATGCGATATTTTTCAACCTGCGTGCGCAACTTGTCTCATTGGCCGATCGTCATTCGCTTCCGGCGTCCTATGAATTCCGCGAATTTCCGGCGGCCGGTGGCCTGATGAGCTACGGGCCGAGCCTTGTCGCAAGCTTTGAAAAAGCCGGCACTTACGCCGCACGAATCTTAGGAGGTGCTCGGCCGGAGGATTTGCCCATTCAGCAGCCTACGGAGTTCAGTTTAGTTCTCAACTCAGCAACCGCGCGCTCCTTAGGCATCGAAATCCCACCATCACTGCTCGCCCGTGCGGACGAGCTGATCGAATAAGGCTCTACGCCCGATGTCGGCCCGTAGCGACCTTGCCGCGGGACCGCGACCGTCTGCTTTCCATTGCAGAACTCAGGAACTTGTCGATACCGACACTTCAGCTTTAAAATGGGTGTGCGCTCGATTGAGGGAACAGCATGAGGCGGCGAGAATTGATTGCATTTCTCGGAGCTACGGTTGTTTGGCCGTTAGCTGCGCGAGCGCAACAACGGTCGGGCAAGGTCTGGCGCGTTGCCGTTCTATACCCCGGCTCTTGGGAGAGCGCTTCAGACCAGGAACCATACGACTCCTTCCGCGACGAGTTAGAAAACTTAGGCTACGTCGAAGGCAAGAACATTGTGATTGATCGTCGAGGAGCCTACGGAAATCCTGAGCGCGTTCCTTCGCTTGCGGAAGAGCGATTGGCATTGCAGCCGGACGCGTTCGTGGCGATCTCACCGGCCTGTCAAAGCGGCGACACCATACGAATTGAAACCAGCTTTTGCAAACCTTTTGGAGAAAAGCTGTGACGCCCTCATTGTGCTAATCGACGTAGTCAGGCCCGAAATTCCACCGCTGGCGGCCGAATCGAAACTCCCAGCGCTCTATCAGCAGGCTGCTTTCGCCAGTTCAGGCGCTCTCTTGTGCTATGGCGCAAGCCAGAAGCAGATTGGCAGAAGAACCGCATATTTCGTCGATCGGCTCCTCAGAGGGGCTCGGCCGGCCGATCTTCCCGTTGAACAGCCCATCCTGTTTGAACTAACGGTAAATCTCAAAACTGCCGCCGAACTAGGAGTAAAAATTCCGGACACCCTCCTAGTGCAGGCAGACCGGGTAATCGAATAAGGCTATCGGTAAGTCGCCTCTTGGCGCGTGGCTGACTTCCCCTCTCAGCCTCGCCCGGCCCCCTTTTGAGGGCTGAGCGGAAGGCCATTGCGGAGCAGCGGGGGCAGCCTTTGACCCATATCGCAAGTCGGCTCGTGCGCAATCGTGCACACGGGGCGTGTTCAGTCTCGGGCGTCCATCGCCGCCGGATATCAGAAGTTCATCCTGCGGAGCGGATGCCACGTGGATCGATACCTCTGTTCGAGGCGACGTAGTCGATCTCGCCGCGCGAAGTGCCGATGTCCAGTAGCTCCCTGTCACTTAAGTCATGCAAGGTCACCCGTAACCTCTGGCGTTCGAGCCGATCATGACACGCATTCCAACATCTCTTGAAAAAGCTGGAGACGCGCCGCGTCGCTGCTCCGGTCTGTCTCGACCCTATTGCACCATAGGTCGTGCTCATCGCAGCACCTCCTACTGGTCGTATTGCTGTTAAAATAAAAATTCCCGCGCTCAATAATAGCGCCGGGGTAATCCTACGTCCGAACTTGAAACACGCGTGTGAAGCCGTTCACACCCGCGCCCCTTGGCTTAGCATCGGCGGTCGCATTGGAATGGGAAAGCCGCAATGATGGAGGGTGCAGTATCCCCTAGCCATCGTCCTCCGTGGGAGGCTCCGCTGAACCGAGGGCTTTACAGACAATGACGCCTTCTGGCCCACCGGCGAAGTTGCGCTTGGCGCTCGGTAGTCCGCTCGTTGAGCCAGAGCGGACCAGATTTGCTCAACCTGAGTTCTTCGCGTTTTGACCCTAGCGGACCTCCTCAACGGGCTATATGGGATCATCCTCCCATGGAAATGACCAGGGCGGCTCTCGAGATTCGCGTGCCCAAGCCGATGCACCTCGCCCGCCAAGCAGGCGTGACAGGGACGGCGGCACATCGAAAGGATCCGGACAAGAACCTTGAAGTAGCGCAAAAATTTTCTGCAGGTCCTCTTGACTAGAAATCCGCGTATTCCTAGGTCGTTTTCCGCCCGGGGGCCGGTTCCGGACCCGGATTTTGGACATCGCTGAACCTACCCAAGGAGGATGTGCATGCATTTCCGCCCGTTGCACGACCGTGTGCTCGTGCGCCGCATCGACGACGAGGAGAAGACCGCCGGTGGCATCATCATTCCCGACACCGCCAAGGAGAAGCCGCAGCAGGGCGAGATCATCGCCGCGGGACCGGGCGGGCGAAACGAGCAGGGCCAGCTCGTGCCGCTCGACGTCAAGGTCGGCGACCGGGTGCTGTTCGGCAAGTGGTCGGGCACCGAAGTCAAGATCGACGGCGAGGAGCTGTTGATCATGAAGGAAAGCGATCTTCTCGGCGTGGCCGAGCAGGCCGGCACGCTGAAGAAGGCGGCGTAACGCTGACAGTCATCGAACGGAAAGGAGTTTAGCAACATGGCTGCCAAGGACGTGAAGTTCGCGACCGAGGCCCGCGAGCGCATGCTGCGGGGCGTCGACACACTGGCGAATGCGGTGAAGGTCACGCTCGGTCCAAAGGGACGCAACGTCATCATCGAGAAATCGTTCGGCGCTCCCCGCATCACCAAGGACGGCGTCACCGTCGCCAAGGAGATCGAGCTGGAGGACAAGTTCGAGAACATGGGCGCGCAGATGGTGCGCGAGGTCGCCTCCAAGACCAATGATCTCGCCGGCGACGGCACCACCACGGCGACCGTGCTGGCGCAGGCCATCGTCAAGGAAGGCGGCAAGTCCGTCGCCGCCGGCATGAATCCGATGGACCTCAAGCGCGGTATCGACCTTGCCGTGGACGCGATCGTGGCCGACCTCAAGTCGCACGCCAAGAAGATCACCTCCAACGACGAGATCGCTCAGGTCGGCACCATCTCCGCCAATGGCGACACCGAGATCGGCCGCTTCCTCGCGGATGCGATGCAGAAGGTCGGCAACGAGGGCGTGATCACGGTCGAGGAAGCCAAGAGCCTGCACACCGAGCTCGAAGTGGTCGAGGGCATGCAGTTCGACCGCGGCTATATCTCGCCCTATTTCGTCACCGACGCCGAGAAGATGCGGGTCGAGCTCGAGGATCCCTATGTGCTGATCCACGAGAAGAAGCTGTCGGGCCTGCAGACCATGCTGCCGCTGCTCGAGCAGGTCGTGCAATCCGGCAAGCCGCTCCTGATCATCGCGGAGGAGGTCGAGGGCGAGGCGCTGGCGACGCTGGTCGTCAACCGGCTCCGTGGCGGCCTGAAGGTGGCCGCGGTGAAGGCGCCGGGCTTCGGCGACCGCCGCAAGGCGATGCTGGAGGATATCGCGATCCTCACCGGCGGCACCGTGATCTCCGAAGATCTCGGCATCAAGCTCGAGAACGTCACCGTGAAGATGCTGGGCCGCGCCAAGAAGGTGGTGATCGAGAAGGAGAACACCACGATCGTCGACGGCGCCGGCGCCAAGAAGGATATCGAAGCGCGCGGCCAGCAGATCCGGACGCAGATCGAGGAAATCACTTCGGACTACGACCGCGAAAAGCTGCAGGAGCGGCTCGCCAAGCTTGCCGGCGGCGTCGCGGTGATCCGGGTCGGCGGCGCGACCGAGGTCGAGGTCAAGGAGCGCAAGGATCGCGTCGACGACGCTCTGCATGCGACACGGGCCGCGGTAGAGGAAGGCATCCTGCCGGGCGGCGGCGTGGCACTGCTGCGCGCGCTCAAGGCTCTCGACGGCGTCAAGACCGCCAATCCCGACCAGAAGGCCGGCGTCGATATCGTGCGCCGTGCCATCCAGGTCCCGGCCCGGCAGATCGTGCAGAATGCCGGTGAGGACGGCTCGGTCGTCGTCGGCAAGCTGCTCGAGAACCAGACCTACACCTGGGGCTTCAATGCCGCGACCGGCGAGTACCAGGACATGGTACAGGCCGGCGTGATCGATCCTGCCAAGGTGGTGCGCACCGCCTTGCAGGACGCGGCCTCGGTGGCCTCGCTGCTCATCACGACCGAGGCGCTGGTGGCCGACAAGCCGAAGAAGACGGAAGCGGCAAGCGCTCCCGCGATGGACTTCTGAAGACGAGCGAGCCCGGCCGAGCGCCGGGCTCGTTTGCCATGATCGATTGATTCTGTTTCGAAACGAAAGGAGGATGAAATGATCAAGGATCGTGCTTTCTCCGCTCGCGGGGAAACCACTCAGAAAACGTTGCGGCAGCTCGCCGCCTTGGCCGTTGGCGCCGGCCTCTCGCTGGTGCCCTTTGCGGCCTTTGGCGCCGAAAACGCCGGCCCTGCCGCCAAGCCGGCGGACACATTCGAGCGGCTTCCCTTGCCGCCGATCCCGTACCTGGACACGATGCCGTGGTCGAGCTGGGATCGGGGTAGCCCGACCATGAAGGTGGACACATTGCTGTCGCCGGTCCTTGGACCATCCGGAATCCGGCTCGACCTCACGCCGCCTGATCAGGGCAGGCCGGAGCCCGCTATGAGCTGATACGGGGAGCGGCCGGCGAGGCCGCTCCTCATCGTTCCAGCCGCTCATCGCTCAGGCGAAAGGAGGATCATCAAATGAGAGGCATTGTCCTCGCCGTCGCTTTATTGGGCATGGCCAATGTGCTCCAGGCCAAAGAGGCCGACACGTCTCGCGCTGAGATGCGGAGCTCGGCCGAGCCCGCACGGCAGCTTGCGACCAGTTCCGTCGGAGCGTCTCGGAGCAATCCTGAGAAGTCCGGCCAGACCGAGCGCAGGAGCCGGGAGTTTTCGCCCGAACGTCTCGTCCCGGATATCTGCAGAGGATGCTGATCGACCTTGGCCGATCAGCATCCTTTTCCCGCTCGCCTAATGTAACGTCGCAAGGCGCGCCTCATCGAGACGCGCGGACATCTTCGCCTTGATCCGCTGCAACGCGCGCTGCTCGATCTGTCGGACGCGCTCGCGCGAGATGCGGAACTTGCCGGCGAGCGCATCCAGCGTCTGGTGCGGCTCGTCGAGATATCGCGCCTCGACGATGCTGCGCTCCCGCGGTGACAGCGCAGCGAGTGCATCGGCGAGGGCAGCCTTGGTGCGTTCACGGTCGGCCGCATCCAGCAGCAGACTCTCCGGATCGGGAGAGGGATCCACCAGCCGGTCCTGCCATTGGTCGCCTTCCGTATCGACGCTGAGCGGCGCGTTGAGTGAGATGTCGCCGCGCAGCCGGCCGTTCATCTCGGCGACCTCGGCTTCCCTCACGTCGAGATGCCTCGCGATAGATGTCAGGTGATCCGTCCGGAGATCGCCGTCCTCCGCGACGCCAAGCCTGTTCTTCAGCTTGCGCAGGTTGAAGAACAGCTTCTTCTGCGCAGCTGTGGTGCCCAGCTTGACGAGCGACCATGATCGCAGGATGTATTCCTGAACCGATGCCTTGATCCACCAGGAGGCATAGGTCGCGAGCCGAAAGCCTTTCTCGGGATCGAACCGCTTGACGGCCAGCATCAGCCCGACATTGGCCTCCGAGATGAGGTCGGCGATGGCGAGGCCATAGCGGCGATATTGCAGTGCGATCTTGGCTGCGAGCCGTAAATGGCTCGTCACCAGCCGATAGGCCGCGTCGCGATCGCCGCAATCGCGCAATCGTCTCGCACATTCGGCTTCCTCCGATGCCTCGAGCAGCGGAAAACGATGGATCTCCTTGAGATAACGGGATAGCCCGCTTTCCCCGTGAAGGGCAGGAAGTGAGGCAACCAACATCGCGCCCTCCCTCACGAGCATCGTTCGCCCCGATCCGGGGCGCCTTGCATGCGATGATCTGAGTGAAGCGCCGAGAGCGGCGCGGTCCAAGCGCAGTCAGGTTTCATGTCCAAATCCTCGATAGAGCAAGATGGTTGGACCACCGCGAACCTGACGCGCAGAAGCAGACCTTTATTCCCGAGATCGTCGCCGGCGCGAAGTTGTGGGCGCTGGCCTGGACCGAGAAGGGCTCGCGCTTCGATCTCGCGAACGTCACCACCACGGCGAAGCGGGATGGCGACGACTTCGTCCTCACCGGCGAGAAGACCTCGGTGCTGGCCGCACCGTGGTCAGATCATTTGATCGTCTCCGCCCGGACATCCGGTCATCGCCACGATCGCGGCGGCGTCAGCCTGTTCGTGGTCGATCGCCGCGCCGCAGATCTCGATCTGCAGAGCTTTCGGACGATCGACGGCCGCCGCGCCGCCGAGATCGGCCTGCGCGGGGTCCGCGGTCAGCTCCTGGGCCGGGAAGGCGAGGGCGTTGTAGCGCTTGAAGCTTGTCGCGACCGTGCGATCGGTGCGCTCTGTGCCGAAGTGGTAGGCGCGATCGGCGAGCTGAACTCGGCGACGCTGGAATACTCCAAGACGCGAAAACAGTTCGGCGCCACGATCGGCAGCTTCCAGGTGTTGCAGCACAGGATGGTCGACATGTTCATCGCTCATCAGGAAGCGCTGTCCCTGATGCAACACCTCGCGCTGAGCCTCGACGGCGGTGAAGCCAGCGTCTCGCGGCTGGCGTCCGGCGCTAAGTCGAAGATCGGCTATGCCGGCAAGTTCGTCGCCGATCAGGCGGTGCAGCTGCACGGCGGCATGGGCATGACCGACGACTTGAACGTCGGGCATTATTTCAAGCGGATATCCTCCATCAACATCCAGTTCGGCGATCCCGCCTTCCACCTGTTGCGCTACGCGCAGCTCGATGCGGCCGCCTAGCAGAGAGGCAGACATGACGACTGGAGCAGTAATCGTATCCACCGCGCGTACCGGTGTCGGCAAGGCCTATCGCGGCGCGCTCAACAATACCGATGGTCCGACGCTGGCCGGTCACGTGATGGCCGAGGCGGTGAAGCGCGCAGGCATCGCGCCGGGCGAAGTCGAAGATGTGGTGATGGGCTGCGCCATGCAGCAGGGCACCATGGTGATGAACGTCGCGCGCAAGGGTGCGATCCGCGCCGGTCTACCGGTCACGGTTGCCGGCACGACGATCGACCGGCAATGCGCCTCCGGCCTCCAGGCGATCGCGGTCGCGGCGCGCTCGATCATGCTCGACGGCGTCGAGATCGCAATCGGCGGCGGCATCGAGTCGATCAGTCTGGTGCAGAACGATCACATGAACAGGTTCCATGCCATCGACCAGGATCTCATGGCGATGAAGCCGGAGATGTACATGTCCATGCTGGAGACGGCCGAAGTGGTCGCCGAGCGCTACAAGATCGGCCGCGACCAGCAGGACGAATACTCGCTCGAATGCCAGCGACGGGTCGGCGCGGCCTTGCAGGGCGGCCGGTTCAACGACGAGATTGTTCCGATCGCGACCCGGATGGCTGTCGTCAACAAGGACACCAAGGAAGTGACGTATCAGCAGGTGACCCTGTCAACGGATGAGGGCCCGCGTCCGGACACGACCGCGGAAGGCCTTGCCAAGATCAAGCCGGTGTTCGAGGGCAAGACCATCAGTGCAGGCAATGCCAGCCAGCTTTCCGATGGTGCCTCGGCTTGCGTGATCATGAGCGACAGAATCGCCGCGCAGAAGGGCCTGAAGCCGCTCGGGATCTTCCGCGGTTTCGTCGCCGCCGGGGTCGAGCCGGATGAGATGGGCGTTGGCCCGGTCGCAGCAATTCCGAGGCTGCTCAAGCGTCACAACCTCAAGATCGACGACATCGATCTCTGGGAGCTCAACGAGGCTTATGCGGTTCAGGTCATCTACTGCCGCGACAAGCTCGGCATCGATCCGAACAAGCTGAACGTCAACGGCGGCTCGATCGCGATCGGTCATCCCTATGGCATGACCGGTTCGCGGCTGACCGGCCACCTCCTGATCGAGGGCCGGCGGCGCAAGGCTAAGTACGGCGTGGTGACCATGTGCATCGGCGGCGGCATGGGCGCGGCCGGCCTGTTCGAAATCGTCCATTGATTGAAGCGGAGTTTTCAAGTGAAGACAGCAATCACTGAACTGTTTGGTATCCAGCATCCGATCATCCAGGGCGGCATGCATTATGTCGGCTTCGCCGAAATGGCGGCGGCCGTGTCGAATGCCGGCGGACTCGGCATCATTACCGGTCTGACCCAGAAGACGCCGGAACTCCTCGCCAAGGAGATCGCGCGGTGCCGCGACATGACCGACAAGCCATTTGGCGTAAACCTGACCTTCCTGCCGACGCTGTCGTCGCCGCCCTATCCGGAATACATCGCCGCCATTCGCGAAGGCGGCATCAAGGCGGTCGAGACTGCGGGCCGCAGCCCGGAAGCCTACATGCCGGCGCTGAAGGCGGCCGGCATCAAGGTGATCCACAAATGCACTTCGGTACGGCATTCGCTCAAGGCCGAGAAGATCGGCTGCGACGCCGTCAGCGTGGATGGCTTCGAGTGCGGCGGTCATCCCGGCGAGGACGACATCCCGAACATGATCCTGCTGCCGCGGGCGGCGGACGAACTGAAGATCCCGTTCGTGGCCTCCGGCGGCATGGCGGATGGACGCAGTCTTGTCGGCGCGCTCGCGATGGGTGCGGCCGGCATGAACATGGGCACGCGCTTCGTGGCCACCAAGGAAGCGCCGGTCCATGACAACGTGAAGCAGGCGCTGGTCAAGGCGACCGAGCTCGACACCGTGCTGGTGATGCGCGCCCTGCGCAACACCGAGCGCGTGCTGAAGAACAAGGGCGTCAGCGAATTGCTCGAGATCGAGCGCGAGAAGGGCGAAAGTCTGAAGATAGACGACATCATCGACCAGGTGGCCGGCGTCTATCCAAAGGTGATGGTCGAGGGTCAGATGGATGCGGGAGCGTGGAGCTGCGGCATGGTGGTCGGGCTGATCCACGACATCCCGACGGTCAAGGAATTGATCGACCGCATCATGGCGGAGGCGGAATCGATCATACGCCAGCGGTTGACCGGCTTCCTCGACGGCAAGGTCGAGGCGCAGCGGGCCCTCGCGGTCGCCTGACGAAGGGTGAGAGGGAGCACAAACCGGGGCGGTTGGCGGCGGCGTGACCCGGCGCCGCAGCGGTGCGGAGAAAAGTACACCAGGGAGGAAGAGCATGCCCGTCGTCGGTAGCCATCAATATCCCACCATGGAATCCGTGATCTACGGCAAGCCCGCGCCGGAGGCGCTGCGGGAGGAGGCCGAGCGGCTGGGCGCCAGGCGCGTCTATCTGATCGCGAGCCGCACCCTCAACACCACGACCGACGAAATCGAGAAGATCCGGTCGGCGCTCGGTGAGCGCCATGCGGCGACTTTTGACGGCGTGCCGCAGCACACGACCCGGGAGGTGGTGACGCAGATCGCCCGGCAGGCCAGGGATGCCCAGGCCGACCTGGTCGTTGCGATCGGCGGCGGCTCGGTAGTCGACGCGGCAAAGATCGTGCTGATGTGCATGGAGCACGAGATCTTCGAACCAAGGGGGCTCGACGGCTTCGAGACCACGCCAGACCGCCGCTTCGGACCGTTCCGAACCCCGAAGGTGCGGATGATCGCCATCCCGAGCACGCTCTCCGGCGGTGAATACAATTCAGGCGCGCTGGTCACCGACTCCGGCCGCAAGCTGAAGCAGATTTTCAATCATCCGATGATGATGCCGCGCAGCATCATCCTTGATCCGGCGATCACAAGATACAATTCTGCACGGCGGTGATGATGCCGAGCGTGCTGCGCTACAATCTGCCGGCCACGCAAGAGGCTCAGCGATCGGTCGCCGCCGCGCTCGGCGCGCCCGGCCGTGATGCCGGTGAAGCCTTCGCGGCCTTCATCGCGGAGCTCGGCCTGCCGCGGCGGCTCGCCGAGGTCGGCGTGGCCGAGGACCGTTTCGAGCTGATCGGCAAGAACGCCATGCTTTCGATCTTCACGCGGGCCAATCCGCAGCCGATCCGCGAGCCAGGTGACATCGTCAAGATACTCAGGCTGGCCGCCTGAAGAAGCGCCAGTTTTCCGTCATGGCCGACCGCATGGAAGGCCGCGTGCGAAAAGCAACCTTGGAGGAATACGCAATGTTTAGAGGCATCCGACTTGCTTGTGCATTCCTGATTGCGACATCCGCGCCCTGCTGGGCAGCCGATCCGGTCGGTGTCACCGCGACAAGCATCAAGATCGGCGGCATCTTTCCGCTCAGCGGGCCTGCTTCTTCGATCGGCCAGGTCGGGCATGGCGTGCTGGCGTATATGCGATCGGTCAACGAGCGCGGCGGCATCAATGGACGCAAGATCGACTATCTGATGCTGGATGACGCCTACAGCCCGCCGAAATCGGTGGAGCATGCACGGAAACTCGTCGAAGGCGACGAAGTCGCGTTCATGTTCAGCCAGCTCGGTACCGCAGGCAATACTGCCGTGGCAAAATATTTTGCTGCCAAGCGCGTGCCGACGATCGCAATCGTCACAGGCGCAAGCAAGTTCACCAATGTCAAGGACTATCCGCTGACCACCACCAGCCTCGTCAGCTATGACACCGAAGGAAAGATCTACGCCAAATATCTGACGCGCGCGTTGCCCTCGGCGAAATACGCCATTCTCTACCAGAATGACGATCTCGGCCGCGACTACGTCAACGCGTTCAAGGCCGTTCTCGGCCCCGAGTTCGACAAGCGCGTAGTCACCGCCAGCTACGAGGTCACCGAGCCGACGATCGACTCGCAAGTCGTAGCGCTGAAGAGCTCGGGTGCGCAGGCGCTGTTCATCGCAGGCACGCCCAAGTTCGCCGCGCAGGCGATCCGCCGCGCCGCCGAGACGGCGTGGAAGCCAACGATCCTGATCAACTTCCCGTCGTCGTCGATCGCCGGAACGATCAAACCGGCAGGGCTGGAGAATTCCGTCGGCGTCATCGTCGGCACCTTCAACAAGGATCCCAACGACGAGAGCTGGAAAGACGACGATGCCATCAAGGCCTATCGTGCCTTCTTCGATCGTTATCTGGCAGGCTCCGATATCACCAATACGAGCTATCTGACCGGCTATCAGCAGGGCATGCTGCTAGAACAGATCCTCAAGCAATGCGGCGACGACCTTTCGCGCGAGAACGTCATTAGGCAAGCGAAGTCGCTGAAGAACTTCACATTGTCGACCGCATTGCCCGGCATCCGGATCAACACCAGCGAGGCCAACAATATGGTTTGGACGCAACTGCAGCTTCAGCGCTGGACCGGAACCCACTGGGAGCCGTTCGGTGGGATACTTGACGCAAGCTCGGAGTAACCTTCCGCCCCGTGACTTCTCGGCCTCGAGGCGAGGACCGACGAGGGCGGAGACGATCAGGAGGAGGCATCATGGCTGACTTGCGGATATTCTCCTACTTGCCGAACCCCCGGGTCTGGAAGGCGACCATCGCAGCGCGGTTCTGCGGTGTGGAGGTAGAGGTCAGGGGAGCTCCGCCCAAGGAGCTCCGGGACTGGTTGTGGGACTATGACGCCCATCCTTTAGCGGAGCATGAACGCGCCTCGCTATCTTCGCTGGCTCGAACCGGTCGCGTTGGGCTGACCGGCTCGCAACTCTTCAAGACCGATGCGTTCATGGCAGCGCAGCCGTTCGGCAACGTGCCCGCCGCTTTCGGGCCTCATGGGACAATCGGGATCTTCGAGTCGAACAGCATCATGCGGGCGGTGGCGCGGCTCGGCGAGTCGAAGTCCGCGCTCTATGGTCGCGACGCCTATGAGGCGTCCAGGATCGACAGCTTTCTCGATGTCAGCCTGGTCTTCGCCAGGGACTCACAGATTTATCTCCTGGCGCTATCGAGCGACACGGTCGATGCCGCCGTCCATGCGCGAGCCCAGGAGGCGTTTGCGATCTATGCTTCGGGCATCGAGCGGGCGCTGTCGCAGCAGCGCGAGGCGCTGGTGGGCACTGGGCTATCGCTGGCCGACATCTGCTTCGCTGCGGAGCTGGCGCTTTTCATGAACGAGCATGCGCGGGCCAATCAGTTGCGCAAGCTTGGGCTGGAGAGGATCCTGCATCCGGCGGTCCAAGATGACTATCCGCTGACTTTTGCTCATTTCTCCCGTCTCGTCGAGCACGTGCATTTCCGGCCTGATCTAAAGCCATACGTCGAAAAGCTGTTGTCGAAGGCCGCTGCCTGAGCAGCCGGCCGAGCGAGGAGGACTGATCGCATGACCGCGCCTGTCTGCCTGATATCCGGTGTCGGCCCCGGCACAGGTTCCGCTCTCGCAAGGCGATTTGCCGAGAGCGGCTATCGCGTCGCTCTGCTGGCCAGGAACGAGGAACGTTTGGCGGCCCTGGAGAAGGAACTGCCGGGCGCAAAGGGATTTCGCTGCGATGTTTCCGATCCTGACCAAGTCGAAGCGGTCGGAGCCGCCGTGGAGCGCGACCTCGGCAATCCCGCTGTGGTGATTCATAACGCGGTTGGCGGTGCATTCGGCACATTTCGCGAAATCGATCCGTCTATCCTGAACCGCAACTTCCAGGTCAACACGATGGGGCTGCTATATCTGGCAAGGCGATTTGCCCCAGCGATGGTGACGGCTGGCCAGGGCGCCATCGTGGCCACCGGCAACACGTCGGCATTGCGGGGCAAAGCCGGCTTTGCAGGTTTCGCGCCGACCAAGGCGGCGCAGCGAATTCTGGCCGAAGCGATGGCACGTGATCTCGGACCGCAGGGTGTTCACGTCGCCTATGTTGTCGTCGATGCCGTGATTGATCTCGAATGGACGCGGAAGCGCTGGCCGGACCGACCAGACGATTTCTTCATCAAGCCGCGCGCCATCGCGGATGAGATCTGGCACGTCGTCCACCAGGACCGCAGCGCGTGGTCGTTCAACGTTGAATTGCGACCGTTTGGAGAAAGCTGGTAGTCGAGAAGTGTCGCCGCGGGGCGCATCCTTCCGGACTACGAAATGTCGCGAGGGTGGCCCAGACGGCACAAAAAGGCGGCCTTGAGACGAGGGCGATTGAAGCCCGTGGCTTGGACATCGAGATCGGGCTAGCTAGCCAGCCCAGGGCGGAAGCGGGCCTCGGCTCGGCCACCGACGGTCGGATCAGCGCCCGTGCGTCGCTGCCATGGAGGACGACAGGGCCTCTTCGACCGAAGTCGCGGTGGCGCTCTGCGGGCTCCACTTCGCCGGTCCGACATAGAGCAGCGTCTGTCTGAGCACCGATGCGACTGCGCGATAGCCAAGGATTCGATTAACGATCAAGATCGGGATCGCTGCCGCCTTTGGCTTGCGGCTGGCACACCTTTGCACTAAACATCGACCACCTGGCTAGCCGGAAGATGATGATTTTCCAGTCGATTTTTGGGCTGCGCCCTAGGGGTGGCAGAGAGTCCCTCTCTCTCCGCCATTTCTACGCCGCAGCTCTCCCCATTATCCGATAGCTCGAATCTACCTCAAGGCCACCGCTAATGCCTCGCGCAAGTTGTAGTTTGCGCGATGGCGGCGCCGAAAAGGGCTGCACAGCGGAACGGTACCGGGTGACGGCCATGGCGCACATCAATGTGCCGAGCACGCCACCGAAGTTGTAGGCCGTTAAACCTGACCCGGCGATCGCGACGTCGAGCCCATCGGAGGTCAACATCGTCCGTAACCACGTGAAGGCGCAATATACGGCAAGCTAGGCCGTGTACCCATAAGCTTGGCGGCGTCATGTGACTGGTGACTACGTCCGCTTCGCTCCAATAGCGACCATGTTCGTGCGGCAGCGCGATATGTCGCGATTGGCCATAAGATGACATGGGCTTATGACTACTTTTGGCGCTGAGCGGAAGCGCGTGACAACTTGTCAGGCGATCTTTCCGCGCGCTTTGTTAGCGGCAGACCACCGCCGCTCGATCTCTTTTACAGCCCTCTTCATGCTCGCCAGATACTTCTTGGCTGCCATTTCAGGAGTCATCGAGGATGAGAAGAAGATCAGATTGAGACTGCCGAGAACGGGCCCCCCGCCTGGAATGGCCAGTGCGATCGCACTGATGCCCGCCTCCGATCCACCAACCGACGATGCGTAGCCGTCCGTCTTTGTTTGCGCTAGAATATCGTTGATGAAGCGGTGGTCCTTCGCCAACGCCGCGTCTTCCTCGACCAGCGATGCGGTCAGGTCCAGCATTTCACGCCGTAGCGTCGGCGCGCAGGCGGCCAGGATGGCCTTCCCAAGCGCACTACGCACCAAGGATCTCCTCCTTCCGACCATTGAGCGATGAACGGAGAACGGACTGAAAGGATGTGTGCTCTCGCGGATGAGCACCGAGCCGAGCTCGAAGACTCCGAAGTCACTGGGCCATGAGACGTCATCCAGAAGACCGAACATCGCAGGCAGAGCCGCCTGGCTCGATAGGTCGCGCGAAGACACCCCTTCGCTCAAGGTGCGCACCTGCGGCGTCAATGCGAAGAGGGCGTTCGTCTCGTCTAAGGTCACGTAGCCATCTTCGCGTAGCGTATCGAGCAAGCGATAGCAGGTCGTCCGGTTGAGACCGGTCCTCTTCGCGAGCCGTACGACGTTCGACGGTCCGCTCGCATTTAGCTCATTGATCAGCGCCAATCCTCGGGAAAGTGCCCTGACATTGCGGTGCATGATCGCCTCCGGACGTGTTCGCAGTGCGAACATTTCACAGACTCAGATGGAATCATAGTTCAATCGGCGGCAATCCATCGTCCGCACGCCCAAACAGGCGGCGACGGGAGGAAACGATGGTTCATTCAAGGTTTTATTTATCCTCGGCCGTGTGTCTGGCCTTGGCGGCGCCAGCGGCGGCGCAGACCGCCGGAGGCACTCCGAACCTCAGCGATGGCAAGGTCAAGATCGGCGTTCTGACCGACATCGCCGGTCCGACATCCATGGCGAACGGCAAGGGTTCGGTCGTCGCCGCCCAGATGGCCGCCGAAGACTTCGGCGCTGGCCTGAACGTCGAAGTGATCTCGGCCGACCATTCCGGCAAGCCCGACATCGGTTCTCAGATCGCTGGCCGCTGGTTCGACGTGGAAGGCGTCGATGCGGTCGCGGACATGCAGGGCTCGCCGATCGGCTTCGCCGTCCAGAACATGGCCGCTCAGAAGAGCAAGATCATGCTGCTCTCGGGATCGACCTCGTCCGACTTCAACGGCAAGGCCTGTTCGCCGCTTACGGTCCAGTGGACGGTCGATACCTACAATCTCGCAAAGGGCGCAGCCAAGTCCGTGATCGAGGCAGGTGGTACCAAGTGGTACTTCCTGACTGTCGATCAGGCGTACGGCAATGCCCTGACGCGCGATACGTCGGAGCAAGTCAAGCTCAACGGCGGCCAGGTGGTGGGCAACTCCGTCTTTCCGCCGAACACATCCGACTTTGCGTCCTTTCTGCTGACCGCCTCCAGCGCGGGCGCCAACGTCATCGCGATCGCGGCTTCCAGCGGCGATACCGTGACGGCGCTGAAGCAGGCCGATGAATTTGGGCTGAGCGCGAAGGCCAAGATCGTGCCGCTACAATCGGTGCTGACGGACGTACATGCGGTGGGCCTGAAGATCGCGCATGACGCCTACGAAGTGTCCCCGTTCTACTGGGACCGGACGCCCGAAACGCGCGCCTGGGCCGAGAAATTCTTCGCGAAGGCGAAGCAAATGCCGACCGGCTTCCATGCCGGCGTCTACTCGTCCGTCGCGCACTACCTGAAGGCGGTCAAGGCGACGAGCACCGACGACGCTCCGACGGTGATGAAGCGGATGGAAAAGGAGCGGGTACACGACTTCTTCGCGGCCGACGGCTACATTCGCGCAGATCGCAAGATGATCCACGACATGTACCTGCTCCAGGTGAAGAAGCCCGGAGAGAACAAGGGTGATTGGGACCTCTACAACGTCGTGCAGACGTTGCCTGGTGAATCCGTCAATCGCCCGCTTTCCGAAAGCTCATGTCAGCTGGTGAAGAAGTAGGCTGCCGCCATCATTCGAGAGATCAACTCGACGTTCGAAGGAATTCGACCATGTCAGTCGCCATCGTCTGCGCTTCCCATACTCCCTTGATGTACAAGGGACCTGCCAGCAATGAGACCGAGCAGCGCGTCCGAACCGCGTTCGGACGTCTCGGAAGTTTCGTGAAGGAGTTCGCGCCGGACTACATCGTCCAGTTCGCGCCCGATCACTTCAACGGCTTCTTCTACGACCTGATGCCCGCGTTCTGCGTCGGAGCCGGAGCCGTCTCGCTGGGCGACTGGGGAGGCGGGACAGGCCCGCTGGACGTTCCGGAGAAGACGGCGCTCGAACTCATCGACCACGTGCGGGCCGAGGATTTCGACATCGCGGTGTCCTACCGCATGCCGGTCGATCACGGCTTCGTCCAGTTGTGGGAAGCGATGTTCGGGGACTTCAAGTCCATTCCGATCTTGCCGATCTTCGTGAACGCCGCCGCGCCCCCGGTGCCGACCTATCGCCGGGCCCGCCAACTCGGTGAATCCGTTGGCCGCTTCGCCATGCGGTCCGGCAAGCGGGTGCTGTTTGCCGCATCCGGCGGGCTCTCACACGATCCACCGCTCCCGTCGATCAAGGATGCGCCGCCCGAAATCCGTGAACGCCTGATCAACGGCCGGAATCCGACGGCCGAGGCCAAGGAAGCCCGCGAGAAGCGCGTGCTCGAGGCAGGTGTTCTCGCCGAGGCGGGCAAGGGGCCGTGCCAGCCGCTCAACCCCGAGTGGGATGCGGAGTTCATGGAGATCCTGCGGAGCGGTCAGATCTGGCGCGCCGACGCGCTCGAGACCGGCAAGGTCCGCGAAGTCGCGGGGCGCGGCGCCAACGAGGTGCTCGCATGGGTCGCCGCCTTCGGGGCCTTTTCCACGGGCGGCCAATTCAAGATGGAGCAGGAATTCTACGAAGCGATTCCGGGCTGGATCGCCGGCATGGCGATGATGGCGGCCAGACAGGCCGACGGATCTCATTGATCGACTAACCCCGCGCGAATGCGGAAGCTTCGCGGAGCAGGCAAATGGCATACGAAACGGACGTACTCATCATCGGCGCCGGCCCCACGGGCTCGACGACCGCCCTGGCGCTCGCCATTTGCGGCGTTCGCAGTCACATCATATCGCGCGGCAACTGGATGGCCGACAGCCCGCGCGCCCACATCACGAACCAGCGTGCCAACGAGGTCTTCCGCGATCTCGGAATCGCGGAGGACGTCGCCCGCTACGCGAGCCCCTGGGAGCTCATGGGCGACACGACCTTCACGACCAGCTTGGCCGGCTCCGAGTTGATCCGGATGCGGACGTGGGGGACCGGTGACGACCGCCGCGGCGATTATCTGCGCGCGAGCCCCTGCGGCATGGTCGACATCATCCAACCATTGCTAGAGCCAATTCTGTTTCAAAAGGCGGCCGAGAAGGGCGCGACCTTCGCATTCAACACCGAGTACGTCCGGCATGAGCAGGATGCGGACGGCGTGACGGCCATGTTGCGCGATCGCCTCGACGGGCGAGAGTACACTGTCCGCGCGCGCTATATGGTGGGTGCGGACGGGGCGCGCTCCTGGGTGGTGGACCATCTGGGCTTGCCGATCGAAGGACAGATGGCGCGCGCAGGTACCGTCTACACCGTCTTCAACTGTGACCTGACCAAATACAGCAAGCATCGGCCGAGCATCCTGAACTGGATCGTGACGCCGGATGCGAGCTTCGGCGAGATCGGCATGGGCCTGCTGCGGGCCGTGCATCCCTGGACGCAGTGGATCGCCGGCTGGGGTTTCGACATCAGCAAGGGCGAGCCGGACTTATCTCCGGAAACGATCATTCCGAAGATAAAGGTTCTGATCGGCGACCCATCCGTCGACATCGACATCGTGCGCACATCGATCTGGTACGTAAACCAGGCCTACGTGACCCAATATTCGAAAGGCAGGGTGCACTGCGGCGGCGATGCGGTCCACCGGCACCCGCCGTCAAGCGGATTGGGCAACAATACCTGCGTCCAGGACGCCCACAACCTCGGTTGGAAGCTCGCCTACTCGGTTAAGGGCTGGGCCGGTCCGAAGCTGCTGGAAAGCTACTCGCAGGAGCGGGCGCCGGTCGGAAAGCAGATCGTGCTGCGGGCGAACCAATCCCGGCTCGATTACGCCCCGCTGAACGCATGCTTCAGGGTGCAGGGCGCTGAGAACCCGGTCGGCGCGGGCATCGCGCGCTTCCGCGATCCGGGTCCGGAAGGCGTGGCCGCCCGGAAGGCGGCCCAGGCGGCGCTGAACCTGAAGCAGACGGAATTCAACGCCCAAGGCACCGAGATGAACCAGCGGTACGAATCCTCGGCCGTGATTCCCGACGTCGATGTCAAGCCGGAGGAGTGGCGGCGGGATCGCGGCCTCTACCATCAACCGACGTCGCGCCCGGGTGCCAAGATCCCGCATGCCTGGCTCGTCGATCGTGATGGCTTGCGCGTGTCGACGCTGGACGTGACCGGAAAGGGCCTCTTCACCGTCGTGACCGGCCTCGCCGGCGCGGCATGGAAGGAAGCAGCGCTGCGCCTCGATCTGCCATTCCTCCGCGTCGTGGTGACAGGTTCGCCTGAGGCACAGGACCTCTATTGCGAGTGGCAGCGCATTCGCGAGATCGAGGAAGCCGGAGTTCTGCTTGTCCGCCCGGATGGCGTGGTCGCCTGGCGCGACATGGAGGGGACGTCCGACGCAAGCGCGGCCTTCGATCGGCTCAGTGCAGCCATCCGGGCGGTCCTTGATCTCCCGGACCTCTCGGCCATCCCGCGCGAGAAACGATCCTCTCCGTCGAGGCCCAGCGGCACCCCGCTTTTCGCCTGACATCAACGAACGAGACCAGCTATGAGCGACAAAAGACCAGAGAACTTTTCCAGCGTCTGGGCCGATCTGAGGGGCTTTTCCTTCAAACAGCACTTCATCGACGCCGGCGGAATTCGGACCCGCTGCATCGAGTCGGGCGACCCGTCCAAGCCGCTCGTCTTGGCGCTGCACGGCGTCGGCGGCCATGCAGAGGCATATTCCAGAAACTTCGGTCCGCACGCCAATCATTTCTGGTTCGTCGCCATCGACATGCTGGGACACGGTTGGACCGACAAGCCGGCCATCGACTACCAGGTCAAGGACTACGCCGACCACGTCCTCGCTGTCCTCAAGAAGCTGGGCAGGGATAAGGCGATGATCAGTGGTGAGTCGCTCGGCGGCTGGGTCGCTACCTATCTGGCCGTGCATCGTCCTGCTGCGGTGGAGAAGCTTGTCCTAAACACCGCCGGTGGCTGGACGGCGCATCCCCAGGTGATGGAGCGGCTGAAAAGGCTGTCCAACGAGGCTGCATCCGATCCTTCTTGGGAGCGGATCAAGGCGCGGCTCGAATTCCTGATGTGCGACAAGAGCATGGTTTCGGACGATCTGATCGAGACCCGCCGCGCAATCTACGCGCAACCGGGGTTCGCCGACACGATGAAGCGGATCATGTGCCTGCAGGAGATGGAAATCCGCCGGCCCAACATGATCACCGCCGACCAATACCGGTCGATCAACACCCCAACGATGGTCGTATGGACCTCGCACGATCCGACCGCGACTCCCGAGGAGGGGAAGCAAATCGCGGACATGATTCCGGGCTCGAAATTCGTGGTCATGAACCGCTGCGGCCACTGGCCCCAGTTCGAGGACGCTGAGCAGTTCAATCGGCTCCAGATCGAATTCCTGCGGACCGGCAAATAAGGATCGTTCAGATGAACCAGCAAACCAAGCGCAGCGAACTCGCCGCTCAGATCCGCGCCGCTTATTCGGGCGCTCCGATCGCGCCTATTCGGCCGCAGTTGGCGGACCTAGACGTCGACGCGGCCTACGCGATCCAGCAGGAGAACACAGCGCATTGGGAGAAGGAAGGTCGTCGCGTGGTCGGAAGCAAGATCGGGCTGACATCGCGCGCGGTGCAGAAGCAACTCGGCGTCGACAGGCCAGATTTCGGAGTTCTCTTCGCCGATATGATCGTGGGCGAGGACGAGCCTGTCGCTGCGGGGCGTGTGCTTCAGCCGAAGATCGAAGCTGAAGTGGCTTTCCTTCTTGATCGGGACGTCGAGGTCGAGGCGCCCACCGTGGCCGACGTGCTGCGCGCGGTGGCCTACGCGATGCCCGCCCTCGAGATCGTCGGCAGCCGCATCACCAATTGGGACATCGGCATCGTCGATACCGTCGCCGACAACGCGTCGTCGGGTCTTTTCGTCCTCGGAGGGCCCGTGCGCCGACTGGATGGCTTGGATCTCCGTGCCCTCCAGATGCAGATGACGAGGAAGGACGAGATCGTCTCGAAGGGGGCCGGCGCGGCCTGTCTCGGCAATCCGCTCAACGCGATAGCCTGGCTCGCCGGCGAACTTGCTCGCCGCAAGCGGCCGCTGCGCGCCGGCGACGTCGTGCTCTCCGGAGCGCTCGGTCCGATGGTGCCCGTGAACCCGGGCGACGCTTTCGAGGCCAACATCGCTGGGCTTGGCACTGTCTCGGCACGGTTCGCCTAAGCACGTCCGAAGGGACACCCAAATGACGCTCGTCAGATTCGGTAATCCCGGCGCCGAAAAGCCAGGGCTCGTCGACGATCGGGGCCGCCTGCGCGACCTGTCGAACGTCATCGCCGACCTCACCCCCGCCAACCTGTCGCGTTCAGCGTTGGAAAAGATCGCTGCGATTGCTCCATCCACGCTGCCGCTCGTCGCCGGCGAGCCGCGTTTCGGCGTACCGGTCGCAGATGTCGGAAAGTTCATAGCAATCGGTCTGAACTATGCCGATCATGCGGCGGAGGCGAACCTTCCGCTGCCCTCCGAGCCCATCGTATTTCAGAAGGCGATCACGTCACTCAGCGGTCCGAACGACGACGTCGTTCTGCCGAAAGGTTCGACGAAGTCGGACTGGGAGGTCGAGCTCGGCATCGTGATAGGCGCGCGAGCTTCGTACGTCGAGCGCCCCGACGCGCTCGCTCACGTCGCCGGCTACTGCGTCGTGAACGACGTCAGCGAGCGCGAGTATCAGATGGAGCGCGGCGGCACGTGGGACAAGGGAAAGGGCTGCGACAGCTTCGGGCCTGTCGGACCCTGGCTGGTGACGACGGACGAGGTTGCCGACCCGCAGGCGCTCGACGTCTGGCTCGACGTCAATGGGAAACGCATGCAGGCGGGTAACACCCGGACCATGATCTTCGACTGCGCCGAGATCGTCAGCTACGTCAGCCGCTTCATGACGCTGATGCCCGGCGATATCATCGCGACCGGCACGCCGCCCGGGGTGGGCATGGGCAAGAAGCCCGCTGCGATCTATCTCAAGCCGGGCGACGTCATGACGCTCGGAATCGAGAGTCTCGGAACGCAACGCCAGCAAACTCGCGAATGGTCGCCCGCCGCGAGGCCGCGATCGTGACCGTCTATAGCGGAAGATTCGAAGGACGAACGGCCGTCGTCACTGGCGCGGCGTCCGGCATCGGTCGCGACGCGGCTCGTCGCCTGGCGGCCGAGGGCGCCCGGGTCTCTATGTGGGACTTGAACGCCTCCGCCCTCGCCGCCGCAGCGGCGGAGGCCGGCGCGGCACACACGCAGTCGGTCGACGTCGGGGAGGAACACGCGGCTGATGCCGCCATGCGGCGGAGCATCGACGAGCTGGGCGGCCGGCTCGACATTCTGGTAGCCAGCGCCGGCATCACGGGACCGAATGGCGCCCTGAAGGATTACCCGGGCAGCGATTGGCGCAAGGTCTTTGAGGTCAATGTCAACGGGGCCTTCTACTGCAACCGCGCCGCTGTCCGCCCGATGGAGAAGGGCGGCTACGGTCGCATCGTGAACGTCGCCTCGGTCGCAGGAAAAGAAGGCAACCCGAACGCTTCGGCCTACAGTGCGTCCAAAGCTGCGGTGATCGCGCTTACCAAATCGCTGGGCAAGGAAACGGCCACGACCGGCATCCGCGTCAACTGCATCACGCCCGCGGCCATCAGAACGCCGCTGTTCGACCAGATGACACCCCAGCACATCGATTTTATGCTGTCGAAGATACCGCTCGGGAGGTTCGGTACCGTTGAGGAAGCGACGTCGCTAGTCTGCTGGCTCGCAAGTGAAGAATGCTCGTTCAGTACGGGTGCGGTGTTTGATCTGTCTGGCGGCCGGGCGACATATTGACGGCATCGTCCTTCGGACGCGTCAGATTGCCTTCGCTACTGATTGCATGAGGCCTCGAAATTAGGAAAGAGCCGGATCGTCCTCTCTGAATTTGTGCGACTGCATCAGCATCTCGATGGGCGGGATCTCGAAGGGGCATTGACGATCCTCAGGTCATACGGCTTCGAATACATCTCCGCATGGCGGTGATGGCAGGTCAGGATTCGCTCCGTGCCCTGGAGGAATTGAAGTCTCATCTAGATCAATGCGCTGGGATGACGATCCGAAGCATCTCCTCTAGGCTTATGAGCAGATCCAGATTGCCCTGCTCGAAATCGTTTACGAAGCTTCCGCTCAGGGGTTTGATCTCGACTGACATTTCCGGCGACTTGGACGAGTAGGGCATCTATACAGTCATGCCGCTCACTGCAGTTTCGCGATGTTCTGCCAGATAGCGAACCGGAGGCTTGCCTAAGGTCTTTCGAAACATATTGACGAAACTGCTTGCGTTCTCGTATCCGAGCTCTATGGCGACTGTCTTGACGCTGTCACCGCGCGCCATTCTTTGCAATGCCAGGATAACATGAAGCTGGTGTCTCCAGCGTCCGAAGCTCATTCCGATTTCCTGTATGAGCAAGCGGCTTAAGGTGCGCTCGCTCATGCCAAGCGCACTTGCCCAATTCGCGAACGAGGTCTTCGCGCTCGGATCGGCTATCAGCATCTCCGCGAGACGCCGAAGACGCGCCTCTCTTGGCATCGGTAAGTTCAGGTCACTGATCGGCGCATCGCACAGCTCGTCCAACAAGGTCATCACCAGTCGATCTTCGCGACCTCCGAGCGGATAACACTCCGGAAGTTCAGCCACTCTGAGGATCAGCTCCCGGATCAAGGGTGATATCGTGATCGTGGCGCACGTCTTGGGCAGGCTTTTGGTGGCGCTCGGTTCAATATACAGGCAGTGGCATTCTACGAGACCAGCGCCACGAGCCGAGTGCGCCAGCTGACCGGGGATCCATAACGCGCATCCGGGCGGTACTAGCCAAACCTTATTGGCCGTCTCGCAGCAAAGAATGCCCCGCTTGGAGTACAGCAATTGAGCTTTGCGATGCTGGTGCCGATCATAGGTCCAATCATTCGACAGAATTCCGCTTCGCAGTGCAACGGCGCGGGGTACGCGGTCGATGTCGGTGTCAACAAAGCGATGGAGCATCTCGCCGCCTTTCAAAGTCTTGTGCCGGCGACTTGCCTGCCGAGATGTTCGAAGTCGACCATCGCAAATCGACAGGGGAGCGGCCATCCTAAACGCGACTTTTTTGAGCTAATCTAAACCGGCTGTCATCGAGCGCCTAGGTGCTGGCTCAAAAGTCGGATTCATTGACGAGATTTGCAGGCGCATGCGCAATTCGCAGCAGCCGCCAGGAGGCGCGAGCTGCATAGATTCCGGGCAGAGCCACAGAGACAATTGCGGTCGCTGCTATATGAAGCCCATCGCGCATGCCGTCGAAAACGCCGCCCACGACGCTGGTGACCATCAGAAAGCCACCTAGCAGCAAGGAACCAAGAATCGCGGCGCGCCGCCGCGTGACGAGAGGAAGTAGGGCAGGAATGATCCATATCGAACATGCGACGCCAAAGTACCAAAGAGCCATCGCATCGAACGCCGTTGGCGCCGTGCCGGAGCCGTCGATCTGACGGTTAACCCATGTAAGGATTTGGATGACCGCGTAGATCGTGTTTCCGAGGCCACAGACCGACCACAGCAATGCCACCCTTTGACGGGCGAATCGAGCGGCGAGTTCGTTCGTCAGATCAGTCATCGCCGTAATCCTCGAAGTCGACATCTTAATTTGCATCCTGGGTTCGTGCGGAGGGTCGGCTGCCATCACAGCTCCGCCCATCGTCTTAGAAGATTGTGATAGACGCCGGTAAGCATGAGGATGCCTTGTGCATCGCTGGGCACGGATTTGCGCAAGTCAACAATGCCACGGTCGAGATCATAGAGCGTCGTGCGAAGCCCCTCGTCCTTGATCATCGATTGGGTCCAGAAGAACGATGACAAGCGCGCACCTCGGGTGATCTCGCTCACACGATGCAGGCTCCCCGCTGGATACAGGACCATGCTGCCGGCCGCCAACTTTACGGCGTGAACGCCGTAACTGTCTTCGATGATCAGTTCGCCACCGTCGTAGTCATCGGGCGCTGTGAGGAAGAGGGTCGAAGACAAATCGGCCCGCATGCGAATGCCGAGTCCATGCGCGGATCGCACTGCGCCGTCGACATGGGCATCGAAGAACATCCCGGTGTCGTATCGATTGAAAAGGGGCGGTAGGACGCGCAGGGGTAGAGCGGCACTGTTGAACAGTGCATTCCGGCCGAGAGCCCGCAGGATAATGTCGCCGGCTTGGTGAGCCTGAGGCGAGTCCTCGGGGACCTGAGCATTGTGCTTGGCGCGCGATGCCAGCTCACCTGCCGTTGCCCGTCCGTCGATCCAATCCGCCCTCTCGATGATGTCGCGTACGGAGGTTACCTCTTCGGCGGTTAGCAGTTGGGGGATTTCGATGAGCATCTTCTTCAGAACCTGATTGCTGCGGTGAGGGTGAAGCTACGGCCCGCGACGGGAGTCGCGTAGCCGCTTCCGAAAGCCGAGCTGTAGGTCAGCTTGTTCGTGAGATTCGTAACCTTGAGCGCAAGATGGTGCCGCTCGTTGGGATCGTAGGAGAGCAACCCGTCGATCGTGGTCGCTGCCGGGATCACCATCGAATTGAGGTTGTTGAGGTAATAGTCCGAACGATAATTGAGCCCGCCCCCGACAAGGAAGTGACCCGGCACGTTGGGCAGCAGGGGAGCGATGTCGTAAGTGGTCCAGATCGCCAGGCCATGCTGAGACACGTACGGGACCCGGTTTCCTGCGGCCGAGACGGGCGTGAACGGGCTGATCGACGAGGCGATGATCTTGCTGTCCATGTAGGAATAGGAAGCCTGAACGTCCCAATTCGCCGTGAGCTTGCCGGTCAATCCGAGCTCAACTCCCTGGACTTGCACCTTGTCGTCAGTCGTCGTCTGGATTCCCGATGCCTGGTCGGTATAGGACGCGTTGTTCTTCTCGACGCGGAACAATGCTGCCGTCACGCCGAGCCGGTCCTCGAACAGGCCCCACTTAGCACCGACCTCGAAGGTCGTATCCGCTTCCGGCTCAAGGTTTGCAGCGCGTGGCGCCTGAGACAGGCCGAGCGACGAACTCAGCGAAGTGATGTTGTTGCCCGGCGGCGTGAATGAACGTGCATAGCTGAAGTAGTAACTTTGATGCGCGGTGGGCTCGAAGATCAGGGATGCTTTTGGGCTGGCGAACTCGCTCGTCGTCGCAAGCGGAGACGCGCCTACCTGGCCGTCCACCCGATAGTGATCCCATCGAACGCCCGCGAGGATCGAGAACATGGGCGTCAACCACATGCGATCGCTTATGAAAGGGCCGATATCCCAGCTCGTGGCCGACAATTGATTGCCCGGCGACACCGTCAGGGCAAAGCCGGGTGAGTTTGCAAAGATGGGATTGAGAAGAGTCCCTGCCGGCTCGGGGCCTGAAGGAAGGTAAAAATCCGTCGTCGCGTGTTGGGAATAGACATCAAAGCCGGCGACGAGCTTGTGCCGGAACGGTCCGGTGTCGAAACGCATCGTGGCGGTCGTTACGTTTTCCCCGCCGTGACTGACCTGCTTGGTCCCGCCGACGGACCAGATTGTGTAGGGCGTCGCCAGATTTCCGGCGAGAACGTCCGTTGCGCAGCTGCTTGGAAACGGGAAGCCGGGCGAGGCGCACAGCGCAGGCGTAAACTTCAGGTCACGTGTGTAGTACCCCACACGCGTGTCGTTCGTGAGCGTGAGCCAATCACCGAATTCGCCCTTGTAGAGAGCGGTCGCAACGTCGGCGGTTGCGCTGTCGCGGTCGCTTTCCCGTCCGAAATAATTCGAGCGCGGAACTCCGTACTCCGTCACCGGCCTTCCGATCACGCCGGGTGCACTCACGATGGGGACCCCGAAATCAGGGCGCTGTACGCTCTGCTGATGCATGTAGTTGACGATCAGGGACTGCTCGGTGCCGAGGCCAAGTCCTAGCGAGCCGAGGAAGCCGCCCCGGTCGGAATAGACATGGTCGCGATCGACAATATCCTGGCCGTTCCCCATGGCGATGAATCTCAGCGCCGTCGTGTCGTTGATCTGCTTGTTGATGTCCAAGATGCCGCGTCCGTAGGGGCCTGTCCCAGCCGAGGCCTCGAACGTTGATTGGTCGCCGAGATGGGCCTTCTTGCTTTCGATCTCGATGACGCCGCCCGTCGTGCCATTACCGAAGCTCTGTGACGAGGGTCCCTTCAGCACCAATACGTTTTCGGTTGCAAAGCTATCGCGCACATAGGAACCAAAGTCGCGTAAGCCGTCGACATACACATCGCCAGAAGCGTCAAAACCCCGGATGCGGAACTGATCTCCGTTGATGCCACCGCCGCCCTCTCCGGTGGCGACGGTGATTCCGGGCACATATTGGAGCACCTGATTGATCGTTGCTGCTTGCTGCTGCTCGATCACAAGGCGCGGTATGACGGTGACGGTTTGCGGCGTGCTTTGTAGAGAATCGGAAAGACGGCTGAGACCAGTGGTCCGCTGCAGCGAATTCCCAGGCGAAAGAGTCGAGGACGCAGCCTGCGGACGCGGTTCGGCCGGTTTGCTTGGGCGGCTGACCGAGACAGGTCTCGAGGCCGGCTTCGAGCCGGCGTTCGACGCTCGTCGCCGCTTGGTAACGGGAGCCTCCACCTCGACCGGTGGAAGCGCTGTAGCCTTGTCCGCAGGCGCCGACATCGGTTGATTGTTCTGGCCTTCCGCGTTGGCGGCGGTAACGAATAGAAAGCCGTTTGCAAGGCTCGCTGCTGCCCCAAGTCCGGAAAGTGCTGGTCGCAAGGTTTCGATGATGGTCACAGAGCCCCCTTCGAGCAGGATGATGTTGCGTTGGATAATCTTGCGATGCGGCGTGACATCGCTGCGATACGGTGGCCGAGGTAGCCAACAAGGCGTCGGCCGATCGACGCCTCGGGACAATTCTGCGAATCCAGACGTCCATCGGCCGCCGGCAGCTCAAACAGCCTCCTAGCGTCTTCAACGTCAGAGGCTGTGGCCGCAACGTCGTGGAGTGCGGAGGCATACGCCTGCACATCGGCGGCACTGCCGGAAGCTGCTACGCGCCTAAGTGCCTCGAGGCCATGCCGGCGGAGCGCAAGTTCGCCGTGCGCCAGCAACAGCGGCGCAATGCGCCGGCGAAAGCCATCATCGCTACCGGACACCGCCCGTTCCAGCCAAACATCGGCACCGGCCGGGTCACCGCCAGCGTGCAGGATCGTGGCCAGATTGTACTGGGCCCAGTGATCGCCAAGCGCCGCTGCGCGGCTGTACCAGTACAGGGCGCCTCTCGGATTGGCCGGCACGACCCAGCCTTCTTCAAGAAATCGCGCAAGCGAATTCATTGCCTTCAGGTTGGCCTTGGAGGTGCCGCCTTCCGCTGCTGCCCGAAACAGCTCGAAGCTCCGCGGCCGATCCGCCGGATCTCCGCCGCGCATCAGCATCTGCGCCAGATTGACCTGGCCCCAGACGTGGCCGGCTGCTGCGGCCAGCTCGAAAAATTCCGTCGCGAGCTTCGGATTTGGCTCGACACCCCAGCCTTGTTCGTAGCAGCGGCCAACCATGTTTTGTCCGTCCGGGTCCCCGAATTGGGCGGCACGTTCGAACCAGACGAAGGCAGCCACCGGATCACGCGCGGCCTGCGTCCCATCGAGCAGCAACTGGCCCCAGACGATCTGCGCGGGAATGATATCGGCCGCGGCTGCCGCCTTGATCCACTGCGTCGCATCGTGGGGATTGCTGACGAGCAAGTCACGCAGCTGCGCCTTGGTCAAACGTTGCGCGCGAATTTGTAGGAGTGGTCGGGGCAGGGCCATTGAGGCGTAGGGATTTGCAAGCCTCCTGGACAGGCGCTCAGGAACAGCTCTGGGCTGTGGGTGGATTGGCATCGTGCTTCGCTTCGCGCAGGCCGGGGTTTAACGGAATGGCTACAGCAGCCCGGTGCGGCGCTGCATCGTGCAATCCGGCCAGACCATTGCTCAATTCGGCCAGCGGCCAAGAATTCGTCCAAAATGCCGCCAAGACTTGGTAACCAGGGCCTGGCAACGCAGCACCTGGTTGCCGGTCGCCGTGATTGTCTGTTTTGGGCAACGCTTTGGCGCCTTGGATGAATGAGTTGAGGCATCATCCAAACTATCGTCACTGGTCATGCGCACGCGAATTGAACCACGCTGCGCAAACTGAACCGATAGGGGTGATGATGCTGTTGAATACCGCGACTTTTCCGATTGTAAGGCTATCTTACGATCAGGGCTCGGCCGGAACGGCTGACGAGGCCTTCGCCGCCTTCGAAGCCCTGCTCGATCGTGGCAAGCCCTTCGTCATCATAGGGCAAGGGGCAAACGCCGACATCGACGAACACGAGCACGATCCAGGTGAGCAGAGAAGGCTTGCGCTCTGGTCAAAGAAGCACAAACCGCGATTGCGCGAATTTGTGAAAGCCCTGATCTATGTTGAGCCCTCAAGGACGAAGCGGCTTGGCATGAGAGCCTTCCAGATCGTGTCAGAGAAGTTTTGGGGATACCCGATGCTGATCGCCGCTTCGGAGGCAGAGGCGCTGGAGACGGCGCAAGCGCTGCTGAAGCCCCTATCTCCAAGTAGGCGACCGGGTGAGGCAGGCTGAAGATCTTTCCAGACGACCTGTTGTCCTCGAACGAGGAGGCGCTCTGAACTCTCGCTTCGACAGCGATTGCTCTCGAAAGCGACGTTGCTCAGCGCCGCGACGTGGCCTTGACCAGAATGCCCTTTCCGGACCACCCGTCACGAGCCCGGCGGCGGTCGCTGCGTATCGGATCAGTCACGATGAAGAGATTGGATCGCGTGTTTCAGGACTTCGTGGATGCGATCGAGCTGGCGCGCAACGACGTTGAGTTTGAGCGTACGGCGGCGCGCACAGCGGTGTGTCTTGGCTTTCGCTGGTTTGCCTATCTAAAGATAGTCGAGGGGGCACCGAAGCTGATCTCCTGCTATCCCAGATCGTGGTCAAGCCGCTATTTCGATCTGCACTATCAGCAGCTTGATCCGGTGATTCGCAGGGCCCGGCTGGACCATGACCTTTTCGGCTGGAGGAGCGGCGCGGCAGGGCCGGGTGGCACGAAGGATCAGCGCAGGTTCTTTGATGAGGCCGTCTCCTTTGGCATTCGCTGCGGCGTGACGATACCGATCCGTGGCGGGTTTGGCCGCATGGCGGCGTTTACGCTGGCCAGCGATGATCGTGGTTTGCATCCCGAGCGCTTGATTGCGACCTCGGCGCAGATATTGCGTCTGGTCGGATTGCACTTCCACACGCATCTGGCGGCGCGCCAGTTGGTCGCCGAAGTACCGCTGGTCGATGCGGTCCTCGGACATCGCGAACGGCAATGCCTCGCCTGGGCGGCACGTGGCAAGACGGTCTCAGAAAGCGCGCTGCTGCTGGGAATTTCGCCCCGAACCGTGTCCTTTCACCTGGAGAATGCAAAGCGCAAGCTGGATGCGACGTCAATCGCGCAGTGTGTCGCCGAGGCCATCCGTCGTCGCCTGCTGACCTAGGCCATTTCATCCAGATTTCCTGCCGCCTGAGCTTGCAGGGTCGCCAGTTTATCGCGGAACATACGGGCGCGGCCGTGTAAAATAGCCAGCCGAGACGTACGCATTAACCAGTATCGCCGTCGGCAGTGACACCTCCGAGAACTTCCTCAGGGGCCTGGCGTGTTCGATGGAAGCCGCCGAGCCCGTTCCGGCCGTTGCCACGAATGAGTCGGCGCCTGTGGCGTTCGGTATGCTGGCCCGCAAGAACAGCTGGCATTCGTTGGCCGGGCCCCAGGATCTCGTTAGATCAAACTTCTTCTAAGTTCGGTTCTGCCGGAGGCGCCTGTTAAAAAACACAGGCGCTGCAAACCGCGGTTTCTGCTGTGGTGGTTTGTCACCGATTCAACCGGAGGTCACCGTGCTTGCAACCGCCTTGAACCATCTCGCTTTCGGACAGCATGTCGATCTGCTTGCCGACATGTATCGGCTACGCAGGCAGATCTTCAAAGACCGGCTCGATTGGTCGGTCGCGGTTTCCGGGGATATGGAAGTCGATCTCTTCGACGCTCTCAGTCCAACCTATCTTCTGGTGCTGACTGATGATGGCGCTGTGGTGGGCAGCGTCAGGCTGCTGCCGACGGTCGGGCCAAACATGCTCGCGGACACATTTGCTTTCTTGCTGGGCGATAGTCTAGTGCCGCGAAGTGACAAGGTCCTCGAAAGCTCGAGGTTCTGTGTAGATACACAGCGGGCCTCCCAGCTTGCCGGCAACGGCATCAATCGCGCAACTATCATGCTGTTTGCGGCCATGATCGAATATCTTAAAGCGCAAAATGCAGACAGCATCGTGACGGTGACGGACGTTCGCATGGAACGGATCCTGCGCCGCGCGGGGTGGCCCCTCGAGCGGCTAGGCGCACCATGCCGTGTCGGACAAACCACAGCTCTCGCAGGATATCTTCATGCCTCTGACGCGGCCCTTCACGCGCTCTACCAAGCCGCCGGCGTCCCTGGCCGGGTTTTGATTCCGGTCACGTCTATTCCTGCCGCAGCTTGACGTTGTGCGGTCAACGCTTTCCGGGTACGGCCGGAAGGTGATCCATGCTGGCAGACCCGAGGCAGAGCGTCGCCGTCATCTTGAATCCTGACTGGGTGAGGACCGGCGCTCCGGAGGTAGATGCCCATATCGAGAATTTCCCGCTTCTGGAGGCGGGGTGTCGGATATTGGGCGTCACCCCGTTAGCCGTGGGCGACTGCAAGCTGCAAACATCGGCCGCGCACACGGGGCAAGTCTTTCAAATGATTCCGCTTGATGGACAGCTTCTTTGGAAGGATGAGCGGTTTGTCCAACGGATGGTGCAAGACGACTTTCGCTTCCTGTATCTCGCGGGCGCCTGGCTCGAGGAGGATGTGCTTATGACAGCCCTGGAGGGCGCCGCGCGGGGCTACGATATACGCCTCCTATCAGATCTGTCGGCCGCGAGGCGCGAAGCCGAACGGAGGCCGATGTTCGACCGTCTGGTGCTCCATGGCATGCTCGTGACGACTGTTCGCCAGACATTGCTGGAGTGGGCCGTGTGCCTTGGCGATCACGGTCTGATCGGGGAAATCCGGCAATTGCTGAAGTAGAACACGGCGGCCAGCCTCGAAGTCTTCTCGTTGGTTGCCGAGGTCTCGTTCATCCTCTCCGAGCCGATCCGCCAAGCTCGCCTCGAATGGGCCGCGTCTCTGACCATCAGGCCGTCAGGCGGGGTTTTGGGATTTCCTTTCTAACATGGCGCCTCCCGCAAGCTGCCGCTTGCGGGCCGGGCTCTCGTAAACCGAGCCCGCTTTGCGGTCTCGGCCTTGCGGCTTCGATCCCTGGCGCAAACACACGCTGTCCACGACCTGGGAGCCTGCGCTTTGCCCTGTAATCGACCGCACGCGTCAGTCCCGATGACGTCGCCGAGATCGTTTGGGGCGATGCTTTGAGGAGCCGGCCGCGGGCGGCCGGCGCTTTTGATGAGCCCCCGGAAGGCGGGGTGGGCGGCGCTCCCGCATAGCCCCGAACCGGCGGTCCGCAACCGCGCCTCGTTAGGGGCGCTCGAGGTCGCCTGTGTCCTTGGCGCGGTCCTCCGCTATTGCTCCGGCCGTTCCGGTGCGGTCCGCCTCTCGCGTTCGGGGCTTTCCGGTCGCTCTTCGCCGCCCACCCCGCCTTTCGGGGGCAGGGCGCGGAAGAGGAGCGAGCGGGGATCGTCATGTCCGACAGTTCAACCCACCATCGCGCGGCCAAGCCGAAGGCAAGTCTCTACGAAGAAATCACCGCTCACATCGTTGCGGATCTGGAAGCGGGCATTTGCCCGTGGGCCCGGCCTTGGGGCGCTGGTGGTGGCAGTCAGGCTTTCACCCTGCCGAGAAATGCAGCCACGGGCAAAACCTATTCGGGGATCAACGTCCTGATCCTGTGGGGACGGCTGTTTGACTGCAGCTTTGCCTCGTCGCGCTGGCTCACCTTTCGCCAAGCCTCGAGTCTCGGCGGGTCAGTGCGCAAGGGAGAGCACGGCGCCACCGTCTGCTATGCCGATCGTTTCGTTCCCAAACGCGAGCAGGGAGAGACGGGGCGCACGCCTCAAGGCGGACAGGAAGCGGAAGGGGCGGCCATTCCATTCCTGCGGCGCTACACCGTCTTCAACGTCGATCAGTGCGACAACTTGCCGGACCATTGTCTTGCGGAAGCACCAGCCTTGCCCGAGCGAGAGATCGTGCCGCAGGCCGAAGCGCTCACCGCCGCAACGCGCGCCAATATCCGCATCGGCGGCGCCAAGGCCTTTTACTCGCCTTCAGAGGACGCGGTCCACGTCCCGCCACAGCCCGCCTTTTTCGAGCAGATCAACTACTACCGAACGCTGTTTCACGAGCTTGGGCATTGGACCGGCCACCCGTCGCGCTTGAACCGGGACCAATTGGGCGCATTCGGCTCAAAGCTCTACGCCAAGGAGGAACTGATCGCCGAACTGACCGCTGCCTTCGTCTGCGCCGCGCTGGCGATCAAGCCCACCGTGCGCCATGCCGATTACCTCGGCTCGTGGCTCAAGGTCCTTCGGAAAGACAGCCGAGCAATCTTCCGCGCCGCCAGCAAGGCCTCAAAGGCTGCCGACTTTCTGCTTGGATTCGCAGCAGCCGGCGAGACCTCCGCGACCGCGACACAGCCCGAGATTGGTCCGTAACCAATCCGTTGCTTTGCGACGCGGCGAGTTTGGATCGCGCCCGGAATTGGGCCCGTCTGCGAGGTTGCGCCACCTCTGACGGGGGTCCGCTCATCGCGGCAGAGCAGACCAGATTTGCTCAACCTGAGTTCTTCGTGTTTTGACCCTGGCTGTGTAAAAACGCGAAAGATCGAAACACGGCTAGAATTACATTCTTCAGTTCGTTCTCTAAGTTTAATGCGCTTGCGAGGTTGACCGCTAAGACGGTCTTGAACGAATAGCTTCTTCTATCGCCCTCAAGCATCCTGCCGTTTTCACACAGCCAAGACCCAGAGCAGACAAAGAGCACCACGCTTGGCTTTGCTGCCATAGTGCGTCGTAAGAAGTAGTAGAATGAGACGCCACCCGCAGGCTGATGCGATGGTGCCTATTCAGCCAATGAAGACAGCGTGCTCGTCGAGTGATATATGATTGATAGGCGGCCCGCGGTTGGGAGAGGCACATGCCAGCCACAATCGGACGGCGGCAATTGATGGCCGCACTTGGCAGCGCGGCGACATGGCCGTTCTTAGCAGGGGCGCGGCAACCAGCAACTATTAAGCACATTGCGGTGGTCCACGCGGTTGCTCCGACGGACGTGATGAATGAGAAAGCAAATGACCCTTTCTATCCTGCTTTCTTCATTGAGTTGGAACGGCTCGGCTACTCTGAAGGGAAAAATCTCGTAGTGGAGCGTCGATCTGGCGAGGGTAAGCCAGAACGTTACGCGGAAGTGGCGCGAGAATTGGTCAGCCTGAAACCGGACCTGATCGTAGTGACGGGCGCTCGCCCCTTGGAGTACTTGCGCGACGCGACGATTACTATTCCAATAATTGCAATCACGGGGGACCCAAATCTGTTTGGGATTCTTTCCAACCTGTCGCGGCCGGAAGGCAACGTCACCGGCTTCAGCGCTGATGCGAGCATCGACATCCATGGAAAGTATCTGGAAATATTGCGCGAGATTAAACCTACTCTGTCCAAAGTGGGCCTGCTTACGCCGCGACTTTCGTGGGAAGCTTACGGGCTTCCTTTGGGGCAAGTAGCCAAGCGGATGGCTCTGGCAATTCTCGGGCCTCCCGTGGACAGCCCTAGCGGCCCGGCCGAGTACCGACGCGTCATTGCGGCAATGGTTCAGGAAAATGCAGACGGTCTTCTTGTTACTGCGGCTGCCGAAAATCGAGCCCAGAGCCGATTGATTATTGAGTTGGCGCAAGCGAACCGATTGGCCGCCATTTATCCGTTTGCCGCATACGCCAAGCTCGGCGGTCTGGCAGCCTATGCGGTTGATCTCGCTGAGATAGGTACTCGTGCGGCTGGTTATGCTCACAAGATACTACAAGGCGCGAAAACGAGCGAACTTCCTTACTATATGCCAACCAAACTGCAACTGATCGTCAACCTTAAGACGGCGAAGGCGCTGGATCTCTCGTTGCCGCCATCACTTATCGCGCGTGCGAGCGAGGTGATCGAATAAGGATGATGCACAAGTCCGCTTTTGGCCGCCCAAAGTTGACCTGAAATGCGGACATTGGTCCGCAGCACGTGGAGGAGCGAATGCAGGCGATATATTGTATTCTCAAGCTGTGCGATTTGAACTTGTTGTCAATCTCAAGACCGCCAAGCTGGTTGCTGCTGCGACTTCGGTGATCGAGTCCGCTCATGATGCTGTGGACGGCTCCTCCGCCGGCACGAGAGTGCCAAGGAGTGGGTGCCGTTTTGAGGCTCCCACGATTCGGAGGAGCAGCCTATGCAGTCAATTTCGACGATTGGCCTTGATATTGCGAAGTCGGTCTTCCAAGTGCACGGCGTTGATGCTGCCGGCCAGGTGGTCGTACGCCGTCAGTTGAGGCGCCGCCACGTCTTGGCGTTTTTCCAAAAGTTGCCGCCATGCCTGGTGGGGATCGAAGCTTGCGCATCATCGCACCATTGGTCCCGTGAATTGCAGGCGTTGGGACATACGGTGAGATTGATGCCTCCGGCCTATGTGAAGCCCTACGTCAAGCGGCAGAAGAACGACGCTACGGACGCGGAGGCGATCTGTGAAGCGGTGACGAGGCCCAACATGCGGTTCGTGCCGACCAAGACGGTTGAACAACAGAGCTGTCTGATGCTTCACCGAGCGCGCCACCTCTTCATTCGCCAGCAGACCGCGGTCATCAACTCGATCCGCGCCTATCTTGCCGAGTTCGGGATTGTCGCCCCCGTCGGGCGGCGAGGCGTCGAGCAACTGCTGGAAGTCGTCGCCGATAAAGCCGAAGACCGAGTCCCGGAGGTCGCCCGGATGTGCCTTGATGCTCTTGGCGGTCAATTGCGCGCGCTGAAGGCCCAGATCCTGGAGTTCGACCGCCGCATCATCGCCTGGCATCGATCAAATACGACGAGCAAGCGGCTGGACGCGATCCCTGGCGTCGGTCCGGCGCTGGCAACAGCTCTGGTCGCCAGCATTGCCGATCCCAAAGCCTTCCGATCGGGGCGGGACTTCTCGGCCTGGGTTGGGCTTGTGCCAAAGCAGAGCTCGAGCGGGGGCAAAGACAAGCTTGGCAGCATCAGCAAGCAGGGGGATCGCTATTTGCGTAGCCTGTTCAAGGCTGGCGCGCTCGCCGTAATCCGCTACGCCAAGATCCATGGCACCGATCATCGGCCATGGCTCACGCGATTGTTGGCCCGCCGGCCCACCAAGGTCGCGGCCATCGCGCTTGCCAACAAGCTCGCGAGGATGGCCTGGGCGATGATGGCGAGGAACGAACGCTATCAGGAGCCGGCCGCGCTGGCGGCCTAAACGAGATCGCGCCGACATCGCCGGCGTGACGTAACGGTTGGGAGGGCGAACAGCACGTAATGCAGCGCCGGTCGATCCGGCGATCAGGACAACCCATACGGGCCACGGCATCTTCGAATGCGTGCTTTTGATCGGGACCTGGTCCGCGGAGGGCATTATGGCCAGCGGTCATGTGAACCGCACAAACAGGCCGAACACATGGCTGCTCCGACCAACGCCGCAAAGTGAAGATTCTCCTTGCTAACCCGGAGCCGTCCACACATGGCCCGTGGCTGACTTCCCCTCTTGGCTCGCATGGTCCGCTTCCGAGGGCTGAGCGGAAAGCCATCGCGGAGCCGCCGAGGGCAGCCTTTTGCCTGGCTGTGTGAAAACGCTGCGCTTGATCTGATTCGCGCGATATGATCCCCGCACGATTTGCGGGGGGCTGGAATGAAGCGCTTCGTTGAGGCGGCGGATCGTGGGCAGTCAACGTTATTGTTTGACAGGCCGTGGTCCACTAGCGCCGCAGAATCTTGCCGTCTTCTTCGCTTGTGTAGCGATATCGCAGCCGCTCCCCAGCTGGACAGCGGTAGGCGTCCTCCACTGACAAATAGGCAAAGTCCTGCTTACCCAAGCGCCCTCCGACTTGGCGCCCGACGTCTGGGGTTTGGGTAGAGTTACCGTGATGCCTGCACGCGAGGATCTCCGGGCGGTTGAAGTAGCCGCGATCGGTTACAGCCTCGAGCGTCTCACTCTTCAGAACAGCCTTCGCCTGCTTGGCCATATTGGCAAGTTGTGCCCAATCCGAGCGGCGACGGCGAGTGTCGCCATCGATGAGCCGGGCCGACCCGCACAATGAGCGCCGAACGCCTGTCCCAGAGGGTAGCGCAAATGCGAATTTGCTAGGGAGACGACCTTCGCATGCTTGTAGTTCAGTGAGATCAACGAATGCGTCGGCCTGCCGGCGCAAATCATCAGCGATCATCGGCGACTGATATGCAATGGATGATATGTCCGTAATGCGCACCCCTCGGCGCTGAAGCGACGCAACAAGCGGATGGAAATCGCTGTCGCCCGAAAGCAGGATTACCTCGTCAAAATGCTTGGCAAGTCGCGCAGCATCGCGCCCCAGCCGCACCGGTTGATGTCTGCCTCCGGAGCGGAAGCTGACATATCTGTGACGCCGGGCAATATTTGTGTATGGTCCGACCGTGCGTTGCAAGAGTCTCGTCGATCTGGTGGTAAGTGGTCTTGCATCAAATCCGCTAATGGGAACGCGCGCCGAAATCCGTGATGGCTCGGAGCACATGCTCCAAGCAGAGGCCGGATACATTAGGTTTCAGAGGAGTCGCGGGAGCCCTTTCCTGGTTGCTGCCCGTGGTCGCGAAGTTGCTCGAGCCTACTTTCGAGCAGCTCCTTCTTAGCCGCTATCATTGCGGCCAGCACTGAATCGACGTCTTGGTGCAGCGCCCACAACTCGTCAATGGACATATCCTGAAGCTGCTCTCGATCAATCATTGCAGTGATCTTCCATGGCGATACCGAGCTTGGCGGACCCAATTTGCTCCGCGGGAGCCTCATCTTCTCTGGCTATGGGGTTACTGCCCTCCCGGAATATGGCCATCACCGGATCAGTCTCACGTCGGCCGGCCGGTGGCCCATCTGAGCGCGTCGTCGAATGACATCGAAGCGAGTGCGCCGTGCACGTCACCCGGAGATCCGGACTGCGCGAGCACAACTCAGCATCGTGAGAAGTCGATTTTGGCCAGCGCTTCACCCGGGTTATCGGCTTTGCCGCAGTCGTCGGACGGCTCGAAGTTGCAGTCTTTCCGCGGCTGGCGGTCGTCCTTGTGTGGATCACAGTGGTCGTTGGCGTCCTTCGAGGCAGGATCGCGCTTCGCGCAATCGCCCGTGGCATCCCCGGGGGGAGTGGCGCGGTCGTGGGCGGTCTCGGTCGATTTCGCACCTTCGGCGGCAGAACCAGTGACTCCGACATCTCGCTCAGGCGCCGCTGCTGGTCGGCCACTTGTCATTCCGACGCGAAATGGCTCCGTCGCAGTGCCAAGATGGATGATCAAATCTGCTCCATGAGTAATCTCGGGTCGGTGCGCTACGCTCACGCGCGTCATGTTTAGGTGCCGGAGATTCGAGTTGATTTCTTTTTCCTTCTCGGTGTCGAGATGTGCAGTGCCCTCGTCCAGAAACAGGATCTTTGGTCGGCGATAGAGGGCGCGGGCAAGTAGTACTCGCTGTTTCTGCCCGCTGGATAGCGAGCTTCCCATGTCGCCGATGAGGCTGTTGTAGCTCATCGGCATTGCCATGATGTCGTCGTGGATGCCGGCAATCCGCGCGCAATCGATCATGCCTTGCAGATCGAATGTCGTATCAAAAAAGCAGATATTGTCGGCAATCGACCCCGACAACAATTGATCCTCCTGCATCACCGCGCCAATTTGCTCGCGATATGCACGCGGCCCGATCTGACCCAGCGGAAGGCCGTCGATCAGAACCTCTCCGCTCGTTGGCTCGAGCAACCCAAGCATAATCTTGATAAGAGTTGACTTGCCGCAGCCCGAGGGTCCCATGATCGTCACGAATTGGCCGGGAGCAACGCAAAGATTGACGTTGTTAAGAATCAGAGACTCTCCTTCTGCATACCGGAAGCAGACGTTGCGCAGTTCGATCGCGCCGCGAATCTGTCGGATATACGACAGGTCTCGGTCGTGCCCCCGCTCGAGCGGGGTGAGCGCAATGTCGGCAAGACGCTCCAGGTGCAGTCCGAGAATACGGACGTCCACCAGCTTCTCGATCAGCAGCGCTGTCCGCTCAGCGAACTGCAGCTTGTAGCTGACGAACGCGAATATCATGCCAACCGTGATGAGGTTGTCTAGTGCGAGACGAGCGGCGAGGTAGATCGTGATTACGTTCTCCAAGCCAAATATCGTGTCGTTCATTGCCTTGAAGCTGATCTTCGCCCGACCTAGCCGCACGTTGGCATTAATATACGCGGCATAGCGGTTCAGCCACTGGCCCTCCCGTTCGTTCTCTCGATTGAGCAACTTTAGGCTTTGCACCGCTCGCACGGTTTCGATGAAGGTGGAGTTCTCGTCTGCCTTACTATGAATGGCGGCTTCGCTTCGTTGCCGGAACATCCCGAAAAGAGCAAGCCGCAGGGCGGCATACAACGCGAACGCCAGCAGGACGACAAGTCCAAGCTGGATGTTGTAGGTGAACATCAGCACCAGCATCAACACCGACATGAGACCGTCGATCAAGCCCGTGATCAATCCTTCCGCGAGCACATTGCGGATTGGCTCGATCGAATTGAAGCGCGACAGGATGTCGCCGATGTGCCGTTTCTCGAAGAACGGGAGTGGTAAGCGCACCAGATGATGAAACAGTCGTGCGCCGATTTGGAAGCTCAACGTGTTCTGCAGAACAAGAATAATGAACGAGCGGGTCGCAGTCGAAGCGACCCGTATCAGGAGAAGGAGCGCGAATCCTAGCCCGAGTACGACCAGGAGATCGACGTCCCCTCTGGCGATGACCTCGTCAACGGTGAGCTGCATATAGAACGGGGCGGCGAGAAGAAGAATTTCGATGACCACCGACAGAACTAATATTTGGGCGAGGGCACAGGTGTTCCCGTTCATTCCGCTCCAGAATACCGAGAACGGCAATCTTACTCGCTCGTCTGTGCGGCGGAACTCTTCAGTGGGCGAGAGTTCAAGCGCGACCCCGGTGAGATGTCGCGATGCTTCAGGGAGGGGAAACCACTTCTCGCCGGCGGCCGGATCGTGCACGACGATCCCCTTCTTCCTGTATGCTTTCAGAACAACGAAATGAGCCATGTCCCAGTGCAGAATAGCCGGCACACGCAATTGGCAGAGATGGCCGATCTCGATTCGCAGCGGCCGACATGCCAGCCCCAGGTAAGCTGCTATCTGGATGAGGTCGCGAAGAGTGACGCCCTTTAGGGACACTGGATGCCGCCGCCGCAGGCTGTTCAAATCAGTTCGATGACCATGATACGACGCTACCATGGCTAGGCATGCGAGCCCGCATTCAGTTGCCTCCGTCTGTCTGATGACGGGGAGGGATCTGCGTCCGCTGAAATTCAATAGTCCCTGCATGCGCTACATCCTTGCGCTTAAGACCGGATCGAGCAGCCACCTCATCAGGGATCGTTGCTCAAGGATCACGTCGGCCCTAAGCAGCATGTCCGGCCGAAGCGGCATCTTACGGCCGTAGGCGTCAATGTCGGGCCGCTCGAGAGCCGCAGTCACACGGTAGGCTGGTTCCTTGAGGGAGACCGGTCCGGTCGCTTCGTTGCCGGTCAGAATCGTGTGAGAGACCTTTGTCACGCTGCCGCGGTAGGTGCCGAACTTCTGGTAAGGAAATGCATCGTAAAGAATCCTGACCGGCTGGCCGGGGCGCACAAAACCAAATGCGCGCGTCGGAAAGAATAGCTCCGCCTGCAAATGCGCATCCAGCGGGATGATTTCGAGCTGCATATGCCGTGGATCCGCGATCTGGCCCACGGTCGCCTGCAGCGTGGACACGCGCCCACTCGTTGGCGCCCTGATAACGTAAGCCTGCCGCCCATTGACCTCGGCCACGCGCTGTTCGATCGAGGAGAGCTCATTGCGCAGTCCCCGGATCCTCTCTGCGGCGACGGTTGGGAGTTGCTCGAGTGTATGCCGAGCGTCCGTCAATTGGGTGCGTCGCGCGGTAATCTGCTGATCGAGCGACACTACGCTCTGCTTCTGCTCAAGTGCGGCCTGCTCGCGACGCTTCAGCTCAATCGGCGGCAATGTACCGCTCGCGGTTAGCTTAGCGCCCGTTGCTACGAAACTCTCCGAAAGCTTCAGCCGCTCGTTTTGGATGTTTCGTTGGTCCTCGAGTTGAGCAATCTCTCCTTCTATCCCTCGGATCGTGGAAGCAAGACGATCCTGCTCCGAGGTGGTTCGACGATCTTCCGCGTCGATCTGGCGCTCGACCACATTTCGCTGCTGCGTGAGCACTGCAAGTACGGTGGCATTGACGTCGTCGCCATTGGCGGTGATTTGGGACGTGACTACGGTCAGGAGCGGGTCACCCTCCGCAACCTCTTGTCCCTCCGTCACTTGTATGGCTTTGATAAAGCCCTGTTGTGGTACAAAAATCTTAGCTGTGCCGGAGGCCGGCGTCAGATATCCGGAGACGGTCTCCTTGCGCGCGTATTGCGCGATGGAGAGAAAGCACAAAATGAGTACAATGAGCGCCGCAAGGCTCCAGCTAAGAAGCGTGCTCGACAGGGGCTGGAGCAATACAACCTCGCCCCAGGTGTGACGCTGATGCAGAAAGTCGACAGCTTCCTTGCGAAATAGAGCTGGGCGAGTCGCCATGAAGGTACCTTGCGGACTGCACTGACTATCTTTCCCATAGCAAGACTATGGAGAACCGCTTCCCCTCATGGAGAAGCGGTTCGCCGGCGCATGCTGCCTTTACCCAACAAAGATTTGTGACTGCTTGGACAGCACGCCAACCTGAACTTGGTTTCCGCTGAGCACATTGATGTCGCCAGTTCGAATCAATGATCCGCCATCATGGCAGCCACAACCGCCGGTGCCGGCGGCCACGAGGTCGAGCTCTTCATCAGACAGTTCGATAGGGTGCGCAAGTTTGGTCATCTCTAGCATGTTGGTCTCCTTTCGATTTAAGTGGCGGAACATTTGATGTAACGTTTGCCACGTCAACACTAGCTGCAAGATGCCAATCTGGATGCACGGTCGCGCAAATTTTTTGAGCGGTACGTGTTTGACGCTCGTCGCATTGTGACTTTTGCAGTGTCGTATGCGGGTCGGCAGTGGCGGCCTTTGTCACGGTGAGTGGACATTCTAATTTGCTGGATGTTCTGCGCGGGCTGAGAGACGACATGCCTCTTCTGAAGGAAAGCGCGTCGGCATGCCAAGGGCGCGAGCTTGGTCCAGGAAGCGCCTCAGCTTATTTCGATGACTGCACTCATCGCGATAGCTGCGCAGGTCGCAGCGCCCGTTGGGCGCGACAACACTCAGAGCCGTCGCAGCTGATCGCGTTGCCGGCAGGTTTGATGGAGGGAGGAATGTGAGGGATTGGGACTGGCTTTCTTGAAGGTACTTCGAATGACCCTCAATGGCGTTACTCGGGTGGTCGGATCCGATGCGTGCTTTGAACTGATAACCGAGACATAGCGACCATGTTGACGACTCCCATTTCTCGGAGTCAGCTCGAGAGTTATGTTGCTGCTCTCAGCGGCTCACCTGCCAGCGAGCACGACTCGCTATAGTCCGCCTGCACCCTGACGACCACGCCCCCGTTTGGCGATTGGGGAAAATTTTGAAGACTTTCGGGAACGAAGTCGATGCTGCTGACTTGAGTTCGCCGACAGCCGATTTCGCTTTTTTTTAAAGAGGGTCATTTAAATACGTTTAAATGCAGGGTATTAAATCCGGCGGTGGTGGCCCTGCGAGTGAAGAGCAGTCAGGTTTTTGCTATTCAGGGGTGACTTCGGCCATGCCCCATCAAAGCGCCGCTTTAACGAAGGCCAAGCCTTGCTCCGACGCAGCGCGGCCCGACAATTATTTGAATCGCGAGACGGCGTTTAATTACGAAACCGCTCTGCTGGAGTGCGCCTCCGGATCGCAGTCGGCCGTCGGCAAGATCTACGCCCGGGAAAAGGAACAATTGCGCGCGATGGCGCACCGGATCGTACGCGACAGATCGCGTTCCGAGGACGTCATCCACGACGCATTCGCGCAGATTCTCCGATATGCGAAGGACTTCGATCCTGCGCGCGGCTCCGCCCGGGGCTGGATCTACGCCATCGTCCGCAACACGGCGCTCAAGATGCGGCAGAACGTGAGTCGCGAGCTCGCGCTCGAGGACGATGCTCTGAATGCCATCTGCGCGCGGGAACAGATCGTTCCGAATCCCGCGTCCTGTATCCCAGACAGCATGACGCTGCGAACGATGCTCGATCAACTCGAGCCACAGCGCCGCGCCAGCCTACTTCTGGCGATCGTCGATGGGCGCACTCACGAGGAGATTTCCGAATACCTCCGGGTTCCTGTCGGAACCGTCAAGGCGTGGATCCGGAGAGAGCTCGTGGCCATGCGCCGGCAGCTCGAATGAGGCATGAACTTATTTTTTTCGCCGCTGCATCCAAAGGCGCGTGTCGGCGACAGTAGGGGTGACGGCGTGGTTATCCGGGCACGCACGCGCGCGTGATGCACGTGGCTGTGACCGTTGCAAGGCGAAGGCGAGGAGCGAGCCATGTCCATCCTGAGCAGCGTTACGAGCATTCTCGGGCTCATAAAGCTTGCGGGAACTGGCGTCCCACCCGAGGAATGCACGTCAACCACGCCCGAAGACTGTGGCGACGGCAAGCAGTCAAAGTGGAATGACGATCACAGCGGTAACGACGCGTATTCGAACGGGGACGGCAAGGACAATTATTCCACGCTTGGCGGCATCGGCGCCTACCTGAAAGACGGCAAGGGCGACTACCCAGAGCACGACGCCTGGAAGGATGCCAAGGCCGGCGAATACCAGCCCAAGGACCATTGCGACCTCGGGCCGGCTGACGATGGCAGCAGGGGCGATACTGATCGCAGTCCGGGTGACGCGCTGGCCAAGTTCGACTTCTCCCAGGGTGAGTTAGCGGGTGATTTCAGCTCGCACGGTCCCGACCATTCAGGTGACATACACGGCGCGCTCGCTTCGATGTCTTGCGACGATGCGCTTGAATACGCCATCGGTTTGATGGGCCCAACGGATCACTTCGACGTAGGGCATTTCGACACGGCGACGCATACGACGCCGCACGGCACGGACGCCTGACATGCCGAAGAGACCCGCCTGGCGGTGAATGCTGCCGGGCGAGAGTGGTTTTTGAAGGAGAAAGGCGCCGGTCATGCAGCAGGTAGAAAAGCGCGAACTGTTCGAACAAGAGCGGAAGAGTTTTGAAGCCGGAGTGCAGCGTGCTGACAAGCGATCGGGCTCTTTCAATTTCTTGACCTGGTCGTTCTTCATTGCGCCGCTGATTGCCTGCGAAGAGTTTCTTGCTGCCACATTCAAATCCGCGCTGGCCGAGCACGAAGACGCGACAGCGGCTCAGGCGGGTGCGGGGCCGCAACGGACGAACGACGAGCTGCCTGCGAGCGATCCCGCAAAGCCAGGCGCGGAGGATGAGAGGCCTAAAGGGCCGGCCGCTTCGTCGGAGACGCATGTGGCTCAGCTCGATCCGGCCAGCCTCCCGGCGGAGCCGCAGGAACACGCGCCCAGGCCGGGTACCGCCGGGGGCGAAGCAGTCGCCGTTGCGAGCTATGGGAGTGAGGGTGGAGGTGGTGAAGATGCAGTTTCTTTCAAGCACCAAGCTCACACCTCGGCCGACGCTAGTCACGTCAATTGCGTGAACTGGCCGTCGGCAGATTTCAATTTCGTCATGACCGAATCTTCTGGTGGGGCAACGCTCGAATCCATTTGGCCTAGCGTGCTCTATGACTCGTATAGTCCGTCGGTCGTCAGCTCCTCTCCTGTGCTTGGAGATCTGGGCAATGAAGTGGTGGTAGGGATTACGCCGGTCGAGGCGGCAGCGCCGCCGGCGCTCGCGACCGCGAGCGACAGCACGCCTGACGGCGTGGTTGGCGCGATTGCGCTGGACAAGGCGGCGGTGCCGCCGACACTGGCGACCGCGAGCGTCAGCGTCAGCACGCTGCCCAACGGTGTGGTTGGCGCAATTGCGCCGGTCGAGGCGGCGCAGCCGACGCTCACGACCTGGGCCGACGCGGGCACGCTGCCCGACCACGTGGTTGGAACGATTGGGACGGTCGAAGCAGCGGTGTCGCCCGCACTCGCGGCGATGACCGACACCGTGAGCACGCTGCGCAACAACGTGGCCGGCGCCATCGCGCCGCTCGAGGCGACGGCGCAGCCGACGCCCACGACGTTGGCGGACACCGCGGGCACGCTGCCGGACGGCATGGTTGGTGCGCTTGCGCCAGTCGAAGCGGCGTTGCCGCCGGCACTCGCA
>NZ_LBJW01000008.1:0-8959 GCF_028128865.1 Bradyrhizobium sp. CCBAU 11357 | reverse complement strand
GCCGGTCGAGGCGGCGGTGATGCCGGCACTCGCGACGGCGACCGACACCGTCAGCGCACTGCCCAGCGACGTTGTTGGCGCGATCGCGCCGGTCGAGGCGGCGCTCACGACGGTGATCGACGCCGTCAGCGCACTGACCAACGACGTGGTTGGCGCGATCGCGCCGGCCGAGGCGGCGGTGATGCCGGCACTCGCGACGGCGACCGACACCGTCAGCGCACTGCCCAACGAGGTTGTTGGCGCGATCGCGCCGGTCGAGGGGGCGGTGATGCCGGCACTCGCCACGGCGAATGACATCGTCAGCACGCTACCCAACGAGGTGGTTGGGGCGATCGCGCCGGTCGAGGGGGCGGTGATGCCGGCACTCGCCACGGTGAACGACACCGCCGCCAGCATGCTACCCAACGAGGTGGTTGGCGCGATTGCGCCCGTCGAGGCGGCGCAGCCGACGCTCACGACCTTGGCCGACGCCGCGGGCACGCTGCCCGAGGACGTGGTTGGAACCATTGCGCCGGTCGCGGCGGCGATGCCACCGGTACTCGCGACGGCTACTGACATCGTGAGCACGGTCAGCAACGAAGTGGTTAACCAGACGACGGGTCCAGACACTCAGTCGATCGCCTTGTCGCAAACGGTTGCATCGGACAGCACGGGAGCTCACATCCTTGATAAATCAGCACCATCCCCTGAGATCGCAGAGTCGGCACTGACCACTGCTAACGGTGCGCCTGGTGACGTACCACAGCCCACCGATGTGGCTGGCGATGCTTTGGCGAGTGCGGCGCCGGTCGCTGACACGAGCGCGCCGGCGCTCACCATAATAGCTGCCGCTCCGACCGATCCCGCGGGGGAGCTCTCGCACCGGGCCGACACTGCGAGTGTGGCTGGCAACGCTGTGGCGAGTCCGGCGCCGGTCGCTGACACGAGCGAGCCCGTGCCCACCACAACAGCTGCGGCTCTGACCGATCCGACCAGCGGCGTCTCGCAACCGGCCGACACAGGCAATGTGGCTGGCGATGCTCTTGCGAGTCCGGCGCCGGTCGCTGACACGAGCGAGCCCGTGCTCACCACAACAGCTGCGGCTCTGAGCGATCCAACCGGCGACGTGTCGCGACCGGCCAACACGGGCCATGTGGCGGGCGATGCTCTTGCGAGTCCGGCGCCGGTCGCTGACTCGAGCGAGCCCGTGCTCACCAGAACAGCTGCGTCTCTGACCAATCCAACCGGCGACGTGTCGCGACCGGCCAACACGGGCCATGTGGCGGGCGATGCTCTTGCGAGTCCGGCGCCGGTCGCTGACTCGAGCGAGCCCGTGCTCACCACAACAGCTGCGGCTCTGACCGATCCGACCAGCGGCGTCTCGCAACCGGCCGACACGGCGAGTGTGGCTGGCGGTGCTCTTGCGAGTCCGGCGCCGGTCGCTGACACGAGCGAGCCCGTGCTCACCACAACAGCTGCGGGGGGGGGGGGGGGGGGGGGGGGGGGGGGGGGGGGGGGGGGGGGGGGGGGGGGGGGGGGGGGGGGGGGGGGGGGGGGGGGGGGGGGGGGGGGGGGGGGGGGGGGGGGGGGGGGGGGGGGGGGGGGGGGGGGGGGGGGGGGGGGGGGGGGGGGGGGGGGGGGGGGGGGGGGGGGGGGGGGGGGGGGGGGGGGGGGGGGGGGGGGGGGGGGGGGGGGGGGGGGTGAGCCGGTGCTCACCAGCGCCGGAGACTCGCTCAGCAACCCTGCGACCGAACTGGTAGAGCCGGCCGTGCCGGACACCAGGAGCGCTCCAACTCCTGGATCGGCCGACACGCTTCTTGCGCTGGCCACCACCGCTGACGCACCGATCGAGAGTTCGGGGTCCGCCAGCACTGCCCCGGAGAACGTCGTGACGGACACATCGAATGCCACGGCGACGACCTCCGTCGCGAGCGATGTGATAGCATTGAACGATGCGCCACCCCCTCCGACAGATTCACTGTTCAACGGAACCCAGTATACGGATTATGGCGTCACGCTCAGCAGCGACATCGCGCCCCCCCAGACTGCTGTGTCTCAGGCGGACGCCGCATCGGCTCAAGACATTTCCACGCCGGTGGCTGCCGATTACCAAAAAGCGGCGCCGCCGCCTCCCGACATCGTGGATAATACTCCGATCGATCACGTTGGAACTCATGATGCCATCCTCTAGTGGGAGGCAAACATGGCAGCTGTCGAGACACTGGACGATCCGCCGCGCAAGCACTCCGTAGCACAAATTCGCGTCGCACCCGGCGGCGAGGCCCGCGACTATGTCGGACCTGTCAACGCGCTGGCCGCCTGGCGTTCGGTCGCCCGCACCAACCTGATAGCGGTCGCAGCATTTTCGGTCGTTGTGAATCTGCTGATGCTTACGTTGCCGATCTACCTTTTTCAAATATCCGATCGCGTGCTGACGAGCCGTAGCCTCGAGACGTTGCTGATGCTCTCGGCTCTCGCGCTGACGTTCATCGGTATACTCTCAATCATGGACATTCTGCGTCGGCAGGTGCTGGGGCGTCTTGCGACCAAGATGGAGGCGGTGCTTGGCGGCGCAGTGCTGGCGAGCAGCATCAACAACGCCAGGGCTGGCGAGGGCGGAACCATCCAGGCGATCCGCAGCCTTCACCAGGTGCGGGGCTTCATCTCGAGCCCTATCATGCTTCTACTGATGGACGCGCCACTCTCACCCCTCTACTTCGCAGTCATATTCCTCGTTCACCCACATCTGGGCTGGATCGCAGTCGTATCGGGCTTGGTCCTGGCATTGATCGCGCTGATCAACCAGAAAGCGACCTCAGATCGTCTGAGCGAGGCAGGCCTGCATGCCGCCGAGGCCGATGCGGCGGCCGAGTCGCTGGCGCGAAATTCGCAGGTGATCAATGCGATGGGAATGCTGAGCGAAAGCATTCTCCACTGGGGGCGCCGGCAGGCGCCAGCGCTGACGGTACAGAGCCAGGCCCTTGACCGAAACTTCTGGATCAGCGGTGCGTCGAAGTTCGTGCGGCTCGTGGCCCAGATCACGATCCTCGGCACCGGGGCCTATCTTGCCCTCCACGCCGAGATCACGGGGGGCATGATGATCGCAGCTTCGATCATTGCCGGCCGCGCCCTGCAGCCGCTCGAGGGTTTGATTGAGGGATGGCGCAGCTGCGTTCAGGCGCGATCTGCCTATGCCCGGGTAAAGCAAGCAGTCGAGTCATTCCAGCGCGAGGCGCCCAAGCTGCGCCTGCCCAGACCGCAAGGGCGCCTGAGCGTTGATCGGGTCTTGTATCTGCCGCCCGGCTCGAAGGAGCCGGTGCTCAATGGTGTGTCGCTCGAGCTCGTGCCCGGAGAGTCTTTGGCCATTGTCGGACCGTCCGGATCGGGCAAGTCGACGCTCGCGCGCATTCTGGTGGGTTGTCTGGTGCCGACAGCCGGCAAGGTCAGGCTGGACGGAACGGAGCTGCGCAACTGGGATCGCCGCCAGTTCGGGGAATATAGCGGTTACCTGCCCCAGGAGGTCGAGCTATTTCCCGGGACCATCAAGCAGAACATCTGCCGCATGCGCGACGATTTGCCCGATGAAAGCATCTATGAGGCGGCGAAGTTGTCGGGAATTCACGACATGGTCTGCCAGCTGAAGCAAGGGTACGAAACCGTGCTCGACCGCAGTGGCGGACCGCTCTCGGGAGGACAGAAGCAGCGCATCGCGCTCGCCCGGGCTTTCTTCGGTAATCCGTCCCTTGTCGTGCTCGACGAGCCCAATTCGAATCTCGACGCGGCGGGCGAGCAGGCTCTGACCGAGACTCTGCAGCGCGCCAAGAGGCGGGGGGTCACGGCGGTGGTCGTAACCCTGCGCCCCGCGCTACTGAACAGTGTGGACAAAGTGCTCATACTGCGGGCCGGACGCGCGGAAGCATTCGGCTCTCCGAGCGAGGTGTTGCATCGCCTGGTTCGGTCGCCCGGCAGGGTCGGCGGTGATGAGCCGGAGCAGCCGCAACGCATCGAATCCTCGGGCGGGTGACCAGCGCGGGAGGGCAGCATGAGAGCGGTAAAGGACGACATCGGCGAGTGGTACCTCGGTGTTCCGCTGAGCGCCAAATGGCCCATCTTCACTGGCCTCGCCATCCTGGTTGTTTGGCTCGGGTGTTTCGGCGTTTGGGCCGCGGTCGCCCCACTTAACAGTGCGGTTGTCGCCTCGGGCACCTTCGTGGCTACCGGGCAGAATAAGTTGGTCCAGCACTTCGAGGGCGGCATCATCCGCGAGATTGCGGTCAAGGACGGCGATGTCGTCGAGGCCAACCAGGTCCTCCTTCGCATGGACGATACCCCTGCCAACGCCAAGCTGAAACGGCTAGTACTGAAGAAGTATCGACTGCTCGCCATGAAGGCGCGTCTAGAAGCCGAAATCAGCTTTTCGGATGCAATCGAAATTCCGGCCGAATTCAGAGAGAACGCTCGTGATCCAGAAATCAGAGCGATTCTTGAGCGGCAACGTGCCGAGCTTCAGGCGCGCCGGGCTAGTCGGGTGACCGAGGAAACCGTACTCTTGAAGCAAATTGCTGGGCTCGAGGAAAGCATCCGCGGATATCAGGCGCAAGTTCAGTCGACTAAAGAGCGTATTGCCTTGTTCGCAGAAGAGCTGAAGGACAAGAATTCGCTTCTTGGCCAGCAGTTGGTACGCAAGTCGGATGTACTAGCGTTGCGACGCTCAGAGGCGGGTCTCGGGGGCGACCTCGGCGAGTATCTCGGCCGCATCGCAGATTCGAAGGAGCGGATCGCTCAGGCAAACGAAAGAATAGTGCAGCTCCACGCGACGACGCTCCGGGACGCGATCAAGGAGTTGCGCGAGACCGAGGCGGAGCTGGACGACGGGGAGGAGCAGATTCGCGCCGCTCAGGATGTGGTCGATCGGGTTGATGTCCGTTCACCGGTCCGGGGTATTGTGGTGAAAAACAACTTCCACACACCGGGCGGCGTCGTCTCTCCTGGTGCGGTTATCCTTGAGCTCCTGCCGATCGGCGACGAGCGCATCATCGAGGCACATGTGAATCCCAAGGACATTTCGCATGTGAGCGTAGGCCAGGAGGCGCTGGTGCGGCTGTCGGCACTCAACCAGCGAATCACGCCCATGGTCGCGGCGAGCGTCATCTACGTGTCAGCGGACGCCTTGGCGGAGCAAGTGCAGGGGAAGCCCGAAACCCGCCTCGATGGTGACACGCGTCGGGAATTCTATGTCGTTCGGGTGCGCCTGGACCAGGACGAAATTCTCAGGCGAATGCCTGAATTTATCCCCATGCCCGGGATGCCGGCGGACGTTTACATCAAGACCGGAGAGCGTACGTTTTTCGAGTACATCATGAAGCCTATCCTCGACAGCTTCTCCCGCGCGTTCCGCGAAACCTGAAGCGAGCATTCTGAACCTCAATCCTGAGCACTCGCGTAGTACGGTGAGCTCAAGCTTTTCGGTCTAAGGCTTGCTAACACCGCGCTACGTGGCTCAGCCCTTCTCGCGTTCTTTTTCGTGGCGGCAGGAGCCTAGGTCCAAGGGCGCCTTGGGCCAGCCAAGATCCAAAGCGGAAAGCGCTTCGCTTCCGCGAATGGGCGGACCAAGGTGACTCTTGCGGTACCAGCCGATCGGCTAATAGCCTATTACCACGATCGGTCAGCGGGACTAATTGATGCGTCGGACTAACTCACTTGTGCTTTTGCTGTGCTGGGAGCAGCCCTTCGTCCACTCACCAGTTCTGCGCAGGAATTGAGTGCCGCTCACATGCCCATTTTCTAACCTGCGATAGGCCGCGGGATGGAGCTGCGGCCCTTTCAGCGCGTGTGGTTGCGGTTTCAAGAGAATGCTCGGACCAAATCCTCTCGATGCGGCTCAATGATGCGAGCGGAATCTGCCGTCCATCATCGAAATCGATCTCGGCGGTTGCATTTCCTTTGCCGGTAAAGTCGGTGACTTAATCCAGGTCGCCTTATATGAACGACCTAGTCCCAATAGGGAGCGATACCACTTCGCCTGCACGGTTTGGTAGGTCAGCTTGTGGCCCATCTGCGAAGTTGCGTCGGGTCTGACGGAGGTCCGCTCATCGCCGCAGAGCGGGCCAGATTTGCTCACCCTGAGTTCTTCGCAGTTTGACCCTCAACGGACATGCGGGGTGCGAAGGCCACATCACAACGGGACACATGTGTGGTTGCCGACTTTGAATTTTACGCCATACAGATGCTCGTCTCTCCATACAACTTGGCACCTCAGAGTACTCTTGAACCCGTCAACCGACAGGTCAAGCTCATCGGCAAAAATGTGGACCGGAGAGCTTAGGCAGGCTCCTTCTTCGCTGAGATTTCTCACAACACATGGATGAACCCCACGAATTTCGCGAATGCGGAGCAGCGCGGGTTGATTGACTGAAAGCCGTTTTGAGGCACGACGGTCTAACATCGGGAACTTCCCCACGGGGCGTTCATCTTTTTCCTTCCATGCTGATTTGAATTGGCTTCCTGGCACATGTGCGTTGTACTCGGCAGGCCGTCGCCGGTTCATAACGGCATGTTACGGACTGCAATCGGGAATGATGTTAAAGACTCAGATAGTAGGCGCTGGCGCTATCGTCTCGACTCACGACTACCCATGTATTTTCTCTCAAATGGGGTCGGCTACTTGCTAATTCTTCGGCAAGTCTTTGAGCCGCACGGAAGGCATCTATTTCGTGCTCAAACACGAAGCCGCCGGGATCATTGACGTTTTCTGCACCGCAAAGGCCGAAGAAGAATCGCGCCATCTGAGCACCAAACTAGCCGGAGGGTTCGTCTGGCGCTTTGGGACTCAAGCAGCCGTTGAGGAGTTGGGAAACTGCCGTCACGAGCTGCACGGGCGCGAATGGTTTCTGAAGCATTATGCTGTTGGGAACGCCCTGTACCAGCCATTCGTCAGCGGCCACGCCGGACATATAGACTACGGGGAAGCTCGGATCCACCATACGCGCCGCGCGCGCTACCTCCCAGCCGTTGAACCTTCCCAGAAGATTGATGTCGGTCACGAGACCACGGTATGCAACCGTCCTTCCTTTGAGGAGGGTCACGGCTTCCTCTCCGGTGCTTGCGATGGCGGTCTCGAAACCTCCCTCGTTCAACGCATCCTCAACGAGACGTTGGATCGCATCGTCATCCTCGATCACGAGGATAATTGGCATGTTCGTCAAGACTTCCCCCAACACGTACTATTCCGCCGGACGTTACAAAGTGCACACAAGCGGAAAAGTTCCAGCAGGAGGGAAAATTTGGCATTGGACTACGATGGTGGCTTGGTCGCCTTCTTGGTAATCGACTTTTGACGAAGGAAGCTAATTTCCAACTCGTCCCCATTCACGCGGTCAAGCTGGCATCTGCGATAGGCGAGGCCGGTGGAGGAGAGAAGAAGAAAGAATTCCTTAAGGGACAGACCCTCGATGGACGACTCAATCTGAAGGGTAGCCCCGACTTCGGAAACATCCTTCAGGTGGCACGAACGGCGCCAAGTTCCATCAATAGCCATCAACTGCACCGGCAAGCGGTGCTCGAACGTAACCCTGCGGACTTCTTGTTCTTTTTCTTTGGGCATGCGCAAGCCGAACTAGTCCAATCCTGTGTACAGAAAGCCAACTAAGAGAAGGTAACCAATGTCGGGAAAACTCGGCAATTTGCCGAACGCCTCGCGCTAGCGCAGGCAATGGGTCGCCTCTTGGCCCGGAGCCGTCTGTGAGGGCAGCGCAGAGCGCGTCTGCTCTGCCCTCGAAGTCAGACGTCGACTTGTTCTGCTATCGCGAGGGCGTCGTCCACCTCGATGCCGAGATATCGAACGGTGCTCTCGATCTTAGTGTGCCCCAGAAGGAGCTGTACGGCTCGCAGGTTACCGGTTCGGCGATAGATCAAGGTCGCTTTGGTCCGGCGAAGGGAATGCGTCCCGAAAAAGTGCGGGTCCAGTCCGAAGTCGGCGAGCCAGCGGGATAGGAGGCGGGCATACTGGCGGGTCGTCATACGACCACTCGGCCGCCGGCCAGTGAAAAGGTATTCTCCCGGCTTCTTGCCCGTAAGCCGCAGGTAATCGTCGATTGCCTGCCGGGTCGATTCCGTCAGCTCAGAACTTGACTGGTCGGCCGGTCTTCTTCTGTCGGACGGTGGCGCGGTCGGCCGAATATCCGCCCGGCGCCAGATCATCAACTTTCAAGGCTACGACGTCGCAGCCGCGCAGCTTGCTATCGATGGCGACGTTGAACAGCGCCAGATCGCGCATTCGGCCTTCAACCTGGAGCTTGGTTCGGATTGACCAGACGTGCTTTGGACGGAGCGGCGACTTTGCGCCGACGATCTTCCCCTTGTTCCAAGGAACATGTTTCGAGAGGGCGGGTGCGGTGCTTGGAATAACGGTCATGTTGACCTCCTCAGCAAGTGAGGCTGGTCATTTTCAGTCCGGAGCCCTTCCAATTCGGCGTCCGCTTCTAGACGATTGGAGACGTACTTCCGTCCAATTCGAACGATGGCAGGGCCGATTGTGACCCCTTGCGGACACAATCCGAAGTTGGCATCATCGCAAGATGGTTGTGAACCTGCTTCGCGCATCAGGGCTGTGCCTTTTTTATCTTGCGGTTGTCTTGCCCGCTCAGTCGCTGGCTGCCTCTACGGAGCGGCCGACCTGCAGCTTTACCTGCTTCGCACAGTACCTGTTCGACGGTAGCTGCCTTCAGCCGTACCCAGGAGCCAAACTCTATTCCGGGCGCCTGCTCAGCATTTCGCACGAGTGTCCGAACACCACAATTCTTCATATACAAACGAAAAACCGGGAATTGCCTCCTGTCGTTGAAATCCAGTTGCGGGGATGCAAGATTTTTGCGGGTCGGAGCGTCAACGAAATCGTGGAGTTCGGCGTGCAAGACCCAAGTGCTGACGTGCAACGCTATCCTCTGGCCTGTGATCTTCGCTAGGCGACGACTTCCGCTTG
>NZ_LBJW01000007.1:7243-21220 GCF_028128865.1 Bradyrhizobium sp. CCBAU 11357 | reverse complement strand
GCCCTTGAGCTCGAGCAGCAGGCGGTCGTTGCCGTGTCTTGGCGCATAGATGGTCTCTTGATCTACCAGAACGGTGTCGACCACGCGGCACATCTCGATGAGTTGCTGCCAATCCGGGCTGTTGCGGCGAAGCGCGAGACCTCGCGGGCGCAAACCGCACCAACCTTGCCAAGGCAAACCTCCGCTACCATCCGCTCAAAACCAGCGCGTTCTATGCCGCCGGCGGCTGAACGGCCGAGATCATCATCGATCACTTCAATCTCTGACCACCCGAGCGCCGTCAGCCGGTCCCGCATGGTGTATTGGAGCGTGCTGCTTTCGCGATTGTGCAACACCTGATGGGCCGAAGATTGACGCACGTAAAGAATGTCCTTGCGCCACAGATGATGAGACCTGAGCTTGTCAGAGATCATGATCGACCTCCTTCGCGGGCAGCGTTGCTGTCCTCGCAGCATGGTCGAGGATCAACTGCGTCATCAGGCTCGTGAGGGCCGCCCCGGGCTTCCGCCGGCAACTCCAGCCATGCGGGCGCGCCGAAGGCGCCGTTTGACAGGCCACTCCCGAACAGATCCATCTGCGGCTGCGGCTGCGGCTGCGGTTGTCGATTGTGTCGGTATCCGCTCGCTGGCATTGCCGTCTGGCGTGACATGAGTCGCTCCCCGATTCTGGTCGTGAGAGACTCTGGATGCGCCAGAAAGCAGGGCAACTGATGACGTTCGACCCTTCAACGCCGGATCGAGAAGCGCAGAGAGCGCCGCAAGTGCATCGATGCTGACAAACGGCTGAGCTGCCAAAAGCTCGGCGTCAGGGCATGCTGCCCGATCGAACATCCATGCTGGAACCTCCAACCATCGATCCGCTTGCGATCCATCCAGAGAGCAGCGGAAAGCGACATCATCAGCCTTCCCGACCGTTTCATGAACGCAAACTCGGCGACCAAACAACAATGAAGAGCGGCGCCTGTTGCGCGATCGGCAATCGACCGCCGATTTTGCTGCAAAACCACGTCGGCGCATCCAGCCCGCCAACGTGATCGCGGCGAAAAACTCTAGTTCTGGATGGTTCAAAGTTTGGTCTCGCTGCAGACTATAATCGAACTGCGTTGTATGTTGCGGGAAACCAGCAAAGCGCCGTTGTTGTTGTTGGCGATGTTGCCTCGCCACCATGCCTGCCTGATGTAGCTCACCGTTTGGCCTGTTAGGCCGAACGGTGTAACCCACTCGAGCAGTCCTTGTGACAAAGGCGTTTGGATCTGCCTCGCAAGGGGCGATAACAACCCGAGAAGGCAAGACAGCTGTTGGCCATCGGAGACAGCATGAATCGCATCGACTTCGGTGCCGAAAATCCACCTATCCGTCTGCCAGTTGTAGCCGGAAGCGGATCGGCGTCCAGTATTGGCGCAGCGCGCCGACGGCTGCTGGAATGTCGAGGTGGGCATTGCGGAAAAAGTCCTCGATCAAGCGGCCGCTTCGCGCTCCATTAGCCTAAGCCGGCATGAGCTCGAAGCCGGTCCTGGAGGGACCGCCGATTGGCGACGAGGTTGTCAAGGTGCAGCAACTCGTGCCCTGGCAGCTCTCCTTGGGCCAATCGTCGAACCAGCGCCCGCGTGCCTTCCACCACGAAGACGCCGCAATCATAGCTGTTCCGCTGCTGGGCCATGCTGGGTGACTCCAGGCGGGCGCGCAGCCGCCGTGCGAGCTGCGCTGCCGCCTCGTGGTTGTGTCCCCGGACGGAGTCGTAGTGATAGGCAATCGGCGCTTCTCGCGTGCGGCGATCAAGGAGCAGCAGCGACCAATGCGTGCCGAGGCGATTAGGATCCATTGCATCGTTCACCGGCAGGAACAGGAAGTCGGCGGTATTACCATTCGGATCGTAGATGATGCGCCCGAATGCATGGCTCATGTCGGGCTCGGCGCCAAAGCGCAGTTGATAGTGGGCTATCAGGGGATCCACGAACTGCGCCAGGGCGGCGAGTTTCGGATGGTCCCGCTGCAACTCCTGCGCCAGGAGCTCGTAATCCCTGTGGATGTGCTCGTCGCCCAGCCATTCCTTGGCGCCGAGCGCTAGTCCGCTGCGGCCGTGGGATGAGGCTGTCTGATCCAAAGCCCCGATCTGAGCATCGGCGGATCTGCGCGGGACAGGCGCATAATTAGCATCATCACGCGGCTCCTGCGGCGTCGGCGCATCCAGATCAATCAATGGCTCACGACCGCCGTAGGTGTCTGGGTGAGCCCTGTCAGGCTGCGCTGGTGCAAAGTCAGCATCGTCGCGCAACTCGGACGGCGTCGGTGCATTCAGATCAACAAAAGACTCTAGGCCGCTGTAGGTGTCTGAACGAGCTCGGACAGGATGCACTGGCGCAAAGTGAGCATCGTCGCGCAATTCGGACGGCGTCAGCGCATTGAGATCAACAAATGGCTCAAGGCCAGCGTAGGTGCCTGAGCGAGCCTGGGTAGGATGCGCTGGCGCAAAGTCAGCATCGTCGCGCAACTCGGACGGCGTCGGTGCATTCAGATCAACAAAAGACTCTAGGCCGCTGTAGGTGCCTGAGCGAACCCTGGTAGGATGCGCTGGCGCAAAGTCAGCATCGTCGCGCAACTCGGACGGCGTCGGTGCATTCAGATCAACAAAAGACTCTAGGCCGCTGTAGGTGCCTGAGCGAACGCTGGTAGGATGGGCTGGCGCAAAGTGAGCATCGTCGCGCAATTCGGACGGCGTCGGCGCATTAAGATCAACAAAAGACTCTAGGCCGCTGTAGGTGTCTGAATGAGTCCTGGCAGGATGTACCGGCGCAAAACCAGCATCGTCGCGCAATTCGGACGGCGTCGGCGCATTAAGATCAACAAAAGACTCTAGGCCGCTGTAGGTGTCTGAATGAGTCCTGGCAGGATGTACCGGCGCAAAGCCAGCATCGTCGCGCAACTCGGACGGCGTCGGCGCATTCAGATCAACAAGTGGCTCAAGGCCGCTGTAGGTGTCTGAACGAGCCCTGGCGGGATGGGCTGGCGCAAAGTGAGCATCGTTGCGCAATTCGGACGGCGCCGGCGCATTGAGATCAACAAATGGCTCAAGGCCAGCGTAGGTGCCTGAGCGAGCCCTGGCAGGATACGACGGCGCAAAGTCAGCATCATCGTGCAACTCGGACGGCGTCGGCGCAATCAGACCCACAGATGGCTCAAGCCTGCCCTTAGCATGTGACGCGGGCCTGGATGGTGATGCTCGTTCTTGCAGCTGTTCACCCAACCAAACCCAAGCTCCGGCGCTCGGGCTGGCCGGCGTTGAGGGAAGATCCTGCGCCGAGCCGGAGTGCCGATCGCCCTGCGCGGCAGACGAGTTCGGCTGCTCAGGGCGTGGCAGCCCCAGCTCTCGGTTCGCCTCGGTGAGTTTCAAGTAGCTGCGAAGATGCGACAAATCGGGACCGTGTACTCTGCCTCCAGTCCGTTGGAATGCTACCACGTCATTGTCGAGGGATACCTGCTCCCTGCTCGAGCCGTTTAGCCGCCCGATGATGCTCCCTGCGCGATTCTCTCTAAGCCACGCACTAAGCGCACGAAGACGCCTCGCCCGCTGTTGCGCAGACTGCCTCAGCTTCGCAGTCGGAGTTTTAAGGTCTTTCAGAGCTTGGCTCAGCGCGCCCTCGATGAGGGGCGTATCTTCTGGATGAGGAACTAGGCGACGGGGGGCACCGAGGACGCGGGGTTCGGGTGCTTCCACTTCTTCACCCCCACGCAGCAGCCGCCGGAGACGATCCAGAGCCGATCTAATGCGGTTCTGGGGGTCACGGCCCGAGCTCCTGTACTTCGCAATTTCCGCGTCCAGCGATGAACTGTCGCGTAGCCGAGAAGCTACCGGGCCCCTATGACTCGCGTTGACCCAGCGAATAAATGCACTAAGCCCGGAAACACCGTTGTTGATGGCCCCTTTGGTGAGCTTGCGCCGCTCGGCGTCTCCACGAAACTTCGCCAAGAGCTCCGCGTCTTCGACCGGAAGCTGCTCCCCGATCGGTTCGCCCGTTGACGGCATCGAAGCTTGCATCTGCAATGGTGACGCCACCAGTTGATTGGATAGGGTCTGCATCAGCTGCTGCTCAACAGCGACGACCTGCGGGGGCGGCGAGGAGCTGCGTCCGTCCATCGTCTCCAAAAGCAGATCCTGCTGGTTAGCAGGCAGAGTCTCCGGCCAGTTGCCAGCTCCGTTCGACGCGCTGGGCTGCGCAGTCGTCCGCCGCGTCTCGGCGCGAACCGCGTCTTCGAGATCCGGAAGGGGGCGAATATGACGCCGTAGTTCGATCGCTCTAGCACCCGCCGGCGACCTCAGGAGATGAGCCAGTGCGGCCCCGGCTTTTCTGCGGCCATGGGGGTCCTCCTCCTTATACTGGCTGACATCTTCATCCAGCGAGCCGTGGCCAAGTCGAGCAGCAATGCCGGGCTCATCCTTTTCTCGGAGGTAATCACTCAAATCGATAAGAAGAGTTGCATAGGTCCTGGCGGTGTTGGCGGTGCTAGGCGATGCTTCTTCCTTGTACCTTTTGATGAGATCCGCATCTTGCGGATAGGGATTCAGCTCGACCCTTGCAAACGGCTTGATCCCGCTTGGCGATTGAGAGGCTCGAAGATAATCCAGTGGCGTAGCGATGGACTGCTCCTCCTGCTCGGCGAAGTCCTGGGCATCCTTGTCCAGCGACTTTTCGTAAAGCCGGGCAGCAATGCCCGGCTTGTTGTTCTTTACGAGCCAATGCCCCAAGCTGAGAAGACAACGTACATTGCGACTGACGGTGCGCTCGGAGGCGTCAGCCTTGATGAGTGCCGGCCTCAACCCCGCAATAAGAGACGCATCTTCGGAATAAACCGGATCCAGGTTGTTACCTGAGAAAACCAAATTTGCATGGCCGGGCGGTAACGCTGAGGCATTCAGCATCGTTCCGCTGCCTTGACCGTGCGGAGGCGGCGTAGGTGGGTGCCCGCTCGCCCGCATGATGGGCCGCGCCTCGGATCGCGATGCCTCCGCTTGATGGGTATGGACCTGCATGAGCACGGGAGCGGAGGGGACAGCGACCTCGCTCAGCTGCCGCTGAAAGGCCGCCGCCTCTACCGATGAGTCAACCGGAGAGGCATCTTGCGCGTCCACGCCATCGATTTGTTGCCCCACCTGATTCATCGAGACGAAGTTCATCTGTACTCACTTTCGAAGATGGAGGACCAGGGCAGGCCGATGAGCGCTAACATGCTAATCTGCATTCCGAAAGGAACGAAAATGAGGCACCCTGAGGAGAAAGAATCAACACTCCGCGCGTTAGAAAAAGCATTGCGCCCCCCCCCCCAAACGCGCGATGAGATCAAAAAACAGCCTTCATTATGGGTAGCCTTAACCTTGGGCCCTAGTAGCACAGCCGGCGTCGCGCACGACTTCAATATAATCTCTGGCGACGGTCGGCGGCAGGACGTGATGATGCTTCGCCCGATAGCCAGATCGTGTTAAAGTTCGAGCCAGTCGATCAACCTCGTTGCGAAACGAGCCTGCGGATGGCGGCGGGAGGCTCGACTTCGACGCGCAGAAGTTCGCGGCGACCCGACTGATACAGGCTCGGTTGCTCCAAGTGTTCGCTGAGGGTGGGTCCGAAGCACGAGGACTGGTCTCCTGACAGAGTCTTGAGAATGATGCCCATGGCGCTGGTCGGAAGTATTCGACATCCAAACTTCGTCATGAACCCTTTCGGTTGCCTCGAAAAACCTCGCCTGGATGGCAAGCCCTACGTCCGCAACTCGTTTAGTGCGGAGTTCAAAGCGTTCCGAGACGGCAACAAGGTTGGCGAATCTGATTTCCCGTCCGTGACGATCTCGCACACCGGATCCCGCTCGTCCTATGTGATCGATGACGCCTCGACCGAGCAGCATAGGACACTTGGCGCCGCCGCAGTCGCCTCAGGCCTCGCCGGCGACCAAGCTGAGTAAAGATTGTCTTCTCAGCAAGCAGCAGGCGCTCGGCCAATTCTGTCCGTGTATTACCCATCCAGTCTACGAAGAAGCACCGACCATCCGTTTCCACAAGTAGATGCTGCACGACTACGTCACCATCGAAGAGATAACGTATGCCGTTGGCACGACGACCGAATCGTCACTCGTGCAGGCTGGCGATCCTCCAGGAGACACGCTCTCCTTTCGATCGACACCAAGGATCTACCGCGGATCAGGCCGGGAGTTCGTTACCCGGTCATCGAATCGGTCCGTGGAGCTTTACGGAACTTAGAATCGTTGATCGGTTTGTGGCGGATTGTTGTCAGTCAGCTTGTCGCTGGTGATATCAATCGATCTCGCGGCCCGGACCGTGAGGACGCCTTTCCTTATCTCGGCAGATCGTCCCCGAACGTGTAGTGCCCGGCTCGGATTTCGCCCTGGCGCGCTTGAAGCACCACTCCGGCGGAGTATACGCCTCCTTGTTGGCATCCTCTAATCGAGCCCCGGGCTTCCTTGTGTTCGGCCTCGAACACGTCGAATGGCTTGTGAGGGCCTATTGCGGCGAGGTCCCCGAAAAGGATCTCCAGGTTCTTGTATTCACAAGCGAGCCGCATGGCCGTCGGCAGATGCTCTGAAATGGACCCGCGGAGCGGGACCGCTTGAACCGGTTTGTTAGTTGGAAACTGACCGCTCCTGATCCTTTCTATCACGCTGCCAGAGACTCTGTCTGCTGCTGTTGCTGTGGGCATGTGGTCAACGCGTCAGCGTTGTCCACCATGTCCACAGCCTTCGCGGCCTGCATCCGTTCGCGCCAGACCGCCATCGGCGTGCGGTTTTCCAGCGCCTGATGGGGGCGCTGGAAATCGTAAAACTCGATCCATCGGGCGATTCCGGCTTTGGCCTCGTGGCCATCCGAATAACCCTTGAGATAGATGTCCTCGTATTTGAGCGAGCGCCACAGCCGCTCGATGAACACGTTGTCCATCTAGCGGCAGATCCTGACGCCGGTGGCGGCCAGCGTGCCGGTGAAGGCGGCGCTGGTGAACTGGCTGCCCTGGTCGGTATTGAATATCTCAGGCCGGCCGAAGCGCGCAAAGGCCTCTTCGAGCGCAGACACACAGAACGATGTGTCCATCGTGTTCGACAGGCGCCAAGCCAGCACCGCACGGCTCGCCCAATGGATGATCGCCACCAGATATAAAAGCCTGGCCGATCGGCACATAGCTGATATCGGCCGCCCACACTTGATTTGGCCGGTCGATCACCATACGGCGCAAGAGATACGGGAACATTTTGTGTCCCGGCGCCGGCTTATTGGTTCCGATACCCTGAGCGCGCCACAACTGCCGACGTCTATAAGGCCGAAAGCGCCTGCATGATGGTCGGCCACCTTCTAGTGGAGGTCGCTCATCTAATTGGCTACAGAGGATAGCTGGTCACTCTCCGACTCGCGGCGGTGGCTCGGCGCCCGCATGTTGCACCAGCACCGGCAAGCAGCGCGGGCGCGACGCTGGCGAAAGTCTCACAGGGGTCCCACCCGAACCGGTTGGTGCTCACGCGCTACCCCTAGAAGATCGCGTATGCGTGCAGCGATCTTCCGTGCCTCCTTCGGCGCGAGATTGGGCTTCACGCAATCGAGTATGTCTACCATTGCCTGAGCCTCCTGGCATTAAACGTCGCGACTTGGCGATCTGCTTGGCTCAGAGACTGATCGGCCGCACGGGCCTGACTGGCTGCAAGCACCGCAAGCGCTTGCGACCGCAGTGGGGTGATGTGCTGCTCGAATGTATGCATCCGTCGGCCCCGTGCTGTCCCTGCCACGCACCGCTAACATCGGTGGCCAGCCCTCCCCCTTGGAACGGCAAGGCCGGCCACCTTGCTCCTGAGAGGGTCACGTTCTCCCTAGCGCCACCAGATAATGGCGCGGACAAGTAACCGGGGCGCTTACCAGAATTGGTGGGGACGAGAATGTAAGGTGGTGCGAGCGTGCTCAGCGCCGTCGAGGTACATTCGGACGTGAAACCACAGCACGTTCATGGAAGGGTCGCAGATGGTGAAATGGTTCTACAAGACTCACGCTGGGGTGGCTCAGATCGTTCCCACTGGGGAGGATTTTACGGTCACGCTTGATGATGAGACATTGGGGCGGTATGCTTCGCCAGCCTCCGCGGCCGAAGACTTGGCGAACGGGACATGCTCTTGGCCTTCGGCCGGAGACCCATCAAACCTGGGCATACCGGACAATCAGCCAGTGGCAGCGGGTGCGTTGACTTACGCTGCCGAGGGTCCTCGCCCTTGGTTATCACCGCCTGCTTGGATCATCCGTAGTCGAAGTTAGCGGCAACGTGACTCGGCGCCCGAGCGTTGGAGGCAGAGCGCTGTCCCTGCAACGCACCGCGAACTTCGACACAGCCAGCCTCACAGCAGCGGAAGAAGCCGACGGTACGATACATTCATCAGGAAAAGCCCTAGCACAACTACCAGAACCGGTCGGCCCCACGTCGTCAGGCAATCTCTAAGCTGGTCCGACAACTTGCAGAGACGGGAGACACCCCGCATGGCAAAACGCGTGCGCATTCGTTGCATAAACAAGTCTGACAGGCGAAACGCACATGAGAGAATCAAATTTGTCGGCGGGCTGAATTCAGACGGAACGCGATGGAGGCTATCCGTCGCGAAGACTATCCGAGATATCGAAAGCCGCGAGTGGGAGTACTACGTCGAAGAATCAGGCATCACTGTCGAGGTCATCGTCGCGACTGACGGCCGACACAAGTACATCAAGACAACAGTGGACGGAATTCAACCGGACAATCTCCTCTCGCTCCCTGAGTGTCCGTGAGGGATCGCAGGCAGTGCGGGCGAGACTCGGCGCCTGTTGGCTTCGGGCATGACAGGACGCTGTCCCTGCCCCGCCCGCACTACCATAGAAGCTAGCGGCACGTGACTCGGCGCTGACCGTTCTGGTGCCATCGCGCTGTCCCTGCCACGTCCCGCTAACTCCGGGGCTCCGTATCCGCGCTGGCTGACCAAAAGCTGACGAGACTGCGCGGCCATCCATAAAACGAAAAGCGGCCCGTGTGAGCCGCTTGCCGTCGAGAACAATACGGACGAGCCTATGATGGCTGCGAGCGTCAAGCACACGACTGCTCGGGCAATAGCTTCGTGTTGACAATTACTGTCCGCTCAATCTGCTCCGGCCAATCTTGCAGCCAAGCGAAGACGGCCTCAATGCTGGTCCTGAAGCGGCTGACCGAGGACAAGTTCCGGTGGCCGCGCCGCCAGGAGGCGGTCGTCACGCTGACGACTGAGCAATTGCACTGGATCGCTTGACGGCATCGATATCGATGCGATGGTCCGCCATCCGGTACGGCAATATCAGGCTGCCGGCTGAGCTCTCGAGTTGAGCGGTTGACGCGTCGGTACGGTTCAGATTCAAGATTCCAATGAATCGAACTGGCCATCCGAGTGTTGAGGTGCTGTTGGCGCGCATTGCTACGCTGCAGGCGGAGAACCATCAACTCGCCGACCGCGGCGTCAAACTCGAGGAAGAACTGGCGCTGGCACGCCTGCATCGTTTTGCGCCACGCAGCGAAAAGCCACGTCGATCGTCTCTTCAATGAAGTCGAGCAGGCCGCCGATGAGGATGACGCCGGCAGTGAAACGAACAATACGCTGCTCTGATTGTTTCACCTCGTCGGCGTCGCCAAGCACGGTCCAAAGACCACCGTCGAGCTCCATGGCGACCTCGTACTACTCCTCCGCGTCGCGCCCGCGACCATATAGCTTCGCTCCCTTCTCGTCGCGGTCGAGCACGACGATCATGTCCGCCGCACCTGTAATTCCAGTGGTGCCAGACACCTGCTCGATAGGATCGCCAGACGAACCCTCCATTTTTCTGAGGTGCGTGACGAGGATAGTCGTCAGACCGTGCTCGCCAGAAAACTCTTGAAGCGGCACTATCGCCGAGTCGTCCGACAAATATTGATCTTGGTTGCCCTTGCGCTGCTCTTTGATTTTGGCGTGCGTGTCGATAATCAGGAGGCTCGGATTTTCCGCGCGGCTGTGCCACTCCGTAACCTCCTTCATAAACCCACGGTCCATTGAGGGCGCGGCTGTGCGAATCGTCAGCCGGTCAAGACTCGGACGCGGCACGCCGAGCTTGGGCGGAAGCAGCGTGATAATTCGAGACTTGGCTCTGCGGAAGTTGTCTTCAAGCGAATATTGAAGCACGTCGCCTTGCTCGCAGTCGACGCCGAGAACCTTCCCGCCCGTTGCGATTGCGATGGCCGTGCTGTACGCGAGCCACGTCTTGCCCAGCTTCGGGCGCCCCGCCAAAACGATAAGCCCCTCGGGGATGTAGCGCTTGACTGCCCACTTGAGTGGAGGGAATTCGGTTTGTAGGAGGTCTTCCGCGTTGTACTCAGTGCGTCGATTGTCGTTGGCTGCCTTAGGCTGCGTTGCGTTCGTCATTATCAATTTTGCTCCAGGCCTGCGCTGCGGCGCGGACGATTTTCTGCTGAAGTTCTCGGGTAAAGCTTGCGGCCTTGATGCCGTGAATGTTGGCTGCGTGGACGACATATTATCCGCCGCTTCCGGTCACCAACTTGAAGCCGAACAGCCGAACGTCATCGGTCGGCTGCAGATCGAAATCCGCCACTGTGCGGCCCACCCCCGGAGGGGCGGGCTTCATGTTGAAAATTTTGTTTCCCCTTTTAGAAAGCGACTGGCACCATGAACGGTGCTCCCAAAACGGGATGCGGCTCAAACCTGACGTCCCATTGAGGCTTTGGCCTCGGAGATTGCTGCTGCGGCTTGCTCTTTGTGGTCGATGCCTGAACCTGCATCACGTCAACCTCCGAATGTGAAGTTACTGATTGCTAGTGCGAGTTTTGGGGCGGGTCGCTAAATGCCGCTGCTCATCTATTTGGTGCTCGGCTCGGAAAAGGTGCGGGAAAAATTACGTGGCTGCGTCGGTTGGCGTCCGGCGGCATCCGCGAGGGACACAAAAGCAAATACGTTTTTTCCCAAATTGGGGGACTGGACTGCACCCCTGAAGTGAGACACGATAATTACAGTGACAGGCATTTCAAGGATGACCTGTGGCAGTACAAGGAAAGAACCGTCGGTTTCCGACGGCCTACAAAATAGAAGCAATCAAGCGAGTTGAGAGAGGCGACGGCGTTCTGCCCGTAGCCCGCGAGCTTGGAATCTCCGACAAGATTCTCCACGACTGGATCAAGGCGTGGAAGGCCGATGGGCCAGATGGGTTGAACCGCAAGCGCAGACCCAAGCCAGGTCCCCGTAAGCTGAAGCCGCCAGCGACGTACAATGACAAGCGCTCCGCCCTCGTACTCGCCAAAGCCCGCATCGCCGAGCTCGAAAGGCTGGTGGGCCGCCAGCAGAATGGACCTCGATTTTTTTCGGCAAGCCTTGCGCGCATTGGAGCGGCCGGCAGCGCAAGGCAAACCCGCATCCGCATCAATCGAAGTCATCCAAACGAGGGCTTCGCAGGTAACAGACCCAAACGTCGACGTGCAGCGACTATGCCGCCTTGCGGGCCTGCCGCGCGCGACGTATTACCGCCATCTCGTCAAACGTAGCAGCGAGACAGCCGAGTGCGAGCTGCGCGACGTGATCCAGCGCATCTGTCTCAAGCACGTCTTCTACGGCTATCGACGGGTGACCGCTGCCCTCCGGCGCCAAGGTATGCTGGTGAATGCCAAGAAAGTTCAGCGGCTTATGCGCCAAGATAATCTGCTCGCGCAGCGCAGGACGCCGTTCCTGAAGCCGCCTGCGGAGCGGCCATCGGGCTTTCTCGTCGTCCCCAATCTGGTCCGCGGCCTGGTGCCATCCGCACCCGATCAGATCTGGGTCGCCGACATCACCTACGTCCATCTCGCCAAGACCTTTGCCTATCTCGCCGTCATTCTGGATGCCTTCTCGCGCAAGGCTGTCGGCTGGGCGTTTGAAGACACGCTCGATGCCTCACTCGCGATCGCGGCACTGGAGAAGGCCATTGCCGCCCGAAAACCAGCACCCGGCAGTCTGATCCATCACTCCGACCGAGGCGTGCAATACGCCTCCATCGCCTATCGCCAGCGACTGGCCGACCGCGACATCACCATCAGCATGAGCAGGCCGGGCAATCCCTTCGATAACGCCAAGGCCGAAAGCTTCATGAAGACGCTCAAGGCCGAGCAGGTCAACGGCCGCGCCTTTACCGACCTGGGCGACGCGCGCCGCCACATCAACAGCTTCATCGCGGAGGTCTACGACAAGGAGCGTCTGCACTCGGCGCTCGGATACCAGTTGCCTATTGAGTTCGAAGCCGCGTTCGGGCAAAGCAAAGTGCGGTAACGCATCGTGGCAACCCACTGTCACTGTAATTATCGTGTCTCACTTCAGGGGTGCAGTCCAGGACCGTTCCGAAAGTTATTTTTGGTGCCTTCTACGGCGCGGTGATAATCGGCGCGTTTTGGATGACAAAGGACTTTCGATTCTTCCAGTTTTCCCATTCCGCTTGGGCGGGCAGCCGAGCCGCCGGAAGTGTCGCAGGTAGTGTTGTTCCTGCTCAGTGACGCGTCCTCTTATCTTACGGGCTCCGAAATCGTCGTCGATGGCGGTCTGACGATCGGCGTCCCGTACAAGTGTCAGGCGCCCTCCGGCGCGGCCGCCGATGCTGGTTCCGGCGACATAGTCGAAATAGTCCGCCAGACGATAGTCGGCGCGGTTGCTTGCCTTGGTTAGCAACCGCTCGATTTCCTCTAGAATTTTCAACGAGAGCCCCCTCGGATTCCGCCCCCGTCGATGGCAAGACGTTTGCGCGGCCCGCCACTCTCGAGCCGCGCTTTTAGATCAATCCGACGTTCTGGAAGACGTCCCACGATGTGCTTCTCCCGCTTCTGAAACTCCGAGGGAAGCGAAACCCGAAGATGCCTCGATCGCTTATCGCTGCGGGACATGCAAAGTGGTGACCAAATAGGGGCCAGCACATCCGTAGCACTACTCGATGCACCCTAACCTAAGCCTCAGGCCGAGGTTGTTTCGTGAAGTTTCTCACAATCGCTGTTGTAGTTGGATGACGCAGCTCACCGCGGAGTGTCCGCGACGATCGACGGCGAGTTCGGCAGTCCCGCACAGGGTCTCACCAAATTCGCGGTGTCGGCGCCTGATAGACAAGTCGCAGGTTCCGCTCACTAGAAATGTCATCGGTGAGAGGACAGCTAGGCTGGCCTGATCGCCTTATGTTCGACCGGCCGGAGGCGCGGTCGATGGTCGGGACGCCGCCGGATAGGCTCGGGCGCTTTTGAAGGCAGCCAAGGGATTTCAATGATCCTTCGGGTGCTATGAATCCACGGAAAGAGAAGTCCTCTGGTCCCCTGTCGCATTCGAGCAGGTTCGGGTCGTGGAGCCCTCCACATCATAGCCGCTGAAAACAGCCGCCCACCATCTAAGGCGGCTGTGATCGTCTTGCGCCTAACCGCTGGAAACAGGAAGGGCAGAATCGTATCGTCGACCATGGCCGGTGTGGTTGCCTCGATGATGTCAGCGCAGAATTGGTCTCAGCAACCGAATCTCACGTCCCATCAGCGGGTTAAACCACACTCGCCTCGCCAGCCACCCACAGGCCCTTCATCAATAAAGATGGGCTAGATACGGCCGAAAGCCGCCCACACCCCGTTTTCGCCGTCCCAGCTGCCGCGGCTCGCCGCCTTGGAGTACTCCGTGGCGCGCTGCTCGAAGAAATTGGCGTGCTCGACACCATTGAGAATCTCGACAAGCCACGGCAATGGATGCGCCTTGACCTGGGTGAACCCGCCCTCCTTCGCCTCGAAGAAGCCGAAGACCGGGGCAATCCGCAGCTGGGTCAGTCGCCAGTCGGCGACATAGCGGACGTAGGCGTGGATCTGCTCAGCTCGCATGCCCTCGATCTTGCCGAGGCCGAAGGCGAGGTCGACGAAGTTCTCCTCCAGCTTCACCATGGTCTTGGCGACGTCGACGATGTCGTCACGGACAGCGC
>NZ_LBJW01000007.1:226-6483 GCF_028128865.1 Bradyrhizobium sp. CCBAU 11357 | reverse complement strand
GAGCAGCCCCACTCGTCCCTTGCCGATCAGCGTACGCGGATCGACGGCCGAAAGATCGATCACTGACATGCAAGGCACTCCTCATAATTAGTACGCTGCGGCTGCGGCGCCGCCACCTTGTCGCTGTCGCCGATCTTGCCGGCGAACGCCGCGCGCGAGATAGACTTTGAGCGGCAGTAGTAGAGGCTTTTCAATCCGCGCTGCCATGCCGTCCAGTGCAGCATGTGAAGGTCCCATTTATCGACATCGGCTGGGAGATAAAGGTTGATCGACTGGCTTTGGCAGATGAACGGGGCGCGGTCGGCGGCAAGCTCGACGATCCAGCGCTGGTCGATCTCGAAAGCGGTGCGAAAGATCGCTTTCTCGTGCTCCGACAAGATGTCGAGACGGGCCACCGACCCTTCGTGTGCTATAATCGACTGCCACATCGCCGAAGTGTCGGCGCCCTTCGCCGCAAGCACTTTGGCGAGATGCGGATTACGCACCGAGATGGCGCCGGACAATGTCTTATGGGTGTAGATGTTGGCCGGGATTGGCTCGACGCAGGCGCTGGTGCCGCCGCAGATGATGCTGATCGAGGCGGTCGGCGCGATTGCGATCTTGTGGCTGAAGCGCGCCATCACGCCGCGTTCCAGGGCATCCGGGCACGGGCCACGCTCGCGCGCGAGCGTCACGGATGCCGCGTCGGCCTCGCGGCGGATTTTCCGGAACATGTTCAGATTGAACGACTTGGCCATGACACTTTCCATTGGAATGCCCTTGGCCTGCAGGAAAGAGTGGAAGCCCATGACGCCGAGGCCGACGGAGCGCTCACGCAGGGCAGCGTAGCGGGCACGCTTCATGCCGTCCGGCGCCACCGTGATGAAGTGCGTGAGCACGTTGTCTAGGAAGCGCATGACGTCCTCGATGAAGGTGGGCTCCTCATTCCACTGGTCCCAGGTCTCGAGGTTGAGCGACGACAGGCAGCACACCGCGGTGCGCTCCTCGCCGCGATGATCGATGCCGGTCGACAGGGTAATCTCGCTGCACAGGTTGGAGGTCGAGACCTTGAGGCCGAGCTCGCGCTGGTGCTTGGGGAGCGCACGGCTCACGGTGTCGATGAACAAGAGATAAGGCTCGCCGGTCTGCAGCCGATTCTCAAGGATGCGTTGCCTCAGCTGGCGGGCATCGATCTCGCGGACGACCTCGTTAGTCTTCGGGCTGCGCAGAGCGAATGCGGTGCCGGCGCCCACGGCACACATGAACGCGTCGGTGACGTTGATGCCGTGATGTAGGTTGAGGCTCTTGCGGCTGAAGTCACCAGACGCCTTGCGGATCTCGAGGAACTCCTCGATCTCGGGATGGTGGATATCGAGATAGACCGCCGCCGAGCCGCGCCGCAAGGAGCCCTGGCTGATCGCCAGCGTGAGGCCGTCCGTGACGTGGATGAACGGGATGATGCCCGAGGTGACGCCGCCCCTCGCCTTCTCGCCGATTGAGCGAACATTACCCCAGTAGGTGCCGATGCCGCCGCCATTGGAAGCAAGCCAGACGTTCTCGTTCCAGGTGCCGACGATGCCTTCGAGCGAGTCCGACACTGAGTTAAGGAAGCAGGAGATCGGCAGGCCGCGCGTGGTCCCGCCGTTGGAGAGCACCGGTGTGGCCGGCATGAACCACAGCCGAGACATCGCATCATAGAGACGTTGGGCATGCGCTACATCGTCCGCGAAAGCGCAAGACACCCGCACGAACATGTCCTGGTAAGTTTCGCCGGCGAGCAGATAACGGTTGGTCAGCGTCAGCTTGCCGAATGATGTCAACAAGTCGTCGCGAGACGGATCGAGCGTGAGGTCGGCCGGCTTTGGCGATGGCGCGAGGGGCCACGGCAGCGGAGCCGGCGATGGCGAAAGGGGCACCAGACACGGCTCAGGCGCGGCAGGCTTCGCCTGCGCTAGGCGCGGCCGCACACTCGGTGACGCGACGAGATGACCATGCTGATCGAAATCGTAAGACGGCGACATCGGCAACCCCGCGATGTTTGAGGCTGGGGGCCGTGCGGACGACTTGCGAGGAGATCGGACAAATATCACCAGCTGCAAGCGACCCACCGGGGCACCCCGCCCGAGGACTTTCGTTCAGTCGCGGCAGGTCTCCTGGCTCGCGGGTCGCTGGGGCTGTCGGCCTTCCCAGCGCTGTCGCGCCAGTGACCATGATGACAACCGCTCGCCGCTTACAGTTGCGGGGGCAGCCTCGGAATAGCCGTTGCCGGCGCACCGGGTTCCCTCTTAGCTTCCATCCTACGAGATGCGGGAATGGAAGACCGTGACGGGCTACATATAGGCGCCACTCGCGGAGATTCGTCAAGGCGGCGCCGTCAAGTTAACGAATTGGAGCAGCCCCGAGGTCAAGGTTCGGCGAGCGTTGTCGTGGAGATCTCGCGCCAAGTCGCAAAGGCTCGCTCGCGCGAAACACGACGGAAGTCGGCAGTGACGGCTCCGAGAGAGAGGATGTGGAAAAGGTTCGTGACCTGATCATGAACTGACAGAAAAATTGAGCCTGACGGGACGATTTGAAACGCTTCATGATCCGATCGCGTCGCCTGTTACCCTTGCGGCGTTCGTGGTCTGGACTATCCCTTCACCCGGCGATGTCCGCTGTAGGTGCTTCCCGTCGAGTCTCCACCCCTCCCCTGGCAGGGGCTTGGCTCGGGGAATCACTTTCCAACTGAAAGTGCCTTATGTGATGGGCTACGCGACCGTGGGGCTCGCAGGCGGCGTGGTCGCGCGCTTTGTTACGATTCCAAAAGCTGCTTGGCTTGCCTCCATGAACATCGGAAGGACGAGAAACATATATCCAAACCGCGTCTCGATAATACCGGAATGGTCACGCCGTTAGGGTGCAATGCGCCTACATTCACCGGAGGAGGCTTTGATCTGCAAGAAGTCTCGCTTGAAGTCGTCCGCAGTGCGGTCGGATTGCTCTCAGAAGGGAAGTAGGACCCCGGCACCTGGCAAGTGTCTATCCTGACACTGCAAGGCCAAAACAGAGCACGTGTACTGCCACGCTGGGAGCGTTTGATTGCCCCCACATCGACGCTGTTGGGCCGGGGAATGAACGTCTTGCTTTCTTCGCACGTGATGCGGGCAATGTGCAAATTTGCTTGCGAATTTGTCCCCCCTTGAGAATGGCGGAGTTCTTCTCGGCTGGGCGCGTGGGGAAAGACCGGGTGGTAGTCGACCTTCGCGGTCCCGGCCCGCACGCCCTTCACGGGCGACACTGTTTCGTGCCTGATCACGCTTGGCAGGTCGCAGAGATACGGCGGGCTTTTCAGGATAGCACGGGTGACGTTGATTACCTCGGCGATCGGCACTCGCATCCCGGTGGCGCCGCGGCAATGAGCGATCTGGGCTCGGCTACGCTGCGGCGCATTGCCCGCCGCGTGAAGGAGCCGCTCATGCTGATCGTGGCAGGCAGCGAGATCAATCAAGACTGGTCGGCGCGTTGTTGGAAAGGGCGCATTGATGGGTGATTTCTGAGGCGCCGCTTGGAGGCACAACCACAGGAGCTAAAATTGTTCGATCCGCCACACGATTGGGCGACCGTCCGTCACGCTGTATGAGCCGACGCTTACTTGGCGTGTAAGTCGCTCGGATGAATTGGACCAGTTCGGAACATCAAGGGCGAGCCCAATGCCTACCAGCCGAAGGAGTTGATGCCCTGAAGCGCGGTCGCTAGGGCAGAGTGTATTTTCGAGGTATCAAGGCCGAACATGGGTGATGTGCGGATTCGTAATGGAAAAGCCGCGGCAACGCGGCTCGGATCAAGTCATGCTGCTACCGTGAGGGACCATGACGAATTGGACGATCGAACGCATGGTTTACCGCAAGGCGCGCCGACGTGAGGTGTTCGTCGGCCATCGCATCAGTTCGGACGGCGGTAAGTCGTGGATCGAAGAAGGCGAACTTCACGCCAGCTTTGAAGATTCGTTCTCGCAGGTGACGCGCGAAGTGGACATCGAAGAGTACCAATCGCGCGTTGCCGCTGCACGCAAGATGTCGTTGATCATGCCGCTTCTGGCCGCGCGGCGGACTAATTCTAGCGTTAGCCCATCGCGGCGATAGCCGATAGCTCCCCACTTCGACGTCCTGATGTAGCTGCCGACATAGTTGCGGCTGGGCCGCTCATCGCGGGCCAAGTATCCGGTCTAGCGGGGTTAACTCCTCGGCCGCACGGCCATCTCACAGGTCGTCCGACAAGTCTGGGCGAATCCTAGTGGCTCCGAAATCTCGTTGGCAGAGGATCCGGGAGCTTCGTCTATGCCAACGTATAGCTTTCGAAGGAGCGCCTCGCCTGCCATTCCTTTCTTGAGGCCGGCGCGATGACTGGGACAGACAAGGCGCCGGAGGCCCAAGCTTTTTCTGCGATTTTAGGTCGTGTTCTGGAATGCGAAATTAGGATGGCGAAACTCATTTGAACAGATTCGAGTGTGACGAAGTGTGGGCTAAGAGGTTGGATTGACATTGACTCTCGGCTCTCCTCGCTGGACCAAACGAGAAGACGAACTGCTGCGCAAGCTTGTTGATGCCGGCACGCCTGTGAAATCCATTTGCGAAACGCTCAATAGATCCGAGCTAGAGCTTCGCAGGCGCGGCTACTACATTGGCCTACCAAGGAAATGGTTCAAGCGAACAGCCAACATCTGACGCTGTGAGGCGGCGCTCAGCAATAGGCAGTTCTTCCTGAACCCGGCTCTCAGTATGGCGGCAGTTCGAGGGACGACCGAGCACACCCGCAGCGCCGCGACCGTCGCCTGGTTGCCGGGCGGGCCAGCAAACGGCAATTCGGGAACAGCCCGAAGCGGTCGTCCGCGGCAATGTGCCCGGCCCTGTCGAGGCAGACTGCCGGAATGCCGGCGCATCTAATCAAATGATCCGCGAGAAGCTCGACGCGGGTCGGCATAGCCCGATTGACAGCTGATTTGCGCCGACCCCGTCAATTGGACCGCAGCGTCATCCTATTCGACACCCAGCTTTGAGACGATCGACGAAACCAGGAATTCCGAACCCGGTCTCGTTAGATGCAGCATGTCGCTCGCAACAACGGGATTTGCCGACGCGCGTCAGGCATTCGCCCTTGTCGCAGAAAACGTCGCGCGCGGAAACACTAGACCCCCAGCGCGCCAGCGATGTTGCGCAACGTGAGGTCGCCTTATTAGGACCGCCGGCGGCGGCTCGGTGGACGTGCTGATCTCTGCATTGGGAACCAAAGGATTGGCTCGCAGGTTGGCGGAACCGAACTTGACCACGCTTTCCGGCGATGCCGCCCGCTTCCTTGCCGGCGGCGAGTTTCCAATCCCGATCCCGACCCAAACGACGAACGGCTTTCCAACCATCACAATCGACTACAAGAAGTTCGGTGTCGAGTTGGGCTTCGTCCACACCGTGCTCTCGCGCGGCGTGATCAACCTTCGGGTCGAGCCATCGGTCAGTGACTTGATTTCGCCAATGCAGTGACGATCCAGGGACGACCGTTCCACCCTTGACCCGCCGCGATGCACGCACGACGGTCGAACTGCGCGACGGCCAGGGTTTCGCCATCGCCGGCCTGCTGCAGACTCGCAATCGCCGGGACGTTTCGCAACTTCCCTGGATCGGCTCGGTGCCCGTGATCGGGACCTCGTTCAGCATCAAATCGTACCAGCAGGAGGAAACCGATCTGGTCATCATCGTCACGCCGCGCCTGGTTGCGCCGGCGGCACCCGGCCAGCAATCGGCATTGCCGCTCGACTCCCGACTTCCGGCAAACGACGTCGATTTCTTCCTCAATTGGTCAGATGGAAGTCCGCAAGCGCTACAACGACTACGTCAAATCCGGTGGTGAGGTGAAGGGTCCGTACGGGCACATCATCGCTCCCGAGGTCAGGGCGCCCCTTCCGGCACCGGCCGCTGTTGCCGACCAGCCGGTCGCGACGGCGATGTTGTCAAGTCCGGAGGCGGCGAGTGCCTGGTCGAGGGTGGCTGTGACATCGGAAGCGCACATGGTGGGACCAAGCCTCCAGGCCACGATGTAGCGCGAGAAGTCGTCAAGCACGGTCGAGAGATAGTACCACCCCGATCCGGTGATCTTGAGGTAGGTGAAGTCGGTCTGCCAGAGCTGGTTGACCGCCGTCGTCTTGTCCTTGAACTCGTTCGCGGCCTTGATCACCACATAGGCCGGGCTGGTGATGAGATCATGCGGCTTCAGCAGCCGATAGACTGACGCCTCGGATACAAAGTACT
>NZ_LBJW01000006.1:0-5678 GCF_028128865.1 Bradyrhizobium sp. CCBAU 11357 | reverse complement strand
GCGCTTCGCGCGTCCGGGACATGAGCCATGTTTTCGTCGCGCGGCTGTGCTATTGAGCCGCCATGCTCGACACCGTCCAACATCATGCGCAGCCGCATGCCGGCGTGCTGCCGAATCATCTTGCCGAAGAATTCGTCGAGACGCTGCGCCTCGCCGTGCCGATGATGCTGACCCAGCTCGGGCAGATCGCGATGATCACCACCGATCTCGCGATGATCGGCCGGCTCGGCGAGGAGGCGGTGGCCGCGGCGGCGCTGGCCCATACGGTCTATTTCGTCAGCTTCACGTTCGGGCTCGGATTGACGTCCGCGGTGTCGCCGCTGGCGGCGCAGGCATTCGGCGCCGGCGACGCCAGGCGCATTCGCCGCTCCTTGCGCGTCGGTCTGTGGGCCGCGCTGCTGATCTCGCTGCCGATGATGGCCTCGCCGCTCTATGGCGAGCAGATTTTGCTGGCGCTCGGTCAAATGCCGCGAACCGCCGCGCTGGCGCAGCACTATTTGAACGGCCTCGCCTGGGGCATCGCGCCGGCGCTCGGATTCATCGCGCTGCGCGGCATGATGAGCGCGGTGAACCGGCCGCAGGCGCCGCTGTGGATCACACTGGCGGCGATCCCGGTCAACGCCGCGCTGGTCTACGCGCTGATCCACGGCCTGTTCGGCCTGCCGGAGCTCGGCCTGTTCGGCGCGGGGCTTGCAACCACGCTGGTCAATCTCGGCACCTTCCTCGCCGCACTCGCGATCGCCGGGTTGCGCAAGCCGTTTGCGGACTATCATCCGCTCGCCCGCCTGTGGCGGATCGACTGGCCGTTGATGCGCCAACTGATCGCGATCGGCGCGCCGATCTCGTTTTCCCTGCTGCTGGAATATGGTCTGTTCTCTTCAGCGGCGCTGCTGATGGGACTGATCTCGACCGCCGCGATTGCCGCGCATCAGATCGCGCTCCAGATCACCGCCGTGCTGTTCATGGTGCCGCTCGGCATCGGCATGGCGGCGACGGTGCGGGTCGGTCATGCCTTCGGCCGCAAGGATCCGGCGGCGGTGAGGCGCGCAGGGCTCGTCGCAGCCGTGCTCGGCGTCGCGCTGGTCTTCGCGCTGACGATCGCCATCGTGATCGGTCGCTACGAGCTCGGACGGCTGTTTTTCGGCAGCGGCAGCGAAAGCGCGGCAACGGTCGAGCTGACGGCAACACTGCTGCTGGTCGGGGCGAGCTTCTTCATCGCCGACGGCCTGCAGACCATCATGGGCGGCGCGCTGCGCGGCATCAATGACACTCGAATGACGCTGCTGTTCGCTGCAATCGGCTATTGGGGCGTCGCCTTTCCCGTCGGCTGGATGCTGGCGTTCCACACGGGGCTCGGCGCGGTCGGCGTCTGGATCGGATTCTCGATCGGCACGTTCGTCTATGCCGGGCTCCTGATCTTGCGATTCCGGATGCTGACGCGCAAGATGGCGGGATGAGAGCACCGGTCCGCGAAGTCGCGCCTGAAGTCGATGCCAATGCGCTGCTCGCCGGCGCGCAGTTCATCGATGCGTTTCGCGTGGACATCGGCGCTGCGGCGGTGAATGCCCGCGAAGCCTGCACCCGAATGGTGCTGCACGGGCCGGGCTGGATCGACGCGCTGCTGCGCCTGCGCAACATTCTGGTGACGCCGTTCGGACTGAAGACATCAGGCGAAGGCGAGCCGGCGCCGGGCGGCATGATCGGCCTGTTTCCGGTGGTCGACGAAACGTCCGAGCGGCTGGTGGCGGGCTTCGATGATTCGCACCTCGACTTCCGCATCGTCGTCGACGTTTCAGGCAATGCCGCGAGCCGGCAGGTGACCTCGACCACGCTGGTGCGCACGCACAATCTGCTCGGCCGGACCTATCTCGCGCTGATCATGCCCTTCCACAAGCTCGTGGTCCGCAACATGATGGGACGAATCGTGGCGCCGGCCCGCTGAAACTGTGCGGGCCGACATTGATGAACACGTCCGCGTTCAACCCACCGGCCCCGGGGTCCAATTGTCTCCTGCGAGCGGACTGACCTTCACGTCAGGAATGACACCGCGGTCCATGCTCGGATCGAAATGGCGCATCGCCCGCTCATTGAGGTCGATGATGCGGCCAGGTCTGAGCGGTCCCACGTCATTGATCTTGACGATGACCTTCTTGCCGACAGCCTCGACGAGGGCATATTTCGGCCTCGCGCCAAATTCGACCCCACCAAACTTCCGGCGCAAGCTCGTCTTGATGGCAGCCGTCCAGGCAGAGGGATCATAACGCTCCCCGGAGGCTGTCTTCGGGCCTCCTTCCTCCTTGCCGGGCTTGAACGGATTGTAGGTGGACGCCGCGCCAACGATCGCATTACCGGAAGCGGCATCGACGACGGCACTTGAGTGATCCCCACGCGTTTCACTTCGAGCAACTGAAACGGAAAAGGCAAGCGTAACCAGGGCGCCGCAAATTGCGGCGCTCGAACGGAAGAGCATCATGAGTCCTGTGATTTTTTAGATTGTCCGGTTCCAGAACCGCAAAACTGGTCAAGCGAACGCAGCAGCGTTCATCAACTTGCGCCAATCGTTTTGCGGATTCGAGCCAACCCCTGGCTATGGAACCGTTGTGTGAACCGGCGTGGTCCTCACGTCGTGTTTACCGGTTAAGACAGAGATTGCGTCAGCAACATGACCCGATGGAACCTGGCGCGTGCAGCGTGAGAAGACGCAGACAGCGATCACGGCTGAATCGCGCGACGTATGCATTGCTGTCGTCACGGGCGGTTACGAGGACGGTTCAACTCACTCCGCCACCCGCACCGACTTGTCGCTTGCTGATTCCGACCATTCGCCGACGACGCGGTCGAGATCGCAGAGATTCTGGTGCATCTGCTCCAGCGAGAAGCCGAGCGCGAAGAAGCGCTCGGCGGTGTCGCTTGCGTGGCCGCGGATCAGGCCGTCCTGACGGACGGATGCCACCGCCGCGGCGTAGTGCTGGAGCGCGACGTGGACGGGATGGATCGGCGGCGCGCCGGCGCCTTCGCGCAAGGCGCTAGCGGCCGCGCGCAGGAAGCGCGCGATCACGGTCGAGACTTCCGTCAGCGGCGCTGCCAGCCGCATCTGCACCTCGACCGGCAGCGGCACCACCGTAGCGCGGCCGATCATCACGACGTCGTGGCGCAGCCGCAGGATGGTTCGCAGCAACGGGCCGGTATCGGGGCCGCTCGACAGCCGCGCGGCGCGCTCGCGCTCGGCCTCGGAGCCGATCGCATTCAGATTGACCATCGCGGAGCCGATGCCGTCCTGGATCCGGTGCAGCGCGTCGTTGTCGCGGCCGCGCGTGAGGCCTGCCAGCAGCTCGGTGAAGGCATCAGCGATCAGCTCGAGCAGAACCGCCGCGCTGGCGCGGATCTGCCGTACCGCGCGCGAGGGCAGCACCAGGAACGAGACCAGCAATCCCGTGACGGCGCCGACGCCGACCTCGCTGACCCGATCGATCGCCGACGTCAGGGGATCGGCATGATGCAGGGTCGGAACCAGGAGCACGATCACGGCGGTGACCGTGGCGGCGCTGAGGCTCGGATTGATCGCGGCGATGAAGGCGAGCGGGGCGACGGAGAGGACCAGCAGGCCGAGCAGGCCCGCCTCGCTGGAATAGGGAATCAGGATCGCGATGGCGCCGCCATAGATCGCGCCGCCGATGGTGCCGAGCATGTAGTCGCGCGTCGCCTTCAGCGAGCGGCCGACGCTCATCTGGGTCACGATCAGTGATGTCAGCACCGCCCAGAGCGGCAACAGCAGATGCAGCGCGGTGGCGATCGCATAGGCCGCGGTCGCGGCGACCGTGACCCGGATCGCCAGCCCCAATTGCGTCCGCCGCGCTCGAACCCGGTCGAACAGCTGCCTTGCGCGCGTCATACGGAATATCCCGATCCTTTGCGCCAAGCCAAAAGCATGGCTGATCCCCGCCCCCGCAAGGCCGCTTGAAAGGCCAAATCGACCCGCCTAACTTGCGCGCCAAAACGAGGAAACACGATGGCTCACGAAACCGCAACGCTCGCCGCCTATGTCTCGAATCTGAAGTACCAGGATATTCCCACCGAGGTGCTGGAGCGCGCCAAAGTCCTAACGCTGGACTTTCTCGGCAGCGCAATCCGGGCGCGGCGCGAGGCGGAATCGACCCCGTCGATGCTGAAGATGCTGGAGGCGCTGGCGCTCGACACGAAGGGCGAGTCCACCGTGTTCGGCGATACCAAGACCTGGACGCCGGCGGTCGCGGCGCTGCTCAACGGCGCGCTCGGCCACTCCCTCGATTTCGACGACACCCACGCCGATTCCTCGCTGCATCCGAGCGCACCGATGGTGCCGGCCGCCTTCGCCGTCGGCGAGATGGTCGGCGCGTCGGGCCGCGACGTGCTGACCGCGATCGTTGCCGGTTACGAGGTGTGCTGCCGGCTCGGCAACGCACTCGACCCGACCTCGCATTACGCGCGCGGCTTCCACCCCACAGCGACCGCCGGCACCTATGGCGCGGCTGCGGCGGCCGGCAAGCTGTTCGGCCTGTCCGAGAAGCAGCTGATCGCCGCGTTCGGCGTCTCCGGCAGCCAGGCCGCAGGCTCGCTGCAATTCCTGGTCAACGGCGCCTGGAACAAGCGCTACCAGGTCGGCGCCGCCGCGATGAATGGCGTGATCGCCGCGACGCTGGCGCGCAACGATTTCGTCGGCGCGACCGAATCGGTCGAGGGCAAGCACGGCCTGCTCGCCGGCTACACCGACGATGCGCATCCGGACAAGGCGGTCGCCGAGCTCGGCAAGACCTACGAGACGATGAAGATCGGCGTGAAGCCGTATCCGAGTTGCCGCTATACCCATGCCGCGATCGATGCGCTGATCGCGATGCGGCGCGAGCACAATCTGACGCCGGAGCAGGTCAAGCGCGTCGAGATTGGCCTGCACCGCAACGGCATCACGCTGACGGGCGATGCCGCCACCAAGCGCCATCCGCGCTCGATCGTCGGCGGCCAGTTCTCGATGTTCTTCACCGGCGCGCTCGCGCTCGACCAGGGCTCGTTCGGCTGGGACGATTACAACCGTCTGGGCGACGCCGCGATCGACGCGCTCGCCGACAAGTTCGACGTGGTGCAGGACGATCGGCTCGAGATCGGCCGCACCCATCCCTTTGGCGCGCGCGTGAGCATCACGACGGATGACGGCGTGCACGAGCGGCTCTATGCCGACCCGTCGGGCGAGCCGACCTCATTCCCGGACACGCAGGCGATGCAGCAGAAATTCCTGACGCTGGCGCGCCCCGTGCTGAACGCCCGCGCGGAGAAGTTTGCGGATGCGATCATGACCTTGGAGCGGTTCGACCGCGTGGCGCAGGCGACGGAATTGGGGAGGTAGGTGCTGCCGCTTTCTTACCCTACCCTGGAGGGGTCCGGGACGAGCGTAGCTCGCCCGAGGGTCGGCACGCGATCGAGCAAAGCGAGATTGCGTGACGGGGTGGGGTGATCTCTCCACACAGGCACTGTTCGACGCGGAGAGACCGTCACCCCACCCCGCTCGCGCTGCGCGCGATCGACCCTCCCCCTCCAGGGCAGGGCTATCGCATGTGGCCTAGGAGTTCGAAGAAGAAGGCGTCGTTCCAGCCGGCGCGTTTGAGCTTGAGGCGCAAGGAGATTTTTGTATCAGGGTGAGCTCTGGC
>NZ_LBJW01000005.1:0-2217 GCF_028128865.1 Bradyrhizobium sp. CCBAU 11357 | reverse complement strand
ACAGTACCCTTCCTGGTGTCGAGCCAGCGTAGTCGTTGCGTGTGGTGCCGCGTCTGCATTCAGGGATTACTCGCACTCTTTTCCTGACTTGTTGAACGTAAACGTGTTCTTTGAAGGCGACGGAATAGAGAAGACGATTCAAAGCATGTCGGACGACGATATAACAAAACTCAGTCTAACATCTGATTGGAAGCAGCGAAAAAAGGAGTACTACACGAAGATCAACAACGAACTGCAGGAGCTAGGAATACCGTTCAAGTTCCGTGATGCCCCAGGGCAAACATCGGCAACCGGGCAGTTAAGATTTCGAACCCAACCCATCGAGAAGTGGGGTGCGCAACTTTACAGGATCACTGAGGCGGGAGGGACACTGGTGCACGTTAGTCAAAGCCCAGGAACAGAGGAATACCGGACTGTCTCTGAGTTTGGTCTAACGAATTCCGATTTCAACCTCAAAGGAACAGTGAAGGGCGTCTACTGGAGAACGCGATTCTCATAATGCCCGTATTTAAGCAATTCTATCATATCTCGCCCTCACGCGAGATTTATCACCATTCTCTAATTGCCGCGACGCGAGTAGAGATCTTTCCTTACATCAACATAAGCAAAACTGTTTACCTGGTACCTTCGTCAGACGGCGGAAATATTCCGATAGCCTATGGTTATTCCTTGCCGTAAGCGCCAGTGCTGTTCAAATGGATCGGTGCTTTGCTAGGCCTGTAATCAAGCGCCCGCCTGGCCAGCGCCAGCATGCATCCGAAGACAGCGCTAGCAACAGCGGCAATGTGTTTCGCTAGCCAAATGAGCAGATGCTCAGTCGTGAGCACCGTCATATCGTGGTCGGATCGAAATCGCGAGGTGTCCATTCCTCGCCGGGTTCTAGGTCAGCTAGTTCAATTACATGACCCGTGCCTTCAACCGGCCACCCTCCCATCTTGGCTGCCCCGTCGTAGGTGGCCATGCGCCGGGAGATAACCACTTCATCTGTAGCGATGTTGTAGAGCTTTACTTTGTAAACGGTCGTCCTGGCCATCTCTATTTCAATTTCCTCTTGATCTGCGTCGTGGGCGTATCCCCGCACATGAATCACCACTAAGTTGCCCCGCCTGGGCAGCGGCGCAAGCTTGTCGAGGATGTACTGCGGGACTCCTTCTTTGATTTCTACGCCGTATGCGTAAACCAGCCCATCATCGTTGGCGATCTCGTTTATCGTATACTCGATTTGATTCAATTCATCGAGCGTGAGGTCAAGTGCCGCGGCAATCGCCTCGGCTTCCTCGGCGTCGCACTCAGCTTTAAGCTGTCTGCTGCTCATTGTACACAACTCATCATCCCGACTGCCATTCCTAAAGATCAACTTCGTCTGCATCGGCTATCAGCATATTGCTCCGACGCCTTTTGCATAATGAGTGAGCGGTGAGATTCGATCGAGTATCCTGGGCGGCGCTCGCGACTGAGGCATTTGGCAAGGCTCCATATTCTCAGCGAGTGCGGATCAGTTCACGTCTCGAAGGTAATTCAGCATACTGTTGCACGCATTCTCGGCCTCAGCGAAGCTTTGGAGCGGCCAGCCGAGAATCCTGATCGAGCCACGGCTCTGGTCAAGCGGACGCCACGACGCGACGTAGCCCGACCTTCCGCGGAAGCCACGACCAGTCGGGCTCTGGAAGCTGATCACGAACGAATAGCCGTCGCTGTTCGCACTCCATATTTCCATGTCTTCGGCAGCGCGATGGAATTGCAGGAGCATCAGGCTCCGTTCGCCTAGTCAACCCGAGAACGAAATGCTTCGGTCGAACGTCGTAACGGGTCAATACACGGCAGCTCTCGCCGGCAAATTGCGTTCCCTCGTCAAGCCATGGCATGCATCTGGATTCACCAGCGCTCGGCTTGTCCGTCCAGCCACCTGCCTCGATCCCGCGCTTGAAAACTACAGATGTGAAGGTGTTTAGCGACGCGGAAACGCGTTCCTTGGCATCGATTTGCCCTATGTTTGTCGCTTCGATCAACTGCCTAAGCAGGTAGTTGACTGTGACACGAGATACGCTTGATGACCAGCGAGTTCTGGCAAATGGTCCGACACCCCAGTTTGGGAGTTTAAATCACAGGCGTTCGTCAAAATGCAACGCCCCCCACCGCCGGCCCTCTGGTTGGGTGTGACCTTGCCCCCAGATTTTATCCAGTTCTGAGTTCGCTCAAGCCATTGGATTTGCCCAG
>NZ_LBJW01000004.1:33238-154950 GCF_028128865.1 Bradyrhizobium sp. CCBAU 11357 | reverse complement strand
TCGGCAGCACGACTTGTTTTCACTGCGGCGAATTGAGCAACACCCAGAGCCGTGCGATTTTTCCACCTTCGACTTCGGCCACGTCGGCTCCGGTCACTGCAATAGGGCCTTGCTCGGGTCCGGCATGCCAGGCCAGACGCGCCAAGCCATGATGCCCGACCGCAACGCCATCGGGTACGAAGCTGAATGTCGGTCCGAACTGCTTCAGAAGCTCTCCGGCGACCCGCGATATCTCCAGGCGTCCCCGAACGATGTTCGTCGGCTCGTACATGACGGGCTCTTCAACGAACAACTCGGCAATGGCGGCCCGCCGCTTGTCCTCGTCCCGCTCGTTGAACACGCGCTCCAAATTGGCCCGTAGAAGTAGGTCGAAATCGATATCATTGGTGGTCATCTCGCAGCCTTTCTCATCTTGTTGGAGAACATCCTCGAAGCCATCAACCGAACTTGACCAGGTTCAGCGCCGGAAGCGGACCGCCCGGAAACTGGGTCAGCCTGGCTCCGACCGCGAGCGAACCGAGATCGATGCCAAAGAATCCGAGCCGGTCGATCAGCGCGCCGACACTTGCCTTCGCATCAGCGTCGTCGCCCGAGTAGAACAGCACGCGCTTGCCGCCCTCGCTCGCCGGGTCTGTTGCGAGGAGCTGCGCCAAGAGATGATTGAACGCCTTCACCACCCGCGCACCTTGCACCAGATCGGCGAAGACTTCGGACGAGGCGCGACCACCGAGCTCCGCCGGCTTGAACAGCGGCGCCTCGATCGGATTGTTGGCGTCAACGACGATGCGCCCGCCGAACGGCGGCAGGCCGGCAAGCGCATCAGGCAGCTTCGACCAGTTGACCGCGACGAAGACGATATCCTTGGCCGCAGCTTCCTCGCGGGTGCCGGCGATCACGAGCGGACCGATCTCGGCCACGGTCGTCCTAAGACTGTCCGGGCCGCGGCTGTTGGACAGGGTCGCGGCGATGCCATTGCGCGCCAGTGTCTGGGCGATTGCGCGGCCAATATTGCCTGCGCCGATGATGCCGATGGTGGACATGGAATGCTCCGAGCTGTTTGGGATCAGGCGAGCTGATCGGTGGCCTACAGATGGCCCAAACATTGCCCTTTGATTAGGAGGATATTGCTCGTAAGATTTTCAACGATCACTTGCAAATGAGCCCATGGAAACACTGGCCAACCTGGAATCATTCATTCGCAGCGCTGAGTGCGGCAGCTTCTCGGAGGCTGGCCGGCGCCTTTTGCTGACTCCGGCAGCCGTCAGCCGCAACGTCGCCATACTGGAGCGCAATCTCGGCGTCCGACTATTTCATCGTTCGACACGGAAGCTGACGCTCACCGAGGCCGGCGAGACGTTTCGCACAGCCATCGCCGGCCATCTTGAGGGACTGCAGGCCGCGATCGCCGGAGCATCGACCGGACGCGAGGAGCCGGCGGGCGTTCTCAAGATAAGCCTGCCGCCGACATTCGGCACAGCCCATATCCTGCCACTGCTTCCCGGCTTCCTGGCCCGTTACCCGCAGGTCCGGCCTGAGTGGCACTTCGAGAACCGTCAGGTCGATCTGGTCGGCGAAGGCTATGACGCCGCGATCGGAGGTGGATTCGAATTGTTGCCCGGTCTTGTCGGTCGCACCCTCGCGCCAGCACACATCATCGCCGTGGCGTCTCCAGCCTACATGTCCGGGCGAACATCACCGACCAGGCCGGACGAACTGGCCGCACTGGATGGCATCGTCATGCGCTCGCTGCAGACGGGACGCGTCCGGCACTGGTCGATGCGCGATGTTTCGGGGCGGGAAGTTCAAGCCCCACTATCTGAGTCGATCGTGGTCAACGATCCCGCTGCGATGCGCGAGGCGGCACTGTTGGGGCTGGGCGTTGCCATGCTTGCCACCGCCGACATTCTTCCCGCGCTCGAAAACGGGTCGCTGCTCCGCCTGGTGCCACGTTGGTACTGTGACGCAGGCGCAATCTCGATTTACCACGCATCGCGCAAGCTTGTGCCCACGAAGACGAGAGTCTTCGTGGACTGGGTTGCCGACGCATTCAAGAAAAACAGGCTCGCCGAACGCTTCGCCGGAAGCCTGAGCTAACGGGACCGGCAAAGTATTCTACTCCGCGGCCCCCGCTCGCCGCCCCGGCGCCGGTCCCACATACCTTGCCCGCGGCCTGATCAGCTTGCCGAACTGCAATTGCTCGCTGGCATGGGCGATCCAGCCGACGCTGCGGGCCATCGCGAACAGCGCGAGCTCGCTGCCGGCGGGCAGGCGCAATGCGTGCACCAGCACGGCGAGCGCGTAGTCGATATTGACGAACTCACCGGTGGCTTCCGCGATCCGCTCCGGCACTTCCTTGGTGAATTTGCGCGGTGCGCCGGCGCGCGACAGCGCATTCAGCAGCGATTGCGCACGGGGATCGCCGCGCTTGTAGACGCCGTGTCCGAAGCCGGCAAAGCGCTCGCCGAGCGCGACGCGCTCGCGCACAACAGGCGCGACATCGCGGTCGACCAGCGTCCTGACGAGCTGCGAGGCCAGGACGCCGGCGCCGCCATGCTTCGGCCCCTTCAACGCGGCGAGGCCGGCGATGACGGCGTCATAAAGGTTGAGGCCGGTGGAAGCGGCGCAGCGCGCGGTGAAGGTCGAGGCGTTCAGCTCGTGATCGGCGAGCAGCACCAGCGCGCGGCGGATCAGATCGGGCGCGTGCTTGTTGTCCGCCGCCCAGGCGCGCGCGACCTGCTGATGCAGCGGCTCGGCCGAGGGTTCCGCATTGAGCATGGTCGCAACCAGCAGGCGGACGATCCGCGCGCCGACCATGGCGCGGCCATCGGGCGCCCGGGTGAAGGCACGGGGATCGGCGCTGGCCGCCAGCGCCAGCACGGCGATGGCGCGGTCGATCGGCGCCGCCCGGCGCGCGGCCGCCGCGATCGTGCGCATCTCCTCGGACATCTCGGGCTGATTATCCGGATCGAACGGATCGACGTCGGCGACATCCCACAGCAGCGTCGCCGTGTGCTCCAGCGTGTCGTTCTCTGAAAGATCGACGCAATTGACGCCGCGGTAGATCGCGCCCTCCTCGGTGATGGTCGAGATCTCCGTGTCCATCACCGGCAGGTCGGCATCGAAGCTGCGCAGGCCGCGCGGCTCGGGCGACGGCACGCGACGCTCCTTCAGGGCACGGACATCCTCGGCGCGATAACGATTCTTGCGCGAATCCGGCGTCGGCTCGGAGCGGATCAGGCCGCGGCTGACATAGGCGTAGAGGGTGGCCGGGGAGATCGCGAGCTCGGCGGCGGCTTCCCGGGCGGAGAGGTACAGCCCATCGGAATTTTTCATATTGATTTATGTAATCAAGATTGATCAACGTGTCGAGAGGCCTGACCTTATCCTCCGTGAACAGGAGATTTGGGCCATGAACATCCACCTCACCAAAAGCCAGATCGGGCTGGACGGCGTTCCCGCGGCCGAGACCGTGCTGAGCCATGTCGATGGCGAGCGCGGCGAGCTCATCATTGCCGGGGAGCATGTTGGACGGCTCGCCGCTATCTTGAGCTTCGAGGGCGTCACCGCCCGGCTCTGGAACGGCGCCAGCAAGACCACCCTTACTGAGGCCAATGTGCGGGCGAGCTTGGGTGCAGCGCGCGAGCGCGCCTTCGCGCGGCTGCCGGACCTGCTGCCTGCGACGCGCGGCATGGGCATCATCGACGGGTTCCGTGCGGCCGTCGCCGGGCTTCGCGCCGAGCCCGGGCTGGAGCACGAGGCGACGATCGTCGGCGCATTTCCGGTGATCGCGGGCGCGCTGGTGCGGCGTGCCAAGGGGCTCGAGCCGGTCGCGCCCGATCCCAACGTGAGCCATGCCGCCGACACGCTGCGGATGCTGCACGGGCGTTCGCCTGCTTCGCGCGAGGTCACGGCATTGGACGCCTATCTCGTCACCGCCAGCGACCACGGCATGAACGCCTCGACCTTCACCGCGCGCGTTGTGGCCTCCACGCAGGCCGATCTGTTTGCCGCCGTCACCGCCGGCTATTGCGCGCTGACCGGTCCGCTGCATGGCGGCGCGCCGGAGCCGGTGCTGGAAATGCTGGACGCGATCGGCTCGCGCGAGCGCATCCAGCCCTGGGTGGATGCGGCGCTGGCCCGCGGCGAGCGGATGATGGGTTTTGGCCACCGCGTCTATCGCGTGCGCGATCCGCGCGCCGACGTGCTCAAGACCGCGGTCGAGGCACTGGCGTCCAATGGCACCGATTTGCCGTTTGCCGGCGAGGTCGAGGCCTATATCCGCAGCGCCCTGCGCAAGAAGAATCCGGACCGGCCGCTGGAGACGAACGTCGAATTCTTCACCGCGATCCTGCTCGATGCGCTGACGATCCCGCGGCAGGCGTTCACGCCGATCTTCGCGGTCGCGCGCAGCGCAGGCTGGACTGCACACGCGCGCGAGCAGCAGCGCACCGGGCGGTTGATCCGGCCGAGCTCGTCCTATGTCGGGGCGATGCCGGAAGGGTGAGGTAGCGCGGATCTCTCCGCGAGTCCGGGAATCGTAGGGTGGGCAGAGGCGCAATTGCGCCGTGCCCACCATCTCTCTCGATCGCAAAAATCGCGTGGGCACGCTTCCGCCGTCGCTCTTCGAGCTATGGCGGACAAGTCGCTTTGCCCACCCTACGACACTGTCGTCGCCACGAAAGCCGGGACAACACCGGAGAATGCCGCGGCCCTTACGCCTCGCGCACCACCGTCTTCAGATAATTATACGCCTTGATGATCTCGATCAGGCGATCTTCGGTGGAGCGGTCGCCGCCATTGGCGTCGGGGTGGTGCTGCTTCACCAGCGCCTTGTACTTGGTCTTGACGTCGGCGAGCGTCGCGCTGGGGCCGAGGCCCATGACCTGGAGCGCCTTGCGCTCGGCGTTCATCACCTTGCGCGTCTCGGCCTTGGGCTCCGCTTCGGGGCCCTTGCGCCAGCTGGCGCGGCCGTTGATCTCGGAGAACATGCTGAAAGGATCGGCCGCCATGTCGATCTCTTCCGCGCCCTTCTTGCCGCCATTGGCGCCCATCTTCCAGGTCGGGCGGTGACCGGTCAGCGCATCCTTCTGGTAGCGCGCAACGGCTTCGGCATTCATGCCGGAGAAGAAATTGTAGTTCTGGTTGTACTCGCGCACGTGGTCGAGACAGAAGTGCCAATACTCGCGCTGGTTCTCACGGCCCTTGGGCGCGCGGTGCGAGCCCTTGTTGGCGCAGCCCGCCCACTCGCAATTGACCGCGGTGTCGCGCGGCTTCACTTCCGGCTGCTTGCCCCGCGGCTTCACGCGGATGGAGTCGAAGAACTTTGATGAATCGATCGGCATGGCTGACTTTGACTACGCAATGCAAAAACCTTCAAGTCTTGACATTGCATTTCGCTGAGCACCCGGTCGCGACGAGCCTGGACGTCCGGGTATTGACGGGGTGCGACCGCGCACCTTAATGGCACACATGGCTATGAAAGACACTATCAGCAACAAGTTGCAGGAAGCTTTCACGCCCGAAAGCCTGCAAGTCGTCGACGAGTCACATTTGCATGAGGGCCACGCCGGCCATCGGGCGGGCGGCGAGACGCACTTCCGTGTGTATATCGTGTCTGCCGCCTTCAAAGGGAAGAGCCGGGTCGACCGTCATCGCATGATAAATTCGGCGCTCGCCGCGGAACTTGCCGGCAGCGTGCACGCGCTCGCGATCAATGCGCAGGCGCCGGGGGAAGGTTAGAACGACGTCCCGGCCCGTCTCGGCTTGGCCTCCTCCAGCTCGGCCTCGCGCGGCACCGGTGAAATACGGAGCGCGGTGATGCGGTTGCGCTCGCGGCGGAGCACGCGGAAGCGGAAGCCGTGGAAGGTGAAGCTCTGGCCGCGGTCGGGGATCGAGCGCGCCTCGTGAATGACCAGGCCGGCGACCGTGGTTGCCTCTTCATCGGGCAGATGCCAGTCCATGGCGCGGTTGAGGTCGCGGATCGGCACCGAGCCGTCGACGACAACGGAGCCGTCGGGCTGGCGGCGCACGCCGGCCACCACCACGTCATGCTCGTCGGAGATATCGCCGACGATCTCCTCCAGAATGTCTTCCAGCGTCACCAGGCCTTCAACCTCGCCATACTCGTCGACGACGAGCGCGAAATGGGTCTTGCGACGGCGGAACGCCTTGAGCTGCTGGGATATCGGCCGCATCTCCGGCACGAACCAGGGCGGCAGCATGATGGTGGAGACGTCGATGCGCGAGGTCTCGCCCTCCGACGCGCGGATGGCCCGCAACAGATCCTTGGCGTGCAGAATGCCGATGATGTTCTCCGACTTGTCGCGCCACAGCGGGATGCGGGTGTATTCGGTGGCCAGCACCTCCCGCACCAGCTCCTCCGGCGGCAGGTCGGCATTGATCATCACCATGGCGGTGCGGTGAACCATGACGTCGGACACCGTCAGCTCGCCGAGGCGGAAGACGTTGTGAATGTACTCGGCCTCGCCGCTCTCGATCTTGCCGTGCACGGCGGATTCCTCGACCAGGCCCTCGATCTCGGAATCGGTCAGGATCTCGTGCTGCGAAAACTCCTGGACCCCGATCAGGCGCAGGATCGCACTCGAGGCCGTGTTGAGGCACCAGCTCAGCGGATAGAACACCAGATAGGAGACATGAAGCGGGTACGCGATCCACTGCGACACCGGCATCGGCTCCCTGATCGCAAGCGTCTTCGGCACCTGCTCGCCGATGATGATGTGCAGCGACGAGAAGACCAGGAAGCCCGCTACGAACGAGGTGAAGTGCAGCGTGGCCTCCGACAATCCGAGCGGGCTGAGAACAGGGCTCAGCAGCGCCGACACGGTCGGCTCACCGATCCAGCCGAGACCGAGGGAAGCCATGGTGATGCCGAGCTGGCAGCAGGCGAGATAGGATTCGATATTCCCCATCATGGTCTGCAGCAGGCGAGCGCCGAAGCGGTTCTGCTCGACCATGGCCTTGACGCGGAAGCCGCGGCTCTTCACGAGCGCAAATTCCGCCGCCACGTAGAACGCGTTGGCAGCGAGCAGGAGGGCCGCAAGCAGAAGATTGATCGAGATCGAACTCATGTTTGCCTCGCGACCGCCCCGGCATTCCCCGCCGTTTCGCGGGCGGCCGATCTGAACGGTCCCGCCATCACTGCGCGAGCTTCTCTTTCAGGAAGTCGCGCACCGGCGCCGGCTCGACATCCTTCGCGATCACCGCGCGGCCCACCGCCTCCAGCAGGATGAAGGTGAGCTTGCCGCGCTTGACCTTCTTGTCCTGCGCCATCAGGGCCATCAGCGCGTCGGCGTCGGCAAGCCCTTCCTGCGCAAAGCCCGCGATGTCCTGCAGGCGCGTCGGCAGGCCGGCCTCGATGAGGTGACGCTCGACACGTGCGGCATCGGCCGCGCCGATCATGCCGAGCTTCGCGGAGAACTGCGCCGCCAGCGTCATGCCGATGGCGACGCCCTCGCCGTGGAACAGCCGGTCCGAGAATCCGGTCGCCGCCTCCAGCGCATGGCCGAAGGTGTGACCGAGGTTGAGCAGCGCGCGTTCGCCGGTTTCACGCTCGTCGCGCGAGACGATTGCGGCCTTGGCGCGGCAGGAGGTCGCGATCGCATGCTCGCGGGCCGAGCCGCCCTTGACGATGTCGGCATGGTTCTTCTCCAGCCAGGAGAAGAAGGCTTCGTCGCCCAGCACGCCGTATTTGGCGACCTCGGCATAGCCGGCCCGGAACTGACGCGGCGACAGCGTGTCGAGCACGGCGGTGTCGGCGATGACGAGCACCGGCTGGTGGAAGGCCCCGAGCAAGTTCTTGCCCTGCGGCGAATTGATGCCGGTCTTGCCGCCGACGGACGAGTCGACCTGAGCGAGAAGCGAGGTCGGCACCTGCACGAAATCGACGCCGCGGCGCAGGATCGCCGCGGCAAAGCCGGCGAGATCACCGACCACGCCGCCGCCGAGCGCGATGACGAGATCGTTGCGCTCGATTTTTGCGGCGATCAGGGCCTCGCTGACCTTTTCGAGGCCGGCATAGGTTTTCGAGATCTCGCCTTCCTCGACCACGATGCGCGAGGTCGGAATGCCGGCGGCGGCGAGCGAGGCTTCGGTCGGCTCGAGCCAGTGTTTTGCGACGGTGCGATCGGTCACGATGGCCGTGCGCACGCCGGGACGCAGAGCGGCGATGCGCTCGCCGAGCGAGGCCAGCACGCCGCGGCCGATGACGATGTCATAAGCGCGATTCTCCAGCGCGACGCCGACGTTGACAGGATCGGAATGCAACGGCACCGTCATCTTAACGCACTCGCGACGTCTTGAGGTGGTGGGGCGGACTGCTCGCCGCAGAGATGAGCACGCAGCGTCTCGATGCACTCCTCGACGATTTTGTCGTGGGGCACGTCGCGCGAGGCGATGGTGAGGTCGGCTTTGCCATAGACCGGCTCGCGCTCGGTGAGCAGGCGCGTCACCGTCCCTTCCGGATCGGCAGTCTGGAGCAGCGGACGGTCGGCACGGCGGCGGACGCGGCGCATGATGACGTCGTGGTCCGCCCTGAGCCAGATCGAGACCGCCTTGGCGGCGATGCGGGACCGCGTCTCCTCGCGCATATAGGCGCCGCCGCCGGTTGCCAGCACCACGGGTCCGTCGTCGAGCAGCCGCGCGATCACCCGTGTCTCGCCCTCGCGGAAATGCGCTTCGCCGTAACGCTCGAAGATTTCTGGTATGGTCATGCCGGCCGCCGCCTCGATCTCGGTGTCGGCGTCGACGAAGGGCAGCTTGAGTCGGGCCGCGAGGCGCCGGCCGATGGTGGACTTGCCCACCCCCATCATGCCGACGAGCACGATCGAGCGCGCCCCGAGCGCCGACAGGATGTCGGCCTCGGGCGATGCTGGAAGCGGCAACGCGGCGTCGGACATTGTCTCGCTCGACTGGATCTCGCTCAAACTGCCGCCAGATGCGGCACGCTTTGGCCACCTATACGACCCCATGGGGGCCCTCGCCAGAGGACTCTTGCCACGAAACGGCGAACATGTTGGATGATTTCATTGGTTAATTTGGCTGCCGAGCCCCTACCCGAGACTCCCGAACGATGCCGAGCCTGTTCCGCTTCCTGACGGTCGTTGCTGTGATCGCCGGCATCGTCTATGGCGTGGTCTTCGCGCTGGCGAACTTCGTCAATCCGAAGCCGCGGGAAATGACGGTGACGATCCCGCCGGACAAATTTCTCAAGAAATAGGAGCTAGCCTCCAGGGCATGCGCAACCCGCCCTCAGACGCCAAGCTCATCGGCCTGTTCCTCGACATGCTCGCAGCGGAACAGGGCGCCGGCCCCAACACGCTCGACGCCTACCGCCGCGACCTCACCGACTTCTCCGAATTTCTGGGCCGGGTCGGCCATACATTCTTCGATGCTCAGACCCAGACGCTGCGCGACTATCTCGCCGACCTCGACACCCGCGGTTTCAAGTCCACCAGCGTCGCCCGCCGGCTGTCCGCGATGCGGCACCTCTATCGTTTCCTGCTGAACGAGCGCATCCGCACCGACGATCCCGCCGCGATCCTGTCAGGTCCGAAGCGCGGCCGCGGCCTGCCCAAAGTGCTGTCGATCGCCGACGTCGACCGCATGCTCCGCCGCGCCAAGGAATTGAGCGAGGCGGAAGATGTCTCGCCCTCCAGGCGGCTGCGGGCGCTGCGGCTCTACTGCCTGCTCGAGGTACTCTACGCCACGGGCCTGCGCGTCTCCGAGCTGGTGGCACTGCCGCGCTCGGCGGCCAAGCGCGACGCCCGCATGATCGTGGTGCGCGGCAAGGGCAACAAGGAACGACTGGTGCCGCTCAACGACGCCTCGCGGCAGGCGATGGCGGATTATCTCGCCGCGACGGAAGCGGCAAAGGCCGACAAGAAGAACAGCGTGGCAGCCTCGAAATGGCTGTTCCCCTCGTTCGGCGAGAGCGGACATCTGACGCGCCAGCATTTTGCCCGCGACTTGAAGGAGCTTGCGGTCGCCTCCGGTCTGCAGGCCCGGCTGGTCTCCCCGCACGTGCTGCGCCACGCCTTTGCCAGCCATTTGCTGCACAACGGCGCGGACCTGCGCATCGTGCAGACCCTGCTCGGCCACACCGACATCTCGACGACCCAGATCTATACCCATGTGGTCGAGGAGCGGCTGAAGAGCCTGGTGCGCGACCTGCACCCGCTGGCGGAGAAGTAGGTTCGGGAGGTGCGCTCCCTCTCCCGCTTGCGGGAGAGGGTTGGGGAGAGGGTGTCTCCACGAAGGGACACTCCCCAAGAGGAGATAGCCCTCACCCGCGCCTTCGGCGCGACCTCTCCAGCAAGCGGGAGAGGTAAACGAACCGCCTTGACTTCGGCCAGATCTCCGCGGAAAGAGCCGGGGCCTCGACTGATTTGGCCGACCGCCACGAGCACACAAGCCAACTCCTTGAAGACGCTACACTTCTTTCCGCAGCTCCAACTCGCTTCGCTTCTCGAGCCCCGTCCCCTTATATTGAGTTGATGCAAGACCAGATGCGCAGCTACCTCGACTTCGAAAAGCCCGTCGCCGAGCTCGACTCCAAGGTCGACGAATTGCGCGCGCTTGCCGCCACCGGCACCGACATCAGCGACGAGGTCGGACGGATCGAGGACAAGGCGGCGCAGGCGCTGGCCGACCTCTATGCGAACCTGACGCCGTGGCAGAAGACGCTTGTCGCGCGGCATCCGCAGCGGCCGCATTTCAACGACTTCATCAAGGGCCTGATCACCGAGTTCACCCCGCTCGCCGGCGACCGCAAGTTCGGCGAGGACGAGGCGCTGGTCGCCGGCTTCGGCCGCTTCCGCGGCGAGCCGATCTGCGTGATGGGCCAGGAAAAGGGCGATTCCACCGACAGCCGGATCCGGCACAATTTCGGCATGGCGCGGCCGGAAGGCTATCGCAAATGCGTGCGGCTGATGGAGATGGCCGAGCGCTTCGGCCTGCCGGTGCTGTCGCTCGCCGATTCCGCCGGGGCCTATCCCGGCATCGGTGCCGAGGAGCGCGGACAAGCCGAGGCGATCGCGCGCTCGACCGATGCGTGCCTTGCCCTGACCGTGCCGAATGTCGCGATCATCACCGGCGAGGGCATGTCGGGCGGCGCCATCGCCATCACCACCGCCAACAAGGTCTTGATGCTGGAGCACGCGATCTACAGCGTGATCTCGCCGGAGGCGGCGTCCTCCATTCTCTGGCGCGACGGCACCAAGGCGCAGGAAGCCGCCAACAACATGAAGATCACCGCCCAGGACATGCTCCGCTTCGGGGTGATCGACGCCATCCTGAAGGAGCCGGTCGGCGGCGCCCACCGCGACCCCGCCGCCATGATCGCCACCACCGGGGAAGCCATCGCCAAGGCCTTCGATGAGCTCCGGAACTTTGATGGGGATGCCATCCGCAAGCAGCGGCGGCAGAAATTCCTCGATATCGGCCGCAAACTGGGCTGATTCGCCTCGATTCCGGTCACGGTAGGGTGGGCAAAGCGAAGCGTGCCCACCATTCCCGACCGTACCAACGGCTCGTGGGCACGGCACTTCGCGCCTTTGCCCACCCTACGAGACTGTTCGGAGAGCTCCCCGGTAACCCCGCATTAACCCTTTTTTTGCCCAAATCGGCGATCTCAGTGACGGTTTGGCTGCAAAGTCCAAGTTACGGCCCAGTTTAAGTCTCTGTTGACCACACCTTTGGGCCAACGCCCTCGTGATCCCCGCTCGGGTTGCGACCACATGACCCAGAGGTTAGAATTTTAATCAATGGCTTCAGGGCATAAGCGCTGGAGCGGGGTCTGACCGGGCCCGTCTCGGCGGGTCGGTTTTCCGGTCGGATTGCGCTTCGGAAGAATTGGGGTTTGCGCTTCAATGCCCGGCACGGTGTGGGGTCCATCTTGATTTCTCGTTCGCTTGCTCGCGCGCTCTTGGCTTCGGTTGCGCTGATGACGGCCGGCGTTCTGCTGTCCGGCTGCGACACCGATCAGGTCTCGCTCGCAACCAATGCCAAGGCCAATCAGCCGGTGCCGCCGAAGCTGATCGCCGCGATGGCCGAGAAGGACATGGACCTGCAATCGCCGATCCTGGTCCGCCTGTTCAAGCAGGAGGCCGAGCTCGAGGTCTGGAAGCAGACCCGCAACGGCCAGTTCGCGCTGCTCAAGACCTATCCGATCTGCCGCTGGTCGGGCGATCTCGGCCCCAAGGTGCGCGAGGGCGACCGCCAGGCGCCGGAAGGATTCTACTCGATCAACCCGGGCCAGATGAATCCGCAATCGGCGTATTACCTCTCGTTCAACACCGGCTATCCCAACGCCTTCGACAAGGCGCTGGGCCGCACCGGCTCGCAGCTGATGGTGCACGGCGACTGCTCTTCGCGCGGTTGCTACGCGATGACGGACGAGCAGATCGCGGAGATCTATTCGCTCGGCCGCGAGTCCTTCTTCGGCGGCCAGAAGGCGTTCCAGTTGCAGGCCTATCCGTTCAAGATGACGCCGGTGAACATGGCCAAGCACCGGAACAATCCGAACATGGCCTTCTGGAAGATGATCAAGGAAGGCTATGATCATTTCGAGGTGACGCGGCAGGAGCCGAAGGTCGATTTTTGCGAGAAGAAGTACGTCTTCGATGCCGCAAAGCCCGCGGATGCCAAGCGCGATCCGGTGTTCGACGCCTCGGCCAAGTGCCCGGCCTATGTGATCCCCGAGGAGATCGCCAGCGCCGTGCGCGAGAAGCAGGCCAAGGACGAAACCGAATACGCAAGGCTGGTCGCCAAGGGCACGCCGGTGGCGCGCATGAACACCGGCATCGATGGCGGCATGAACAAGGTGTTCGCCGCCAAGATTCCGGAAGGCTCGACCGGCTTGTCCGAGGGCGCCGAAGGCACCACGCTGCAGATGCTGGCGATGGCGAAGGCGCCGGGCACGATCCCCGGCCACGTCAATCCGCCCAAGCCGAACTTCGATGCGGTGGCAAGCGCACCTGCGCCGCGGGACGAGCCGGTGGTCGCCGCCAGCGCCCCTGCCTCAAGCACCCGCGTCGCCGCAGCAGCTCCGAGCGAGAAATCCGGCGGCTTCTTCTCCAATCTCGGCCGCAAGATGGGGCTCGGTACCGCCGATACCACCGCAACCACGACGCCGGCGCCGCAGGCGACCGCCTCCATGGCCCCGGCCGCTCAGACGTCCACGACGCCGGCGACGGCCGCCTCGCGACTCAAGGCCGCCGTGACTCGCTTCGTGCCGGGGCAGGACAAGTCCAAGGATTCAGTAAAGGAAGCGGCGAAGGATACGCCGAAGCCGGCCGTTGCGGCCGCCAAGCCTGCCGAGCCGCCGAAGCCAGACGCCCGCCTTGCCGCAACGCGCCCGGCGCTGAAGCCGTCGGTCTCGGACGGCGCGGGTGACAATGCCCCGATGATGGCCGGCGCCGCGCCGGTGGTGCAGTCGAACTCGTTCGACAGCCGGTTCTCTGCGGTGAAGTAAGGCACGCCACTTCGGATAAATAAAAATTCTCTTTACCCGAACCCCCGAAACACCCTATCCTCCCGCCCATCTCATCCCTCCGGAAGGGGCGGGTCGCGATCGTCACGGTTCGTGGGGTGGGTTGCGGTGGACGCGGGCGGCGTTGGCGCCAGAGGCGGTCGCAGGGCGGGTAGTCCCCGTGAGCGATCAGCGGGCGTGGTACGACGGCGCTGCCGTGCCCTTGCGAGGCCGAAAGGCGAAGCAGGGCCAGCGTACGGCAAAATCGTGTGGTCCTGGCGCCCGCAGGCTGGCGTCAAGTCTCCGCGGTGGTGTGGGTGCCCGACCGGGTTGCCTACATCAGCGATCTGGCGAGGCGACGGGGGCAAAAGTGCAACGCTCCCCGGGGAGAGCGCGACATAAGCCGTCAAACCACTGCGCAGGGAAGGCCGGTTATCGGGCTGCACCTGTGTCTCCCCTGTGAGCGTCTACTTACGCATCATGCACAGGGGCTCGCGGGTGCCAGCCGGTACCCGGCCTTCCCTGCGCCCTTCCGACTCGAAGGGGCGCCAGAAGCTAAGCAAAACCCGGGCGCAATGCGCTGCGGGATCGCGATGTCACGTTCGGTTGTTTGACAATTGAATCGGGGATTCGACGCCACCACCAGTCTCCGCTGTCATTCCCCGCGAAAGCGGGGAATCCAGTATTCCAGAGGCCGTCGTTATCGATCGAGAGGCCGCGGCGTACTGGATGCCCCGCTTTCGCGAAGCATGACAGGCGAGGTCGATGTGAGAGCGCTTCACGCGCCTCCCTATGGCGCCAGATAGCGCATCAGCTCCGGATTGCCCCGCACCTCGCCCGCTTCGCCCTGCAGCGCGACGCGGCCGCGGTCGAGCACATAGGCGTAGTCGGCGACGCGGAGCGCGAGGTCGAGGTGCTGCTCGACGATGATGACGGCGATGGTCTTGGCGAGTTCGATCAGGCGCTCGGTGATCTCCTCGATGACGCCGATCCAGACGCCTTCGGTCGGCTCGTCCAGCAGCAGCAGTTTTGGATCGCCCAGCATGGCGCGGCCGATCGCGAGCATCTTGCGCTCGCCGCCGGAGAGCGTGCCGGCGGGCTGGTCGAGGCGCTGGCCGAGCTTCGGGAAGATGGCCAGCACGCGGTCGATTGCGGATGCGTCCTTGCTGGCGAGCGAGCCGACCGCGAGATTGTCGCGCACCGACAGGCGCGCGAATACCGAATGCTCCTGCGGGACGTAGCCGATGCCGGCGCGGACGCGCTCCTGGGTGGCGCGGCGACTGATGTCACGGCCATCGAAGGCGACCTCGCCCTTCCATGCCGGCAGCTCGCCGACGATGGTCTTCATCAGCGTGGTCTTGCCGGCGCCGTTGCGGCCGAGAACGGCGACGCCGCCGCGCCAGGGAATGCCGAGGTTGACGTCGAACAGGACCTGGCTGCGGCCGTAGCCGGCGTCGAGATGCTTGATGTCCAAAAATTCAGGCACGGCGCAGATAGATCTCCTGGACGGATGTGTTGGCCTGGATCTCGGACACCGTGCCTGTTGCCAGCACCCTGCCCTGGTCGAGCACGGTGAGGCGGTCGCAGATGTCGCGGATGAAATCGAGGTCGTGCTCGACGATGACGAGCGAGCAATGTTTTTTGATCGGCTGCAGCAGCTCGCCGGTGACGCGGCGCTCCTCCAGGCTCATGCCGCCAGTGGGCTCGTCGAGCAGCAGGAGCTTCGGCTTGCCGGCAAGCGCCATTGCGATCTCCAGCCATTGCTGCTGACCGTGCGACAGCGCGGCGGCCGCATCGAAGGCGCGGTCGGCGAGGCGGAACTGCCTCAGCATGGTCATGACCTGATCGTGCAGCGCGCCGCGCGTGCGCGAGAACACGAGGTCGAACAGCGAGCACTGCGCCTGCAGCGCGAGCAGGATGTTGTCGTAGAGCGTCAGCGACGGCAGCACGGACGTGATCTGGAATTTCAGGCTCATGCCGGCGCGGGCGCGCTCGGTCGGCGTGAACGCGGTGATATCGGTGTTGACGAAGGACACCTTGCCTTGGGTCGGCACTTCGGCGCCGGCGATGCACTTCATCAATGTGCTCTTGCCCGAGCCGTTCGGGCCGATCAGGCCGTGAAACTCGTTCACGCCGACCGTGAGGGCCGCGCCGTCGAGCGCGGTGAGCTTGCCGAAGACTTTCTTGATACCCGCGGCTTCAAGGAGCATTGTGCTTCTCCTTGATCCGGGAGCCGAAGCTGCCGACCCGTTCGCGCTCGCCAAGGACAAAACTGATCAGGCCGAGCGGCCGGAACAGGATCACGAGCAGGAGCAGCAGGCCGAGGATGATCGGCCAGATGTCGCGGTAGTTGTCCGAGAGCCAGAAGCTGACGCCCTCGACGATCACGGTGCCGATGACGGCGCCGATCAGCGTGCCGGAGCCGCCGAACAGGACGTAAAGCACGACCTGGGTCGAAACCACGACGCCGACCATGTTGGGCCAGACGAAACCTTCGTGAAAGGCATAGAGGCTGCCGGCGAGACCGGCGATGGCCCCGCCGATGGTGAAGATGATCGCTTTCAGGTGCTGCGCCTTGTAGCCGAAGAAGGCGATGCGCTGCTCGTTCTCGCGCAGGCCTGCGAGCGCCAGACCGAACTGCGAGCGCACCAGGAAGCGGCAGAGCAGATAGACCACGACGAGGATGCCGAGCACGAGATAATAGAAGGCCGGTCCTTCCGTGAAGTCGTAAGACCCAAGCGACATCGGCGCGATCGAGGGGATGCCGTTCTGGCCGCCGAGATAATACCAGCCGCGCGCCAGACGATCGGCGGCGTAGGAGCCGGTCAGCGTGCCCAGCGAGACGAAGATCACGCTGGAGGGGTGCCGTCCCAGCAGCAGGAAGCCGCCGAGCAGCAGCGCGAAGGTGAGGCCGATCAGCGTGCCCGCCGGCAGCACCAGGAAGATGTTGGTGATGCCGAGGTCGCGCGCGAGCAGGGCGACGCCGTAGCCGGCCGAGCCGAAGAACAGGGCCTGGCCGAAGCTCATGATGCCGGCATAGCCCCAGACCAGGTCGAACGACAGCGCGAACAGCGCGAGGATGACCACGCGCGTCGCGAATACCGTGAGATAGTCCTGCAGCACCAGCGGCGCGAACAGCGCCGCAACGAGCACAATGCCCTCGACGATGGGCAGGATTTTTCGTCCTGCCTTGACGCGGCCATTGGCCTGTTCCGCCGCTGCGCCTTCAGCCATCGCACCATCCGCTTCGTCGTCCGCGTCGGCGACGATGGCCTCTCTTACCACACTCATCGGCTTCAGCATTCCGAGTTAAACATCGTGAGAGTCAGCCACGTTAATGACGGCGGGTTCACTCTCCCCAGCGGGGAGAGTGAAGATTCAGCATTCCTTGGGATCGACGAGACCGTTGCTGCGCCCGACGATCTCGTAGTTTCCGCTCTTGGCGACGGCGGTGTACATCTTCATCTTGCAGTGCCGCTTGCCGGGGACCATCTCGGCGGGTCCGCCCGGACCTTCGGCGATCTTGGCGTGGTCGAGCGCTGCGGCGACCGAGTCGCGGTCGATCTTGCCCGCTTCCTTCACTGCGGCTTCCCACAGCTTGAGGCCGCGATAGGTGCCGGTGGCGGCACTGCCGGCCGCGAACAGGAAGTTGCCCGGGAAATCCTTCTCATAGGCCGCCTGGATCTTGGCGTCGAACGGGTTCTCCTTGGTCAGCACCTTGAAATAATCGAGGCAGCTGGCGAGGCCCTCGATTTCGGCAGCCTGGTTGATGTTGAGCGTGTTCTCGTCATAGTAGACGCAAGCGAGACGTCCGCCGTTCTTGAGGAAACCGGCTTCATAGAGCTGCTTGAAGAACGGTCCGACGCCGGGCGGGATGACGGTGTTGAAGACGACGTCGACCTTGTTGGAGATGATGCGGTTGACGGTCGCGGAGAAGTCGACCTGGTCGAGTGGGTAATATTCCTCGAACACGACCTCGCCGCCACTCGCCTCGATCACCTTGCGGGCGTAGACATTGAGGGTATGCGGCCAGACATAGTTGGCGCTAGGCAGCGCGAACTTCTTGCCGCCGTTCTTGATCAGCCAGGGGATGAACTCGTCGCATTGCTGCGCCGGGGTCGGGCCGGTGCAGAACAGATAGGGCGTGCACTCCTTGCCTTCGTAGAGCTGCGGATAGATGTAGAGCGTCTTGCCGCGCGCCACGATCGGGTCCTTGATCGCGTTGCGCATCGACGAGGTGATGCCGCCCAGAACCATGTCGACCTTGTCGCGCTGGATCAGCTTGCGGACGTTGCCGACGGCGACGGATTCGTTGGATGCGGTGTCCTCGATGTAGAGCTCGAGCGGGCGGCCGAGCAGGCCGCCGGCTCCGTTGATCTCCTTGATCACCATTTTCGCGACGTTGGCATCGGCGTTGCCGGCATAGGCGATCGGGCCGGTGAGGTCGGTGGCGATGCCGACCTTGATCGGCGTCTCGGCCGCATTGGCCCAGGGCGCCGGGATCACCCAGCTGCCGACGCCGGTTGCGACCGCGCCCGATGCAAAGGCGAAATTGGAGAGAAAGCGGCGGCGTGAAAGCTGCGTACGATCGAACATGACTAAACCCCTTTTCCAGCGATGAGACCTTGCGGACGGAATTTGATGAAGACGATGGCAAGGACGAAGACGAGGACGTCGGCGACGACGGGCGCCATCACCCAGGGCAGCGCCGCGCTCAGCGTGCCGATGACGCCGGCGCCGGCGACCGGGCCGATGAAGGAGCCGACGCCGCCGACCATGACCGCGACGAAGCCCTGGATCAGGAAGCGCAGGCCAAGATCGGCAAACAGGCTGAACACCGGCACGATCAGCGCGCCGGCAAGGCCGGCGAGCGCCGCGCCAAAGGCAAAGGTGGCGCCGTAGATCAGCGGCGTTGAGATGCCCGAGGCACGCGCCAGCGACGGGTTCTCCAGCGTCGCCCGCACGCGCAGGCCGAAGCTGGTGCGCGACAGCAGCAGATAGCAGAGGCCCATCACCAGCAGCGTGATGACGATGATGGTGAAGCGCCAGGCCGAGATGTGCATGGCGCCGATGTCAATCGAGCCGCCGATCGGCTCCGGCACGGTCAGATAGAAGCCGCCGATCAGCCCGCGAACGATCTCGCGGATGATCAGGCCGAGCGCATAGGTGCCGAGCATGGCAACGATCGGCGCGGCGTAGAATCGCCGGATGATCAGCGCCTCCAGCACGAAGCCGAGAGCGCCGACCACGAAGGGCGCTGCCACCATGCCCGCCCAGATCGGCAGGCCCTTGGCATAAGCGAGATAGGTGATGTACGCCCCGAGCAGGACGAACTCGCCCTGCGCGAAGTTGAAGATGCCCATCATGCTGGCGATGATCCCGAGCCCCAGCACGATCAGGACGATGATCGCACCGAAGCTCAGGATTTCGAACGCTGCGACGAACGCGTTAGCCATGTGGTGGTGTTCCGTTCGTCTGGACTAGTCCCTCGTTCACATCTTCTTCCAGTCGCCGATCTGCTCGAAGGCATGGGCGGCGCGGTAGATGGTGGATTCCTCGAACATGCGGCCGACCAGCATCAGGCCGACCGGCAGGCCGTCGACCATGCCGCAGGGCAGCGACATCGCGGGATGATGGGTGATGTCGAACGGCGCGGTGTTCGAGATCATCTCGAGCGCACGGGCGACGTAGTCCTCGCGGCTGGCATTGGGCTCCGGCAGCTTGGTCGCCTTCATCGGCGTGGTCGGCATCAGCAGCAGATCGTAATCCGCAAAGGCCTTGTCATAGGCCGCCGTCAGCCGGCGCGAGATGTTGAGCGCCTTGCCGTAGAAGCGTGGACCGAAATTGTTGTTGATGTAGGTGCCGAGCATCATGAACAGCTTCGTGGTCTCGGACAGCGAGTCGGCCTGCCGGCGCCAGCCGCGATGGAAATCCATCAGCGAGGTCGAATAGAGATCGCCGCGGCTGAGGCCGTAGCCATCGCCGAACATCATGGTCTGGGTCAGGCCTTCGGTGCCGATCGGAGTCCAGATCGCTCCGCCCATGAGGTGCATCGGAATCGAGACGGTCTCGACAGTGGCGCCCAGATCCTTGAAGCGCTTTGCGGCCTCGCGCACGCTTTCGTTCACCGCAGACTCGGCGGTCGGCTGCTCGAAACCCTCCTTGAGGATGCCGATCTTCATGCCCTTGACGCCCTGGCCGAGCGCCTTGGTGTATTCCTCGACCTTCGGGGCCTTGATCCTGGGATCGTAGCCGTCGTCACCGGCGAGCACTTCGAGCAACAGGGCGTTGTCGGCGACGGTCGCGGTCATCGGGCCGGTGTGATCGACATAGATCTCGATCGGCATGATGCCGGTGTAGGGAACGAGGCCCCAGGTCGGCTTCATGCCGTAAATGCCGCAGAACGACGACGGCATGCGGATCGAGCCGCCCTGGTCGCCGCCGATCGCCATGTCGACCTCGCCGAGCGCGACCACGACGCCCGATCCCGACGACGAGCCGCCGGCCGAGTAGCCCATCTTGTGCGGATTGTGTACCGGCCCGTAGGAGCCGGTGTGGCTGCCGCCGGACAGGCAGAAATGCTCGCAATGCACCTTGCCCTTGATCTCGGCGCCGGCATCCAGCATGCGCGTGACGATGGTGGCGTCGAAATCGGGCACATAGCCTTCCAGCGTCGACGAGCCGTTGGTCATGGGCACGCCAGCCAGCATGATGTTGTCCTTCAGTGCAACGGTCTTGCCCTTGAGCTTGCCGCTGGCGGCGCCCTTCACGGTCGACTTGCGATACCAGGCATTGCGCGGGTTCTCTTCGGCCGAGGGCCGATAGCCCGGCGTGCGCGGATATTTCACCTCGGGCAATTCGTCTGGCATCGCGGCAACGAGATTGTAGGCTTCGATCGAGCCCTGCATGAGACCGCGGAACGAGGCGACGTCATCATCGGTGAGCGAAAGTCCGCACTGCTCGGCGACACTGCGAAGTTGGGCTGGCGTGGGAAGGGCAACTGTCACGGCGCTCTCCTTGAAGGCTTCTTGATCCCTGGCATTGGACGGAAGCCTCTCGCTCGCGCCTTCACGGCGCGGGCCAACCGGCTTCACATCGATATTACAGACGGAAATATTTTCCTTTTCAAGTATTATTTCGCAAGTCCGCTGCGGCGTATCTGCAGGCGCCTCTCAAAGCGTCTTGATGATCCTGAAGTCGAGACCGTCGGCTTCAGCGAGGTACATCGGCATCTCGGCACGGCCGTCGCGAAGCGTTACGGGACCGCGACCCGCCGAGTAGACGGTGTTCCGCGCGGCCTTCAGCAGCGGACGAAAGGCCAATGATCCGGCACGGTTGGCGACGGATTCCAGGAAGCGCAGCCCCTCATAGTTCGACTGACCGACGGAGCCGACCGGCGGCGCGTTGGCACCGAACATGGAATAATAGGCACCGAGGAACTCGTCATTGGCGCGCGAGACCAGGCCGTTGAAATAGCCGGAGGCGCAGAACAGATTCTCGGTGTTGTCGGCGCCGATGCCGAGCAGCACGGTCTCGTCCATCGCACCTGCAAGCCGCAGCGTCGAGGTGGCAAGGCCCGCTTCGGCGAAGGCGCGGTTGAAGGTGATGCTGTCGGTGCCGATCAGCGAGATCAGCACCACATCCGGCTTGGCGGCACGGATGCGCGCCAGATGCGGCTCGTGATTGTCCTCGCCTACGGGTACGAACTCCTCGCCGACGACCTGGCCGCCCGCCTCCTTGATGTAGCGCTTGACCGCGCGATGCGACTGCCAGGGCCAGACGTAATCACTGCCGATCAGGTACCAGCGCGCCGCCTTCTTGACGTCCGCGAGCCAATGGATCGCCGGCCGGCTCTGCCAGCGCGGCGTCTCACCGATCGCCATGACGCCCGGCGTGCGCTCGCCGCCCTCATAGACAGGCGTGTAGATGTAGGGGATGCGGTTGCCGGTGACCTTGCGCAGCGCGACGCGGACTGCGCTGATATGCGAGCCCATGATGAGGTCGACCTCGTCGAGTGCAATCGCCTGCTCGGCACGGCGCACCACCTCCTCGATCGGTCCGCCGGAATCGTAGATCGACAGTTCGAGCTCGCGGCCGAGAATGCCGCCGCGCTTGTTGATCTCGGCAACCGCCAGCATCGCGCTGTTGGTGGAGGTCGGGCCCCAGATCCCGGGCGAGCCGGTGAAGGTGAGGAAATTGCCGATGCGCAGCTTGCTGCGCGCGCCGCGCCGCCTCATGAAATGCGCATCGACCGGAGACAGGTCGAAATCCGCCGCCGATGACGACAAATTCCTGAACAGCAAGGACGGCGGCAACGCCGGACCGCCGTGAGCCGGGAAGTTTACCGTCGCGTGCACGCCAACTCCTGTCTGAGACCAGACTTGAAAGCACATTGAGCAGGCGGCCGCGGCTTCCGCCCTTTTGTTGGGCAATGATCCTATTTTGAAAATATTGAATATTCAAGAATTGAAGTGCATATAGATGCAGCATTGTTTGCAAGACATTCACTCATTTGGGTCAAGACGAAGTCTTAGCCGTGGCAAAACCGTCGAAAGAAAACTCCCCGATCACCGAACATCTCGCCTACCTGCTCGCGCAAGCCAACCGGGAGATCAACCGGCAGCTCGAATTGCGGTTGAGCAAGGAAGGCGTGCCGGTCGAGCAATGGCGCATCCTGAAAGTGCTGTCGGACGGCGAAGGCCATTCGATGGGCGAGCTTGCTGACGCCGTGCTGCTCAACCATCCGACGCTGACCAAGATGATCGACCGCATGGTCTCCGACACGCTGGTCTATCGCGTGCAGGACCCGAACGACCGCCGCAAGGTGCTGATGTTCATCTCCGACCGCGGCAAGGTGCTGTGCAAGAAGCTCAACTCGCTCGCGGTCGACCAGGAGGAGCACATCCTGGAGAGCTACGGCGACAAATCGACGAGCGAATTGAAGCGGCTGCTGGAGAGCTTGATCGATAGCTCGAATTGAGGGGCGCGGCTCTCGCCTGAGAGTAACGCAACCAGCCGACGATCTGGCGCGCGCTTTGCGCCACGCCCATAGCTGTCATCGCCGGATCAAAATCGAGCGATCCAGTATTCCAGAGACGGATGTGATTGGGCCGAGGAGCCGCGGCGTACCGGGTCGCCCGGTCGAGCCGGACGACGACAGTGGAGAATGAGGCGCGAGAATCGCGCCTCGCGCCCGCGTAGCTAGCCGCTAAGCATACCGCCCGTGGCAGTGCTTGTACTTCTTGCCGGAACCGCACGGGCAGTCCTCGTTGCGGCCGACCTTGCCCCAGCTCGTCGGGTTTTTCGGATCGCGCAGCGCAGCGTCGGTAGCCTGGGCGCCGAGGGTGACGCTGGCGAGGGCCATCTCATCTTCGCCGGTGTTCGGATCGAACTTGTGCGCCTCCATCGGCGGCAGCACCGGGGCTTCCTGCTCCGGCGGGACGATCTCGACGCGCATCAGCTGCGCCGTGACCGCCTCACGCAAGTGAGCGCTCATCTCCTGGAAGAGATTGAAGGCTTCGGTCTTGTACTCCTGCAAGGGATCGCGCTGGCCGTAGCCGCGCAGGCCGATGACCTGGCGCAGATGGTCGAGCATGATCAGGTGCTCGCGCCAGAGATGGTCGAGCGTCTGCAAGAGGATGGTCTTCTCGACGTAACGCATCACGTCGGGACCCCATTGCGCGACCTTCGCCGCCATGTGCTCGTCGGCCTTGGTCTCGATGCGGTTGAGCAGCTCCTCGTCGGCGATGCCCTCTTCCTTGGCCCATTCGTCGACCGGCAGGTCGAGATCGAGCACGCGCTTCAATTCGTCCTTCAAACCCGCGACGTCCCACTGCTCGGCATAAGCATGCTCGGGCACGTGCTTGGCGACGAGGTCGTCGATGAAGGCGTGGCGCATGTCGGCGACCGTCTCAGCGACGCTCTCGTCCTTCATCAGCTCGACGCGCTGATCGAAGATCACCTTGCGCTGGTCGTTCTGGACGTTGTCGAACTTCAACAGGTTCTTGCGGATGTCGAAGTTGCGCGCCTCGACCTTCTGCTGCGCCTTCTCCAGCGCCTTGTTGATCCAGGGATGGATGATGGCCTCGCCCTCTTGCAGGCCGAGACGCTGCAGCATGCTGTCGAGGCGATCCGAGCCGAAGATGCGCATCAGATCGTCTTCCAGCGACAGGAAGAACTTCGAGCGGCCGGGGTCGCCCTGACGGCCGGAACGGCCGCGCAGCTGGTTGTCGATGCGGCGGGATTCGTGGCGCTCGGAGCCGATGATGTAGAGGCCGCCGGGCTTCTTCACGGTCTTGGCGGGCTTGCTTCCCTTGGCCGGCTCTACCTCGACGGTCTCCTCGGCCTTCAGCACGATGTCGCGGAAATGCTCGATGTCGGCCTTGATCTGCTCGATCTTCTTGGCCTTCTCGGCTTCGTCGGTGATGCCGGCCGTTTCCTGCTGGATGCGCATCTCCAGGGAGCCGCCGAGCTTGATGTCGGTGCCGCGGCCGGCCATGTTGGTGGCGATCGTGATCGCGCCGGGCACGCCGGCCTCGGCGACGATATAGGCTTCCTGCTCGTGGAAGCGCGCGTTCAGCACCGCGAACAGCTTGGCCGGCTTGCCGGCGCGGGCGGCGGCATAGAGCTTGTCGAGCGCGCCCTCCTTGCCGAAATCGATCTGCTTGTAGCCGTTCTTCTTGAGGAATTCGGCCAGCACTTCCGACTTCTCGATCGAGGCGGTACCGACCAGCACCGGCTGCAGCCGCGCATTGGCCCGCTCGATCTCGGCGAGGATGGCCTGATATTTTTCCTTGTGGGTGCGATAGACCTCGTCGTCCTCGTCGAGGCGCGCAATCGACAGATTGGTCGGGATCTCCACGACCTCGAGCTTATAGATGTCGAACAATTCATCCGCTTCGGTCGCGGCGGTGCCGGTCATGCCCGCCAGCTTCTCGTACATGCGGAAGTAGTTCTGGAAGGTGATCGAGGCCAGCGTCTGGTTCTCGGGCTGAACCTGGACGTGCTCCTTGGCTTCCAGCGCCTGGTGCAGGCCTTCCGAATAGCGGCGGCCCGGCATCATGCGGCCGGTGAATTCGTCGATGATGACGACCTCGTTGTCGCGGACGATGTAGTCCTTGTCGCGCGTGAACAGCGTGTGGGCGCGCAGGGCCTGGTTGATGTGGTGCACGACGGAGACGTTCTCGACGTCGTAGAGCGATTCGCCCTTGAGCTGGCCGGCATCGCGCAGCAGCGTCTCGATCTTCTCCATGCCGCCTTCGGTCAGCGTCACCGTGCGCTGCTTCTCGTCGACCTCGTAGTCGGCTTTGTCGAGCTTGGGCAGGAAGCCGTCGATGGTGTTGTAGAAGTCGGAGCGATCGTCGAGCGGACCGGAGATGATCAGCGGCGTGCGCGCTTCGTCGATCAGGATGGAGTCGACCTCGTCGACGATGGCGAAGAAGTGCGGCCGCTGGACCATGTCCTCGAGCCGGTACTTCATGTTGTCGCGGAGATAGTCGAAGCCGTATTCGTTGTTGGTGCCGTAGGTGATGTCGCAGGCATAGGCCGCCTTGCGCTCGGCATCGTCGAGGCCGTGCACGATGACGCCGGTGGTCATGCCGAGGAAACTGTAGATCTGACCCATCCAGCCGGAGTCGCGGCGGGCGAGGTAGTCGTTGACGGTGACGACGTGGACGCCCTTGCCGGCGAGAGCGTTCAGATACACCGCAAGCGTTGCGACCAGCGTCTTGCCTTCGCCGGTCTTCATCTCGGCGATGTCGCCCTCGTGCAGCACCATGCCGCCGATCAGCTGGACGTCGAAATGCCGCTGGCCGAGCGTGCGCTTGGCGGCCTCGCGTACGGTGGCGAAGGCGGGGACCAGCAAGTCGTCGAGCGTCTTGCCGTTCGCGAGCTGCTGCTTGAATTCCGCGGTGCGGGCCTTGAGTGCCTCGTCGGAGAGCTTGGCGAGCTCAGGCTCCAGCGCGTTGATCGCGTTGACGCGGGACTGATATCCCTTCACCCGCCGGTCGTTGGCGGAGCCGAAAAACTTGCGGGCGAGCGCGCCGATCATGCCTAGTTCCTGTGTTCGCGATATAACCGCGTTGGGCCCAAGAAGTTGTTCCCCGCCTGCCTATCAACTCACCGTGACGCTTCGCGGCGTCAGAGCCCGGACCGCGGGGTCATCCGCCATATGGGTGGGAATTGGGCAAGTCTGGGTTCAACAACCAAAAACGCAGCAAAATAAACGCCATCGCCATGGTCGCGACCGGGCAGAGATATGGCCCGGTCAGGGCCTTGTCAACGGCGGGCGCATTGCGGCTAATTCATCATTTTGACAGACTTTTCGCGTTGCCAAGCCCCCCTGATTGGGCGAGTGTCCGCCCCGCTCGAGCAGCCCCCTGCTTCAACATAAGGATTTTCCATGACCGCCTCGTTCCCGGTAATCACCGGCCAGCGCTTCCGCAACGCGTCCGCCCTGGCTGGCAGCCTCGCCCTGGCGCTGTCCCTGGCGTTTGCGGGCCCGCTCCGGGCCGCCGATGATCCGGTGCTGGCGAAGGTCAACGGCGCGGAAATCAAGAAGAGCGACGTCACCATGGCCGAGGAGGAGCTCGGGCCGAGCCTCGCCCAGATGGACCCGGCGACCAAGGATGAGAACGTCCTTTCGTTCCTGATCGACATGAAGATCGTCAGCAAGGCTGCCGAAGACAAGAAAATCGCCGACAGCGAGGAGTTCAAGAAGCGGCTCGCCTTCGCCCGCAACCGGCTTCTGATGGACAGCCTGCTCGCCAACGAGGGCAAGGCCGCCACCACGCCGGACGCCATGAAGAAGGTCTATGAGGAGGCTTCCAAGCAGATCACCGGCGAGCAGGAGGTGCGCGCGCGCCACATCCTGGTCGAGACCGAGGACGAGGCCAAGGCGGTGAAGGCCGAGCTCGAGAGGGGCGCCGATTTCGCCGAGCTCGCCAAGAAGAAGTCCAAGGATCCGGGCTCCGCCGACGGCGGCGACCTCGGCTTCTTCACCAAGGAGCAGATGGTGCCGGAATTCTCGGCCGTGGCCTTCTCGCTGGAGCCCGGCAAGATCTCCGACCCCGTGAAGTCGCAGTTCGGCTGGCACATCATCAAGGTCGAGGAAAAGCGCAGCCGCAAGGCGCCCGATTTCGAGCAGGTCAAGGCCCAGATCGAGCAGTACGTGACCCGCAAGGCCCAGGCCGAGTATGTCGCCAAGCTGCGCACCGAAGCCAAGGTCGAGCGGCTGGACCAGCCGGCGGCGGATGCCTCCAAGGACGCCAAGCCGTCCGACAGCAAGATGGCGCCGCCGGCGAAGAAGTAAGAATTCGCTGTCACTTCGCGGACGCCAAGAGTATCTAACGTCGCAATGGCCGGGGCTCCCCCGGCCATCTGCATGTCCAGACCCTACCAAGGCGCCCGCGATGTCCTCCTCCGTCTCTCCCCTCGCCCCCAAAACCGTCCCTGATATGCCCGTGATCGCGGGCGTCCGTCTTGCGACGGCCGAAGCCGGCATCCGCTACAAGAACCGCACCGACGTGCTGCTGGCGGTGATGGACAAGGGCACTGCGGTCGCTGGCGTCTTCACCAGGTCGAAGTGCCCCTCGGCCCCGGTGGAATGGTGCCGCGCCAAGCTGAAGGGCGGCAAGGCGCGCGCGCTCGTCGTCAATTCGGGCAATGCCAACGCCTTCACCGGCAAGACCGGCCGCGCCTCGACCGCGCTGACCGCGAAGATCGCGGCGAAGGCGGTCGGCTGCAGCGAGAGCGAGATCTTCCTGGCCTCGACCGGGGTGATCGGCGAGCCGCTGGACGCCACCAAGTTCGACGGCGTGCTCGGACGCCTTGCGGAGACCGCCGCGCCCGGCGATTATCTCGCCGCGGCCAGGGCGATCATGACCACCGACACCTTCCCGAAGGTCGCGACCGCGACCGTCAAGCTCGGCAAGGCCAAGGTCACCATCAACGGCATGGCGAAGGGCGCCGGCATGATCGCGCCCGACATGGCGACGATGCTGTCCTTCATCTTCACCGATGCGCCGATCGCGCCCGCCGCGCTGCAGGCCCTGCTCAAGGCCGGCGTCGAGGACACGTTCAATACGGTGACGATCGACGGCGACACCTCGACCTCCGACACGCTGCTGTCGTTTGCGACCGGCGCTGCCGCCGCGCATGGCGCACCGAAGATCAGCCGCGCCAGCGATCCGCGCCTGAAGACCTTCGTCAAGGCCTTCAACCAGGTGCTCGCCAATCTCGCCGAGCAGGTCGCCCGCGACGGCGAAGGCGCACGCAAGCTGGTCAGGATCACCGTCGAGGGCGCCAAGACCAAGGCCTCCGCCCGCAAGATCGCGATGTCGATCGCGAACTCGCCGCTGGTCAAGACCGCGATCGCCGGGGAGGACGCCAATTGGGGCCGCGTGGTGATGGCCGTCGGCAAGGCCGGCGAGCCGGCCGATCGCGACAAGCTCTCGATCTCCTTCAACGGCATCCGCGTCGCCAAGAGCGGCGCGCGCGATCCGTCCTATGACGAGGTCCAGGTGTCGGAAGCGATGAAGGCGCCGGAGATCGCGATTCTGGTCTCGCTCGGCCTCGGCAAGGGCCGCGACCGCGTCATGACCTGCGATCTCACCAAGGAATATGTGGCGATCAACGGGGATTACAGGTCGTAGGGCCCCACGCGTCATTCCGGGCTCGCGAAGCGAGAACCCGGAATGACGTCCAAGCAATCACCCCGAGATCCTTGCGTCGGCAACCGCCTTCTTGAACAGCGCGTTCATGGCGTCCGAGATGCCCTGCGTCGGGCTGACCTCAAAATACAGGCCCGGCGAAGCGCAGCTCTCCATGTTCTGTGCGATCTGGCTGTTCGGCGACGGGCCATAGGGGCCGGCATTGAACGGGTCGATCCATTTCATGTACCAGGAGTTGGTCGGCAGCGCGAGATAGGTCGTGTACAACACCGCGATCTTGACGCCGCGATCCTTGATCGTCTTGCAAAGCGCAGGGTTGAGCGGCGACTGGCAGCGCGTGCTGCCCGAGAGCGGTTTTAGGCATCCGGTGTTACTCTCGTCGGCGACGCCGTCAGACACAAAGAACAGATATTTGAGCGGACTGGACGACGTTCCGCTTCCGGGTGAACTGATCTCGTTGTTCATTGCAGGAAATATCGCGGTGAACGCAGTGTCCTGGTCGTTGTTCTCGTTCTGGCCGTTCACCGACATCAGATCGATGTTGCTCGCCGCCGACTTGGCGCTGGACAGAGAAGCGGACAGCGCGAACAGGCTGCGCAGGCCGAGCGTGCTGGCGGAGGCGCCGAAATCGTAGATCGCCATTCTGAACTGGTTTGAATAGGTTTCGGTCGCGCTCGCCGTGTCCATCAACGACGCCGTCGCGGTCCGAAGCACGTCGATCCGGGTGGTCACGCCAAGCTTCTTGGCAAGGTCGTAGTAATTGTTCTTGTCCTTGAGATCGTGGCAGGCGAAAGCGCACTTGTCCGAGGTGTTGTTGACCATGGTCTGCACATCGGACGGCGTTGCACCGACTCCCATCGACGGAGAATTGTCCAGCAGGAGGTAGAAGTCGATATAGAGCGGCATGCTGGCCGTCGCCTTCGACGTGCCGCTCAAGGTCAGCGCGGACTTGCCGATCACGCCGAGAAACATGGTGTTCATAGTTGCGGTGAACGAGACCGTCGCGGTGACGGTCGAGCCGGACTTGACCACGGTCGGCGTGAGGCCGGTCAGCGTGTAGCCGGTCAGATTGGCGCGATTGGCATTGAAGATGTTCTGGGCATCCGTGACGCCGACCGAAATCGAGCCGTCTCCAGTCATGGTGCCGGCGGCCTTGAAGGCCGGAGAGGCCTTGGCGATCGAGCCGACGCTGGCGGCATCTGCGGCAGCCTGAAGCTTGGACCGGGTCAGCGTCGCGCGCGAATAATCGATGGCGCAGCCGACCGCGCTGATCAGGGGAACACAGGCGAGAGCGAAAATCACCGCGATATTGCCGCGCCGATCGTGGACGAACCTGCGGAAGAGAACCGAAAGCGCAGCGCGCATGGGTTGGCCTGGAATGGTTTATGGAGTTCCCACTCTAGGAACTGCGGATTAAATATGACTTATGGAGACCTTGGAAACTTGGACCGCGTCGAGGTTAACAAACCGTTGCGGACGATCATCAGCGAGCGACGACACGCATGGCCGATCTCAAACTGACACTGGTGGTGGCCTGCGCGCTCGTCGACGCCGACAAACGCGTCCTGATCGCGCAGCGCCCCGAAGGCAAGGCGCTGGCGGGCCTTTGGGAATTCCCCGGCGGCAAGCTCGAGCCGGGCGAGCGGCCGGAGCAGAGCCTGATCCGCGAGCTGCATGAGGAGCTCGGCATCGAAGTCGCCGAGCCGTGCCTCGCGCCGTTGACCTTCGCCAGCTACGCTTATGAGACCTTCCATCTCCTGATGCCGCTCTACATCTGCCGGCGTTGGGAGGGAATGGTCACCGCACGCGAAGGCCAGAACCTTGCCTGGGTCCGCGCCAACAAGCTGCGCGACTACCCGATGCCGCCGGCGGATATTCCGCTGATCCCGCATCTGATCGATTTGCTGATGTGATTGCACTGTGCCCCGGACGCAGCGCGAAACGCTGCAGAGTCGGGCCCAGGCCGCAGACTGGGTCCGGCTCTGCGCAGCAGCGTAAGAACGCTGCAGCGCGTCCGGGACATACGTCACTCCTTCCCGGCCTTCTTCACCGCCTCCGCCAGGCTCGCTTTCGCCGAGCCCGGCTTGAGCGGCTGCTGCTGGCTCGCATGAGGCGCCCAGCCCGAGAGCCAGACGATGTCGAACGTCGCGCGGATGCGGCCATCAGCGTCGGCAAAGCGCTCGGCGTAAATTTCGGCCATCCGCAGCAGCGTCGCGCGCCTGCTAGGTGTGCGGCGCCGCTCGATCAACACATTGGCCGCGCCCATGCGGCGGAGATCCTGCATCAAGGCGAACGCATTGCCGTAGCGCACCACGAGACGATCGACGTCGGTCACGGGCAAGGCAAACCCGGCGCGCTGCAGCAGCGCGCCGATATCGCGGAGGTCCGCAAACGGTGCGACACGCGGCGACACGCCGCCCTCGCATTCGGCTTCAGCCGCGGCAAAGGCCTGCCGCAGCTCGGTGAGGCTGTCGCCGCCGATCATCGCGGCGAGCAGCAGGCCATCCGGCTTCAGCGCCCGCCGGATCTGCGCCAGCACGCCCGGTAGATCGTTGACGAATTGCAGCGCCAGCGCCGAGACGACGAGGTCGAGGCTCTCCGGCGCGAAGGGAAGCTTCTCCGCACCTGCCGCGTCGAGCGCGACGTGTTCGATGGAGGGAAGCCGCGTGCGCAGCGCCGCCAACCCCATGCCGGGCGTCCAGAGATCGACGGGGGTGTGAAACTCCCGCATCACTGCCGCCAACCGGTCGGACATGTCCTCATCAGCGCGGTCGAGCAGGAAGCTCGCCGCACCTTGCGCCTGCGCACGCCGCTGCCGCGCGTGCAGCAAGGCGCGATCGAACAAAGCGGGCGGGGTTTGAGGGTGTTGGGCCATGCCGCTGGTTACGCCGATCTCCACGGTTCTGGCAATCCGCCGCGTGCAGCGTTAGCCTCTCCTCATGGAAGCCAACACCGCCCCTTCCCGTTCCATCGCCGCACCGCTGCGGGCCGCGTGGACTGCCGGCCGCAACGTGCTGGCGCGGGCGGCGCGGCTGGCGCTCGACATCGCGCTGCCGACACAGTGCGTATCCTGCCACGAGCCGGTCGACGGCGAGGGCGTTTGCGCCTCGTGCTGGGCCCGGCTGTCGTTCATCGAACGGCCCTATTGCCCGCGGCTCGGCATTCCCTTCGTCTATGACCCCGGCCCCGACATGCTGTCGATGGAGGCGATCGCGAGCCCGCCGGCCTATCAGCGGGCCCGCGCGGCGGTGCGCTATGACGACGTCGCGCGCGCGCTGGTGCATGCGCTGAAGTACCAGGACCGCACCGATCTGGCGCCTGCCATGGGCCGCTGGATGGCGCGAGCGGGTCGCGAGTTGCTGACCGGCGCCGACATGCTGGTGCCCGTGCCCCTGCATTGGCGGCGGGCCTGGCGGCGCCGCTACAACCAGTCCGGAGCGCTCGCCCGTGTGATCGAGCGGCAGGGCGGGGTCAAGGTAGGAGGCGACGTGCTGCGGCGGGTGCGTGCCACCGAGCAGCAGATCGGCCTGTCGCGGGCCCAGCGCGCCACCAATGTGCAGGGCGCATTCCAGGTATCTCCCGACCGGCAGGCCGAGGTCCAGGGCCGCCGCGTTGTCCTGATCGACGATGTCCTGACGTCGGGGGCGACGCTCGATGCCTGCGCGCGAGCCCTGCTGCGCGCCAAGGCGGCCCAGGTCGACGTGCTGGTCTTTGCCCGGGTTGTCGAGAGCGGCCCCCGTCCCATATAATTCAACGAATTCATGACATGAGAGCGCCCGACGAAATGACTGCTGCTGTCGAGATCTACACCCGGCCGGGCTGCGGCTATTGTTCCGCCGCCAAGTCGCTGCTGACCCGCAAGAAGGCGACCTTCACCGAATTCGACGTCGCCAAGAACCCGTCCTGGCGCCAGGAAATGTACGGCCGCGCCGGCCAAGGTTCGACCTTCCCGCAGATCTGGATCGGCGGCACCCATGTCGGCGGCTGCGACGACCTCTATGCGCTCGATCGCGAAGGCAAGCTCGATGGCATGCTCGAGAGCGTGAAGGCTACGTCATGAGCGAGAACCGCACGTTCACGGCCGCCATGGTGCAGATGCGCACCGGCCTGATGCCCGGGCCGAGCCTCGAGCAGGCCACGAAGCTGATCCGGCAGGCTGCGGCCAATGGCGCCGATTACGTGCAGACGCCCGAAGTCAGCAACATGATGCAGCTGAACCGCAAGGCGCTGTTCGAACATCTCCAGAGCGAAGAGGACGACACCTCGCTAAGGGCCTACCGGGCGCTCGCGGCGGAGCTGAAAATTCACCTCCATGTCGGCTCGCTGGCGCTCCGCTTTTCGCCGGAGAAGGCGGTCAACCGCTCCTTCCTGATCGGGCCCGAGGGCAACGTGCTCGCGAGCTACGACAAGATCCACATGTTCGACATCGAGCTGCCGGACGGCGAGAGCTATCGCGAATCCGCCAATTACCAGCCGGGCGAGACCGCGGTGATCTCGGATCTGCCCTGGGGCCGCGTCGGCTTGACGATCTGCTACGACGTGCGCTTCCCTGCGCTGTACCGCGCGCTGGCCGAAAGCGGCGCCTATTTTATCACCGTGCCGTCGGCCTTCACCCGCAAGACCGGCGAAGCGCATTGGCACGTGCTGCTGCGTGCCCGCGCGATCGAGACCGGCTGCTTCATCTTTGCCGCGGCGCAGGCAGGCCTGCACGAGAACAAGCGCGAGACCTATGGTCACTCCCTGATCATCGACCCCTGGGGCGAGATCCTCGCCGAGGGCGACGTCGAGCCCGGCATCATCATGGCCAAGATCGATCCGGCCAAGGTCGAGACCGCGCGCCGGGCGATTCCCTCGCTCCAGCACGGCCGCCGCTTCGGCGTCTCCGATCCCAAGGCGGGGCCGGACCATTTGCACCTCGTGCGGGGATCGGCATGATCCGCTACGCGCTACGCTGCGACCGCGACCACGACTTCGAGAGCTGGTTCCAGAGTTCGTCGGCCTATGATTCGCAGGTGAGGCGGAAGCTCGTGACCTGCCCGATCTGCGGCTCCGCCAAGGTCGACAAGGCCATCATGGCGCCGCGCATCGTCGGCAAGAAGGGGCGCGGGCGCGCCACGCCGCCGCCGGAGCCCGTGGCTGCGACCACGCCAGAGGCCGCGCCGTCAGGGCCGACCTCGCTGCTGATGGCGCAGGAGCGCGAGCTGCGCACGAAATTGAAGGAATTGCGCGACCACATCGTCAAGAACGCCGACAATGTCGGCGAGCGCTTTGCAAACGAAGCCCGCGCCATGCATTACGGCGACAAGGAGCACCGCCCGATCTACGGCGAGGCCTCGCCCGAAGAGGCGAAGTCGCTGATCGAGGAAGGCATCGAGGTGTTGCCGCTGCCGACCCTGCCGGAAGACCGGAACTAGGCCCCCACCAGCACCGCCACGCCGATCACGATCAGCGCGATGCCAAGAATCTCGCGCGGCGCGACCGGCTGCTTGAACGAGTAGTAGGCCACGGCTTGCGCGAACAGCACCTCGACCAAAGCGAGCGTGCGCACATTGGCGGCCGCCGTCAGCGCGAACGCCAGGAACCAGAATTGCGAGGCGAAGGCGCCCGTGAAGCCCGCCAGCATCGAGGGCTTCCACAGGCCGAGGATCGCCTGCAGCACTTTTGGAGCGCGCCAGAGCAGATAAATCGTCAGCACCAGCGTCTGCACGAACAGGCCGAGCACCAGCGTGATCGACGCCGCGGTCACGAAGGAGACATTCGGAACATTGATGATGGCGCCGCGAAAGCCGACTGCGGAGAGCGCGAAGGCCGCCGCGGCAACGAGGCCGGTGATGGTCGGCTTCAGCTCGGCAAAGCTCTTCTCGCCGCCGGGACGGAGCGCGGTGATGACGACGCCGATGGTGGCGATCACGATTGCCAGTACCTTCAGCCAGGTCAGGTGATCGCCGAGGAAGACGAAGCCGAAGATCGCGGTCTGGATCGCCTCGGTCTTCAGGTAGGCCGTCGTCACGACGAAGGAACGGTCGTTCATCGCGAGCAGCATCAGGCCGGTGGCGACGATCTGGCTGAGCGCGCCCAATAGCAGCCACGGCCAGAACACGGTCGGCGGCGCGCTCAGATGATCGCCGGTCGCGAGCAGCACCAACCCCAAGAACAGCAGCGAGAACGGAAAGCCGAACAGGAAGCGGATATTGGTCGCGCCCCAGGTCCCCAGCGGCTTGGTCAACGACCGCTGCATCGCATTGCGCGCGACCTGCCCGAGCGCGGCAATGATGGTGAAGGGAATCCAGAGGCTGGCGATGGTGAACATGGGATGGCGGGCGCGAGGAAGAGACAGTCAACCTGCCGCCTGCGCTCAAGCAGGTCAATCACGCCCACGTCATAGGAGCGATGCTCGCGCCGACCGATGGCCTCACACCATCGCTTCCGCGACCACCATGTAGTTCACGTCCATGTCGGACGACAGAGACCATTTGTCGGCGAAGGGCGAGTAGACGACGCCGGTCTGCTCGGTGATGACGAGACGGTTGTCGAGCAGGTATTTCGTCAGTTCGTCGGGCGTGACGAACTTGTTCCACTCATGCGTGCCACGCGGCAGCCAGCGCAGCACGTATTCGGCGCCGACGATGGCGAGCGCAAAACTCTTCCAGTTGCGGTTCAGCGTCGAGACCACCATCAGGCCGTTCGGCTTCAGCATCGCGGCGCAGCGCTTCAGGAAGACGCCGACGTCGGTGACGTGCTCGACCACTTCCATCGCCAGCACGATGTCGAAGCGCTCGCGCGGGTCGATCTCCTCGACCGTGGTGCAGCGATAGTCGATCGCCAGATGGCTCTTGTCGGCATGCAGCTTCGCCGCCGCGATGTTGCTCACGGAGGGATCGATGCCGATGACCTGCGCTCCGAGGCGCGACAGCGGCTCGCAGAGCAGGCCGGCGCCGCAGCCGATGTCGAGCACGCGCAGGCCGGCCAGGCAGTTCAGGCTTCGTACATTACGCTCGAACTTGCGGCAGGCGGCGTCGCGGATATAGCCGAGCCGCAGCGGGTTGATCCGGTGCAGCGGCGCCATCTTGCCCTTCGGGTCCCACCACTCCGCCGAGAGCTTTGAGAATTTCGCGATCTCGGCGGCGTCGACGGTCGAGCCCGGCTGGGTGGAGAGGGAAGTATTTTGCTGCATGCTCATGGTTGGGCGCGGTCCTACCGCGTGGTGATCGAACTACGGAAGGCGAGCGGCGAGGCGATGGTCTTGATCGTCTCGATCCCCTCGCCGACGCCGCGAATCGTCACGTCGCCGTAGTTGAGAATACGTCCAAGAATAGTCTGGTCGACGTCGACGCTCTCGACCTTGTCCAGCGCCATCTCGAAGGTTCGGCGCTTGATGAAGCCGGTCTTGTGCACGACCCTGAGATTGGTGACGTCGGTCTCGGTGGTGAAGCGATGGAACCAGCCCTTCACGGTCCAATACAGGCCCGCCAGCGCCGCGAGAGCTGCGGCGGCGAGGCAAAGCAGAACGAGCCAGTCGACGGTCGCCTGTCGCGACAGGATGAGCAGGGCCAGCGCCGCGATCCAGGCCACGATGGCCGGAAAGTAGAAGATCCAGTGCGCATTGGTCGAATACAGCACCCGCTCGCCGGGCTGCAGGATCTCGTCGATGTAACGCGCCATGACCTCGGTTAACCCACTACCCCCGCCCCGGCCCCCGCAGGAACCCGCTTGCCCCCGGCCCCGCCGCTCTGTATACGCGCGGTCGGTGTCCGCGAGGCACCCGTCCAGTGCGGGCCACCATACTGATCCTTATGAAGGAATGCACGCGTCGTCATGAGCCGCCTCGTGATGAAATTCGGCGGCACGTCCGTCGCCAACATCGAACGTATCCGCAACGTCGCACGCCATGTGAAGCGTGAGGTCGATGCCGGCCACGAAGTGGCCGTGGTCGTCTCGGCGATGGCCGGCAAGACCAACGAGCTGGTCGCCTGGTGCACCGAGGCCTCGCCGATGCACGACGCGCGCGAATATGACGCCGTGGTCGCCTCGGGCGAACAGGTGACGTCCGGTCTTCTTGCCATCGTGCTCCAGGGCATGGGCATCCAGGCCCGCTCCTGGCAGGGCTGGCAGATCCCGATCAAGACCAGCGACGCCCATGCCTCGGCCCGGATCGAGGACATCGACGGCGGCGAGATCATCAAGCGCTTCAGGGAGCGCAAGGAGGTCGCGGTCATCGCCGGCTTCCAAGGCATCAATCCCGAGACGGGTCGCATCACCACGCTCGGCCGCGGCGGCTCCGACACCTCGGCCGTGGCGATCGCCGCCGCCGTCAAGGCCGACCGTTGCGACATCTACACCGATGTCGACGGCGTCTACACCACCGACCCGCGAATCGTGCCGAAGGCCAAGAGGCTCGACAAGATCGCGTTCGAGGACATGCTGGAACTGGCCTCGCAGGGCGCCAAAGTGCTCCAGGTCCGCTCGGTGGAACTCGGCATGGTCCACAACATGCCGATCTTCGTCCGTTCGAGCTTCGACAAGCCCGAGGATATCGACCCGCATGCCAACCAGCCGCCCGGCACCCTGATCTGCGGCGAGGAGGAGATCATGGAAAACCACATCGTCACCGGCATCGCCTTCTCCAAGGACGAGGCTCAGATCTCGGTGCGCCAGATCGAGGACAAGCCCGGCGTTGCGGCCTCGATTTTCGGCCCGCTGGCTGATGCCAACATCAACGTCGACATGATCGTGCAGAATGTTTCCGAGGACGGCAAGACCACCGACCTCACCTTCACCGTGCCGGCCGCGGACTTCACCCGTGCCAAGGACACGATTACCGCCGCCAAGGCCAAGATCGGCTATGCGCGGCTCGATACCGCCACCGACGTCGCCAAGATCTCGGTAATCGGCAGCGGCATGCGCAGCCATGCCGGCGTCGCCGCCCAGGCGTTCTCGGCGCTCGCCCGACGGAACATCAACATCCGGGCCATTACAACCTCCGAGATCAAATTCTCGGTTTTGATCGATACCGCCTATACCGAGCTTGCGGTGCGCACCCTGCACACGCTCTACGGCCTCGACCAAGCCTAAAGCGCGACCCTCGTCGCGCTTCAGATTGCCGTTTGAGCATGGTCTTTCCGGAATACCCCTTCGCACTTTTCCGGACCATGCTTAGGCTAATTTTCTCTTAGCGGTCGCAGCAAACGCGAAGGTATACAACACCTTCGCGTTTGGCAGGCGTTTTGCTTGGCAAAACAAGCCTCAATTCGCTATACGGCGGACAGGGTGGGCTGCCGCAGACTGTGTCCCAGTTCAGGCGGCGCTGATTCGGTACGAGCGCTAAATCTCCCGTGGATTTTGGGCTTGTGCCTGCGCCGGACAAACAATTTGATTGTTTTTCTGGAATTTTGGTCCAGCCGCCGGCCGATACCGCCGGGCCCGGCAGACGGAGGAGATTGACGGTTCATGCGGAGCGCGTCGGGAGGTCCCCGCGTCTTGTTGAGACGGCTCCGCGAGACCATGGCGGAGCAGGTCTCGGCCCAGGAGCGGCTGGACAAGATCGTGGTGCTGATCGCCGCCAACATGGTGGCCGAGGTGTGCTCGGTCTACGTGCTGCGCATCGACAACACGCTCGAGCTCTACGCCACCGAAGGTCTCAACCGCGAGGCGGTGCACCACACCGTGCTCAGCGCCCATGAGGGCCTGGTCGGCCTCGTCGCCAGCGAGGCGACGCCGCTCAATTTGAGCGATGCGCAGAGCCACCCGGCCTTCTCGTTCCGGCCCGAGACCGGCGAAGAAATCTATCACTCCTTCCTCGGCGTGCCGATCCTGCGCGCCGGCAACACGCTCGGCGTGCTGGTGGTGCAGAACCGCGCCAAGCGCAATTACGTCGAGGAGGAGCTCGAGGCGCTCCAGACCACTGCGATGGTGCTGGCCGAGCTGATCGCCTCGGGCGAATTGTCCGCGCTGGCCCAGCCGGGCCAGGAACCGGCGGCGCGCCATTCGGCGCAGAAAGTCGGCGCCATCCTGTCGGAGGGCATTGCGCTCGGCCATGTCGTGCTGCACGAGCCGCGCGTCGTCATCAAGGACTACATCGCCGAGGACCTGCCGAAGGAAATCAAGCGGCTCGACACCGCGCTCGCCAAGCTGCGTGCCGATCTCGACCGCATGCTGGAGCGCGGCGACGTCGCCGAAGGCGGCGAGCATCGCGAGGTGCTGGAAGCCTACCGCATGTTCGCCAACGACCAGGGCTGGTCGCACAAGCTGCACGAGGCGGTCGCGACCGGCCTGACCGCGGAAGCGGCGGTCGAGCGCGTGCAGTCGGACACCCGCGCGCGCATGCTGCGCTCGACCGACCCGTATTTGCGCGACCGACTGCACGACCTGGAAGACCTGGGCTACCGCCTGATGCGGCAGCTGGTCGGCCAGGATCACGCACCCTCGCGCGAACAATTGCCCGACAACGCCATCGTCATCGCCCGCGCGATGGGTCCGGCGGCGCTGCTGGACTACGACCGCAAGCGCCTCCGCGGGATCGTGCTGGAGGAAGGCACCGCCAATTCGCACGTTTCGATCGTGGCGCGGGCGCTGGGTATCCCTGCGGTCGGCGAGGTGCCGAACGCGCCCGGCATCGCCGATCCCGGCGATGCCATCATTGTCGACGGCACCTCGGGCTCGATCTATGTGCGCCCGTCGCAGGAGATCGAGGCGGCCTTCGCCGAGCGCGTGCGCTTCCGCGCCCGCCGCCAGGCGCAATACCTCGCGCTGCGCGACCTGCCCTGCGTCACCCGGGACGGCCAGAAGGTCGAGCTGATGATCAACGCAGGTCTTGCCATCGACCTGCCGCATATCGAGGACACCGGGAGCGCCGGCATCGGCCTGTTCCGCACCGAGCTGCAATTCATGGTGGGCCAGAGCCTGCCGCGCACCAGCGACCAGCTCGCGCTCTATCGCACCGTGCTCGATGCCGCCGGACCTAAGCCCGTGACCTTCCGCACGCTCGACATCGGCGGCGACAAGGCGCTGCCCTATATGGAAGCGGTGATCGAGGAAAATCCCGCGCTCGGCTGGCGCGCGATCCGGCTCGGGCTCGATCGTCCCGGCTTGTTGCGCGGCCAGATCCGCGCGCTGCTGCGCGCCGGCGGCGGCCGCGCGCTGCGCATCATGTTCCCGATGATCTCGGAGGTCGCCGAATTCGACTCGGCCAAGGCGCTGGTCGAGCGCGAGTTGACATATCTGCGCCAGCACGGCCACACGCTGCCTGAACGAATCGACATCGGCACCATGGTCGAGGTGCCCGCGCTGCTCTACCAGCTCGACGAGCTCCTGAAGAAAGTCGACTTCATCTCGGTCGGCTCCAACGACCTGTTCCAGTTCCTGTTCGCGGTCGACCGCGGCAATGCCAAGGTCTCCGAGCGCTTCGACACCATGTCGGCACCGATCCTGCGCGCGCTGCGCGACATCGCACGCCAAGCCCACGCTGCGCAGAAATCGCTCTCGCTCTGCGGCGAGATGGCGTCGAAGCCGATCGGCGCGCTGGCGCTCATTGCGCTGGGCTACCGCTCGCTCTCGCTCTCGGCGACCGCGCTCGGCCCGGTCAAGGCGATGGTGCTCGACCTCGACGCCAAGAAGGCCGAAGCGATGCTGGGCCCTCTGCTGGATGCACCCGCGGGCAGCGTCTCGATCCGGCAGAAGCTGACGGAATTTGCCGAGGCCGAGGGCCTTGCGTTGTAGCGGGCCTGTCGCCCGCTTCCCGCCGCCCTCGCCTCCTTCCGCCCTTTGAGACTGAACCGATGTCGTCACTTCCCGAAGCCAAACTGGACGTCCTGCTCGCGCATCACGCCTCGCTCGAGGCCGAATCGCTCGGCCAGCTCGCCTCCGAGCGTTACGTGCAGATCACGCGCGAGCTCGCCGAGCTCACACCGCTGATCGAGGCGGTGAAGGCCTATCGCGCCGCCGTCAAGGAGCTCGCCGACACCGAGGCGCTGATCGCCGATCCCACAACCGATGCCGAGATGCGCGGCATGGCGGAAGCCGAACGCGACGAGCTGGCGCCGAAAATCGAGGAACTGGTCCAGAAGATCCGCGTCGCGCTCCTGCCCAAGGACGCCATGGACGATCGCAACGTCATGCTGGAAATCCGCGCCGGCACCGGCGGCGACGAGGCTTCGCTGTTCGCCGGCGACCTGTTCCGGATGTACGAGCGCTTCGCCGGCTTGCAGGGCTGGAAGGTCGAGGTGATCTCGGCCAGCGAAGGCACCGTCGGCGGCTACAAGGAAATCATCGCCGAGATCCAGGGCCGCGGTGCGTTCTCGAAGCTGAAATTCGAATCCGGCGCGCACCGCGTACAGCGCGTGCCCGACACCGAGACGCAGGGACGCATCCACACCTCGGCGGCGACGGTCGCCGTGCTGCCCGAGGTCGAGGACGTCGACGTCGATATCAAGAACGACGACCTGCGCATCGAGACCATGCGCGCAGGGGGCGCCGGCGGCCAGCACGTCAACAAGACCGAATCGGCGATCCGCATCACCCACATCCCGACCGGCATCGTGGTGATGATGCAGGACAGCCGCTCGCAGCACAAGAATCGCGCTTCCGCCATGAACATCCTGCGCTCGCGCATCTATGACGCCGAGCGGCAACGCGTCGAGGCGGCGCGCTCGGCCGAACGCAAGGAGAAGGTCGGCTCCGGCGACCGCTCCGAGCGCATCCGCACCTACAATTTTCCGCAAGGGCGCGTCACCGATCATCGCATCAACCTCACGCTCTACAAGCTGCCCCAGGTGATCGCGGGTGAAGCGCTCGGCGAATTGATCGACGCACTGACGACGGAGCACCAGGCCGCACAGCTCGCTGCGCAAGGCGCGGCGGTCTGAGGCGTGAGCAACCCCTTCACCGGACAATCCATCGAGAGCGCGCGGCGCGCGCTGGCTGCGCAACTGAGATCGGCAGGGCTCGACGAAGCCGAGCTCGACGCACGCATCCTGATCAGTGCGGCACTCGGTCTCGACCTCACCGGCCTGATCGCGCAGGCGGCTCGTCCCCTCACTGCGGCCGAAGCGTCGCGGCTCGCGCAACATGCACAGCGCCGCATCGCCGGCGAGCCGGTGGCGCGCATTCTCGGGACGCGCGAATTCTGGGGCCTGCCGTTCCGCCTGTCGGAAGCAACCCTGGTCCCGCGCCCCGATACCGAGACCGTGGTCGAGCTTGCGCTCGAAATTCTTCGCGAACGACAAGCATCTCACCCGCCGCGCATCGCCGACATCGGCACCGGCTCCGGCGCGATCCTGCTGGCGCTGCTGCACGAAATCCCGGATGCGTTCGGCGTCGGCACCGATCTCAGCCAGAACGCGCTCATAACCGCCAGGAACAATGCTGCCGCGCTCGGCCTCGCCGCCCGCGCCGCCTTCATCGCCTGCTCCTACGCAGCGGCGCTCCGTGGCCCGTTCGACCTCATCGTCTCGAACCCGCCCTATATTCCCTCGGCTGAAATTCCGAAATTGAGTGTCGAGGTGCGCGAGCACGACCCGCATTTGGCGCTCGACGGCGGCAACGACGGATATGATGCCTACCGCACCCTGATCCCGCAGGCGAGCGAGCGCCTCGCCCCCGGCGGCGCCCTGGTCGTCGAGGCCGGACAGGGCCAGGCCCAAAATATTGAAACCTTGATGAGGGCCGCCGCGTTGTCATTGGACAGGCCACCCAAGCCAGACCTGGCGGGCATTCCGCGGGCCGTTTCGGCCCGAAAAATGCCCCCATAAAAGCCGGATTGGCCCGCAAAAAGCTCTTGGAATATCCCGTGGGAACGACTACGTTCCGGTCAACACATCGGTGCCGGCCCCGTAGACCTACGGGTGAAAGCCGGGCTCTCGGGCGAGAGCTTTACTGATTTACAGGTTCCAAGCCGCAGGTCCTGTTGAGCGCGATTGGCCAGTGAGCTGCGCTGCTCTCCGACCGCAACGTGAACGAAAGCCTGATATTGCGCCTGAAGACTAACGCAAGAAAGCTGGGCTTGTTTCGGCAGGCGAAATGAATGGGTTCGCTGGCGATGAATGCTGGCGGGTGGGGAACGCGTCTTTGTTGAACGCGATGGTCGACGAACATCGGCAGGGTTGGATCCGCTGGCGTGCGGTGCGCGCGAGTCGTGTGAACCGCTGTCACCAGGTCACTCCTAGCAATCAGTAATGCGTGCAACCTTTAGGGCTGGAATTAAAGGCAGGACATGAGAAACGGTCAAAACAAGCAGCGGATGCGCAACCGCAACAACAATAACAACAACAACCGGCGCGGCCAGAACCCGATGACCCGGGTCTACGAGTCCAATGGACCCGACATCAAGATTCGCGGCACCGCTTCGCACATCGCCGAAAAGTATCTCCAGCTTGCGCGTGACGCGCGCTCCTCCGGCGATCCCGTTGCAGCCGAGAACTACTACCAGCACGCCGAGCATTATTTCCGCCTGATCGCGGCGGCCCAGGAGCAGTTCCGTCAGAATCAGCAGCCGCGCGGCGATGAGCCCGTCGCCAGCAGCGAGGACGGCGACGACGACGGCGAGAATTTCTCGGCCTTCGGCCAGGAGCCCGGCTTCGTCCCGCAGCCTCAGCAGCAGCCGTTCATGCGCGACCGCGACGGCCAGCGCGATCATCACCAGCGTGAGCACAATCAGCCCTATCAGCGTGACAATCAGCAGCCGCGCGAGCACCGCGAACGCGATCACCGTCCGCAGCCGCAGTATCAGCCGCAGCCGCAACCCGCCAACCAGCCGCAGCCCCTCATCGCCGATGCCGGCGGCGTCGATCGTCTGCCCTCCTTCATCACCGGCGCGCAGCCACAGGTGAACGGCGGTCAGGGCGGCTTCGAGGGTGGCGGTGGCGGCGAGCGCTATCCGCGCCGGCGGCGCCGGCCGCATGGCCCGCGCCCGGAGCGTGAGGCCGCTCCAGTCGCTTCCAGCGACGAAGTCGCCTCGGGCGAGTAAGCTTTTCTGACTTTCCGACTTGAATCGTCCCGGCCTCGCCGGGACGATTTGTTTTTGAGGATGTCGATCGGCTGAATCGGCGAGAACCGCAGGCACGGATCACTTCTCCCGTAGGGAGAGGTGAAGCTAGCTGCGCGTCACCGTCGTCGAGGACGGCACCAGCACGGGCTTGGCGAGCGAGGGAATCAGCCGCGTCCGCTCGCGCTTGGCGGGGATCGCGCGGTAGACCTGCTTGGTCGCCTCTACGATGTGGACGCCGGCAAAGGGCAGCGACAGCGCGGCGCCGGCGCGCTCCCACATCTGCGCCGATTTCAGCACCCAGCCGCCGGCGTAGGGCGGCATGAACAGCGCCTCGCCCCAGGCGGTCGGCGTGAACCAGGTCTGGCGGAACAGCTCGGTGATCTGCGAGCGCGAATAGGGCCGGCCGTGACCGAACGGCGTGCTGTCGGTGCGGGTCCACACCCCGCGCCGGTTCGGAATCACCGCGATGACGCGCCCGGACGGCGACAGCACGCGCCACACCTCGCGCAGCAGCGCGGCCGGATCGTCCGACATCTCCACCGCGTGCACCAGGAGAATGCGGTCGACCGCCGCCTCGGGGAGCGGCAGCGAGAATTCGTCCACCAGCGAGGCCAGCGCTGGCCGTCCCGTCGGCCATTTCAGGACACCCTGGGCCGCCGGCATGAAGGCCAGGCAGCGCTCGGCGTCCTCGCGGAACAACCCCAGATAGGGTGTGGGATAGCCGATGCCGAGCACGCGCTGGCCCTCGGCGTTGGGCCAGCGCTGCCTGATGCCGCGATTGATCATTTGCCGCGCCACGATGCCGAGGCGGCGGGAATAGAACTCGCGGAGGTCGACGACGTCGATGGTCATGACAGCAATGTAACATGCGCGAGGGCGCCGCTGCGCGCGGAATATTGCATTGCCTGCGCAACGTTAACGCCATATTTGTCGGACGGGGCTGAGCGCGATGGAGATGACATGGCCGCCGAAATTCGTACTTTCACCTGTTTAAACGACAATTTCGGTTATCTGATCCACGATGTGGAAACCAAAGCGACGGCCTCGATCGACGCGCCGGAGGCCGGCCCGATCCTCAAGGCCCTGGAGCGCGAGGGCTGGCAGCTCACCGACATCCTGATCACCCATCATCATGGCGATCATGTCGGCGGGGTCGCCGAGCTCAAGCAGAAATACAATTGCCGCGTCGTCGCGCCGCACGACAAGACCACGAAGATCGCAAATGTCGACTTGCGCGTCGCCAATGCCGACGTGGTCAAGATCGGCAATCTGCTGGCGCGTGTCGTCGAGACGCCCGGCCATACGCTCGATCACATCTCCTACGTGTTCGACAACGAGAAGACGGTGTTCGCGGCCGACACGCTGTTCTCGATCGGCTGCGGACGCGTGTTCGAGGGCACCTATCCGATGATGTGGGATTCGCTGCTGAAGCTGCGCGCCCTGCCCGACGACTTCAAGCTCTATTGCGGCCACGAATACACGGCCTCCAACGTCAAGTTCGCGCTCACCATCGAGCCCGACAACGCGGCGCTGCAGGCGCGCGCTGCGGAGGTGACGAAGCTCCGCGCCGAGAACAAGCCGACCATTCCTTCCCTGCTCGGTGAGGAGAAGCGCGCCAACGTCTTCCTGCGCGCCGACGAACCGGCGGTCGCGGCCAAGCTGCACATGAAGGGCGCGGATCCCGCTGCGGTGTTCGGCGAGCTGCGCGAGCGCAAGAACAAGTCCTGAAGCACACATCCCGACGAGGATCGATGCCGACTGCAGCCGAGATCATCGCACGCCTCGAGCTCCGCCCGCATCCCGAAGGCGGACATTATCGCGAGACGTTTCGCGACCAGAGCACGGACGCCAACGGGCGTTCGCGCTCGACTCTGATCTACTTCCTGCTCGCGCGCGGCGAGCGTTCGCACTGGCATCGCGTCGATGCAGTGGAGACGTGGCACTATTACGCCGGCAGCCCCTTGACGCTGCGCATTGCCCATGACGGCTGCTCGCAGCACGAGGTGCGGCTCGGCACCGACCTGATCGGCGGTGAGCGGCCGCAGGCGATCGTGCCTGCGCTGGCCTGGCAGATGGCGGAAACCACGGGCGAGTGGACGCTGGTCGGCTGCACCGTGGCGCCCGCTTTCGAGTTCGCGGGCTTCGAGCTCGCGCCGCCCAGCTGGGAGCCGTAGCTTCACTCCAATCAGCGCTTCCGCAGCACCATGTCCTTGGCCGCGATCAGGCCGCCCCCGGCAATGAGGATCGCAGCAAGGGCGATGTTGGCGCTGGCCTTGGCGAAGCCGGCAGCGATGAGGAATCCCGTCGAGAGCAGCGGCGTCGCATAGGAGGCCGCGCCGAGCACGCGGATGTCGCCGCGCTTCATGCCGATGTCCCAAGCGTAGAAGGCGGCACCGACCGGGCCGATGCCGAGCGCGATGACCGAGAGCCATTGCAAGCCCGTCTCCGGCCAGACCGTAGTTTCAAGCAGACCATGCATCAAGGCGGCGAGCACTGATGTGGCAAGACAGAAGCCTGCGACCGCGTCGGTCGGCACCGCTTTCAACCGGCGCGACAGCACCGAATAGGTCGCCCAGACGAACGCCGCGATGAAGGCTGCGATCAATCCCGGCACGGCCCCCGGGGCGAAGCCGGAGGTGTTGCCGGCGAACAGCAGCACCGTGCCGACGAGGCCGAGCACGGCGCCGATGATGTGGTGCGCCGCCAGCCGCTCGCCCGGCAGGAACGACGAGAACAGCACGATCAACAGCGGCCACAGGTAATTCAAGAGGCCGGCTTCCGCCGGAGGGGCGAAGCGCAGCGCGAGGAAATACAGCGCGTGATAGCCGAACAGGCCACCGACGCCGACGACCCAGACGACGAGCGGCTGCTTAAGGCTTTTCGCCGCCTCGCTCCGCCCGATCCAGGTCAGCAGACCGACGAGCCCCCCGATCGCAAACGTCATCGCAGCGAGCTGAAACGCCGGGATCTTTCCGGTCGCCACCGTCATCACTGACAGCAGCGACCACATCAGGATCGCGGTCAAGCCGATCAGCGTGGCGGTGCGGGGAGTCATTGCAGAAGGCCTCGTCGGTCCGGGATGGCTCGAAGTGCCGAACCCGGAACCTCGAGATTCTCAGGTGCGCAATTGCGCACCATAGTTCGCCGCTATCGCGGCGCCCCGGAATGACAGGACGTTATGCCCGGGACAAGCCCGGGCATGACGGTGTGGACAATATCAGCCTGCGTGATGCGATCGCATCACACCATGTACTGGCCGCCGTTGACCGACAGCGTCGAGCCGGTGATGGCACCGGCTTCATCCGCGGCGAGGAACACGACGGCGCGCGCGATCTCTTCGGGCTCACCGAGACGGCCGATCGGAATCAGCGGCAGGATCGCCTTCTCCAGCACGTCCTTCGGCACCGCCTGCACCATCTCGGTGTTGATGTAGCCGGGGCAGATCGCGTTCACGGTAACGCCGCCCTTGGCGTTCTCCAGCGCCAGGGCCTTGGTGAACCCGATCTCGCCGGCTTTCGCTGCGGAATAATTGACCTGACCGAACTGCCCCTTCTGGCCGTTGATCGAGGAAATGTTGATGATGCGGCCGAACTTGCGCCCGCGCATGCCTTCGATCACCTGGCGCGACATGTTGAACAGCGAGCCGAGATTGGTGCCGATCACGGCGTTCCATTGCTCGAGGCTCATCTTGTGGAAGGCACCGTCCCTGGTGATGCCGGCATTGTTGACCAGCACGTCGACCGGGCCGACCTCGGCCTCGACCTTCTTCACGCCTTCGGCGCAGGCGTCGAAATTGCTGACGTCCCATTTGTAGACGGCGATGCCGGTCTCGGCCTTGAACTTCTCCGCCGCCGCATCGTTGCCGGCATAGCTTGCCGCGACCTTGTAGCCGGCCGCCTTCAGCGCCTTGCTGATCGCAGCTCCGATGCCCCGCGTACCACCCGTCACCAGTGCAACACGTGCCATGTCGTATTCCTTCCCTCTTCCTTGGACTCTTCGGACTTTTCTGACGTGATCGTTTTTAGCTAGGGATTATGCGGTTGGTTTGACGGACATCAAGAACAAAACGCCCGGCATCGAGCCGGGCGTTTCTCTTTAGTCGAGGCTTATCGGGTTGCGAAGAATATTTGATTTGCAACCGCCGCCTTTTTAGTCGCGTGCAACGCACGCGCTGACGTGTGCGGCGCACGCGTCAGCTGCGTGTAAGATCAGTCGCGCGCCACACACATGGCGATACCCATGCCGCCGCCGATGCACAGCGTGGCGAGGCCCTTCTTCGAATCGCGCTTCTGCATTTCGTGCAGCAGCGTCACCAGCACGCGTGCGCCGGATGCGCCGACCGGATGACCGATCGCGATCGCACCGCCGTTGACGTTGACCTTGGAGGTGTCCCAGCCGAGGTCCTTGTTGACAGCGCAGGCCTGTGCCGCGAAGGCTTCATTGGCTTCGATCAAATCGAGATCGCCGACGCTCCAGCCGGCCTTCTTCAGCGCGGCGCGCGAGGCCGGGATCGGGCCCGAGCCCATGATCTTCGGATCGACGCCGGCCTGCGCCCAGGACACGATCCGCGCGAGCGGCTTCTTGCCTTCCTTGGCGGCCTGCTTGGCGGTCATCAGCACCACGGCGGCGGAGCCGTCGTTGATGCCCGAGGCCGAGCCCGCGGTCACGGTGCCGTCCTTCTCGAAGGCGGGCTTGAGCTTGGCCATCGCGTCGATCGTTGCGCCATGGCGCGGATATTCGTCGGCGCTGACGACGACGTCACCCTTGCGGGTCTTGATGGTGACGGGAACGATCTCGTCGTTGAACTTGCCGGCCTTCTGCGCGGCCTCGGCCTTCTGCTGCGAGGCGACCGCGAACTCGTCCTGCTGGGCGCGGGTGATCTGCCATTGCCGCGCGACGTTCTCGGCGGTGTTGCCCATGTGGTAGCCGTTGAAGGCATCCCACAGGCCGTCCTTGATCATGGTGTCGACCAGCTCGAGGCCGCCCATCTTGACGCCGCCGCGCAGATGCTGGGCGTGCGGGGCCATGCTCATGGATTCCTGTCCACCGGCGACCACGATCTCGGAATCGCCGTTGAGCAGCGCCTGGTAGCCGAGCGCAACCGTGCGCAGGCCCGAGCCGCAAAGCTGGTTGACGCCCCAGGCCGGGCTCTCCACCGGAATGCCGGCGGCGATCGACGCCTGGCGGGCCGGGTTCTGACCCTGGGCGGCGGTCAGGATCTGACCCATGATGACTTCGGAGACCCGGCCGGGCTCGATGCCGGCGCGCTCCAGCGCGGCCTTGATGGCAATGGCGCCGAGGTCATGGGCGGGAAGGGTCGCGAACGCTCCGTTGAAGCTTCCGACCGGGGTGCGGGCGGCGCTGACGATGACGACATCGTCTGACATGGGCATCTCCTGGGGCTTGAGGTTCTTGTGATGGGGGCAGGCGGGGCTGGAAAGCGATCGCCAGTCTCGTCAGCCATCCTGTTAACGTCGTTGAGGCATGTCAATCGGCTGGGCACCGAATTCATGCCGCAGCGCATTCAAAATAGCGTTCTTGGCGTTTTCGCAAGCACGATCTTGCTCTGCAATTAACCGTGCCGCACAAAACGGTAGCGTGAGCCCTTTGAAAATGCTTATTTTGTTGCGTTGCGTACTCTTCCCGCCCTGCGGCATTGCCCGACAGGTTCCCGTTCTCCGCGTTTGCAAGTGAGAGCCCATGGCGAAATCAGACCAACCCACCACCATCAAGAAATACGCGAACCGCCGGCTCTATAACACCGGAACGAGCACCTATGTGACGCTGGAAGACCTCGCCGCCATGGTCAAGGACGGCGAAGATTTCCTGGTCTATGACGCCAAGACAGGCGACGACATCACCCGCTCCGTGCTCGCCCAGATCATCTTCGAGCAGGAGAACAAGGCCGGCCAGAACCTCTTGCCGACCACCTTCCTTCGCCAGCTGATCCGCTTCTATGGCGACAGCATGCAGATGGTGGTGCCGAAATATCTGGAGCAGTCGATCGCGACCCTGACCCAGGAGCAGGAGAAGTTCCGCAAGCAGATCGCCAATACGCTGTCCGGCACTCCTTTTGCTCCGTTGGAGGAGCAAGTCCGCCGCAACATGGAGCTGTTCCAGCAGACCTTCTCGATGTTCAAGCCGTTCGCTGCGCCCCGCCCGGCGACCACTCCCGAGCCGGAGCCCGATGCGAATGCCGAGGCGCCGAAGGACAGCAACATCGACGAGCTGCGCCAGCAGATGAAGGAAATGCAGGAGCGCCTCGAGCGGATGTCGAAGAAGGACGAATAGTCTTTCATTCACGCCGGCCCCCTGTATGCGGGAGGGCGAGCCATGTCTGACCGAAGCACGCATTGGGACCATGTCTACGCCACCAAGGGCGAGGCCGAGGTCAGCTGGTATCAGGATAGCCCCGCGATCTCGCTCGCGATGATTCGCGCAGCCGGCTCAGATCGTGACACGGCCATCATCGACATCGGCGGCGGCGCATCGCGGCTGGCCGCTGCGCTGTTGCAGGACGGATATCGCGACGTCGCCGTCCTGGATCTTTCTGCCAATGCGCTCGAGGCGGCGAAGAAGCGCATCGGTCAGGCCGCTTCGACCGTCGACTGGATCGTTGCCGATGCCACGACATGGCATCCGGCCAGGACCTACGATGTCTGGCACGATCGCGCAGCGTTTCACTTCCTGACTGATCCGCGCGACAGGGCGGCTTACGTGGAGCGCCTGCGGTCGGCGGTCAAGCCTGGCGGCCACGTCATCATTGCGACGTTTGCACCCGACGGTCCCGAGAAATGCAGCGGCTTGCCGGTGCAGCGCCATGACAGCGCGAGCCTTGGGGCCGAGCTCGGGCCGGACTTCGAGCTGGTCGAGACGCGAAGCGAGACGCATCACACGCCGTGGGGTTCGAGCCAGGCGTTTCAGTTCAGCCGGTTTCGGCGGCGCGGCTGATAAGCACGCGACACAAGCTTGGCATTGGCGGGTTTGCGATGCTTCCACAACTCGTCATTGCGAGCGCAGCGAAGCAATCCAGACTGCCCGCGGAAAGACTCTGGATTGCTTCGCTGCGCTCGCAATGACGGAGGGACTGGCTCCTATGCCGCCATCTTCACGGCATGCGCAAAGTCCCAGTAGAGCTTGCGCGCCTTGGTGTAGAACGGGCCCGGCTTCAGCTCGCGCTCGTCGATGCGGATCACGGGCGCGACCTTGGCGAAATTGCCGGTGGAGAAGATCTCGTCGGCGGCCAGGAAGTCGGCGTAGCGCAACGTCTTCTCGACCACGGTGACGCCATCGGCGCGAAGCAGGCTGATGACGCGCTGGCGCGTGATGCCGTTGAGGAAGGTGCCGTTCGGCACCGGTGTGAACACCACGCCGTCCTTGGCCATGAACACGTTGGAATTGCCGAACTCGGCGACGTTGCCGAGCATGTCGAGCATCAGCGCGTTCTGGAAGCCGCGCGAAGCAGCTTCGGCGAGCGCGCGCGAATTGTTCGGGTAGAGGCAGGCGGCCTTGGCTTCGACCGGCGCGCATTCGGCCGTCGGCCTGCGGAACGGCGATAAGGTGATGGCGTTGCCGACGGGTTTTGGCATCGGCGCTTCGTAGATGCACAGGCACCAATTGGTGGTCTCGGGGTCGAACAGCACGCCGCCGCCGCTTCCGTTCTGCGCCCAGTACATCGGACGGATATAGAGCTCGGCATTCGCCGCAAAGCGCGCGATGCCTTCGTTCGCGAGCGTCAGCCAGGCGTCGGTATCGACCGCCGGCTTCAGGCCGAAATTGATCGCGGATTGATTGGCGCGAGCGACGTGACGGTCGAGATCGGGCGCAACACCCTCGAAAGCGCGGGCGCCATCGAACACGACGGACCCGAGCCAGGCCGCATGCGTGCGCGGGCCCATGATCGGCACGTTGCCGTCGTGCCATTTGCCCTCGAAGAAGGTCCAGCTCGGCGAGTAGTCGATGGGCTTCTTGATCTCGGCCATGACCGGCCTCCCCTTGCAAAGATGCGGGCACTATTGTCCCAATTTCTAAACGATTTGCTGCGGGGCTAGCCACCCCTCTCCGGAGGAAAGGGTAAGACAGAGCAAACCCGCTATAATGCTGACCACGATATGGAGTGCCCCATGCCGCTCGATCCGCTCGCAAAGCGTCTGTTGACCATGATGGCCGTGGCTGCGCCGCAGGCGCGGAGCCGGCCGAGCGTGGAGGTGCGGCGGCAATCGCTGGCCAAGCTGATGCAGTTCGCCCGCGCCGAGGCGCCGGATGTGACGACGTCCGACGGCATGCTGCCCGGCCCCGGCGGCGAGTTGCCCTATCGCCTCTACACGCCGGCAGGCGCCGAGGTGCCCGCACCGGGCTTCGTGTTCTTTCATGGCGGCGGGCTCGTCGCCGGCAGCATTGCCACGCATGAGCGCATCGCAGCGGCGTTGGCGCATGCCACCGGCTGCCGCCTCGTGTCGGTCGACTACCGGCTCGCGCCCGAGCACAGGTTCCCCGCAGCCGTCGAGGACGCCATCGCCGCCACCGAATGGGTGGCGCGCGAGGCGGCATCGCTCGGCATCGACGCTGACCGCCTTGTCATCGGCGGCGATTCCGCCGGCGCTACACTCGCGGCGATCGTCTGCCAGAATGCGGCGCAGACCGCCGGCCTCTCCATCGCCGCCCAGTGCCTGATCTGTCCGGTGCTGGATTTCGAGGAGACCTCGCCTTCGCGCGAGGCCTTTGCCGACGGCCATCTGATCGATCGCGTCACGATCGAAGCCGATCTTTCCGATTATCTGCCTGACGGCATCGATACTGCCGATCCCCGCGTCTCTCCGTTGCGCGCGACACGCCTCACGGGCCTGCCGACCGCGATCATCCACACCGCCGAGTACGACCCGATGCGCGACGAGGGCAATGCCTATGCGCGCAAGCTGCTCGCCGCGGGGGTGGCGGTCGAGCATGTCTGCCACGAGGGGATGGTCCACAATTTCCACGCCATGGGCGCAGTCCTGCCGCAGTCACAGCTCGTGCTGTCGCAGATCGGCGAGCAGGTGCGGCGGGCGGTGAAGAGGTGAGAGCCCAATCACACGCGCGCGCCGATCACCGCGCGCGCTGCCCCGACATATTCCGGCCAGTGCGCGTCCGCATAACGCTCCGCCTGCCATGCACAGGTGAGGTCGGGCGCATGCGCCGCCGCGATCGTGCGCGCGAAGCGCTCCTCCGCAACCGTCACTTCGCCGGGCTCGGCCGTGGGTACAGCCGCCGCAGCAGTGGGAGCAACGGCGAGCCCCGCCAGACCGGTGAGCAGGATGCGGCGTGACGTGTTCATGGCTGTCTCCTCCATTGTTCGGCCAGCACTGTGGCGGGCGAGTGTGTCAGTGCGATCACGGCAGGGTAACCGCACACGTCCACGCCGTCCATTGCTTGCGGATAGCGCTTGACCAAGCGAGCGATCACGTTCCATCTAACAACGGTCTTGCCCCCAAATCGCCACGCGTCGGATCGTCACGTGCCTCTTAGCCGCCAATCCCGTCGTCCGGCATTGCGCGCTGCCGCGGTGGGATTGCTGTGTCTGGCGATCCCGGCTGGCGGCGCCTTCGCCGCCGACGATGAGGAGGACGAGCCTGCAAAGCCGACCGTCCCGAACATCTATCTCGATCTCCGCACCATCTATGCGACGATCCCCGCAGGCACGCTCGCGCTCGGCTTCGGCAACACCTCGCTGTCCGCCGCATTCCAAGCCCTGGCGGCGCAACGAGGCACGACGCTGCCGAACGGACTGCCGGCCGCGAAATCGATTGCGATCGACCTGCCGCTGACCGTCGACGTCAGCGACCGCGTCTCGCTTTACGGCGGCGTATCCGGTACGACGACGGATATCGGTGGCGGCTGGTCGTCCTTCGACATCACGAGCTGGAACATCGGCGTGCAGGCCGATCTCTACCAGCAGAATGGCGGCAAGATCCCGACCATCACGCTGCAATCGACCCTGACGCAGTCGGTGCCCAACGAGCAGGGCATGACGAATTCCTTCAACAACATCCTGGAATTCGACTACGCGCTCGACGAGGACGAGACACGGGGCTGGCTGGCCGGCCTGCAATACACCACCGCCTCCGTCGCCAGCCCCTTCGCCACGATCCGGCCGAACACGATCCTCTATGCCGGCGGCTATTACCAATGGCCGAGCAACTGGAAGTTCACCGGGCGCCTCGGCATGCAGTCGTTCGCCGGTGCCCAGCTCGCGGGCCGGACGCTCGCGGAATCCTTCACCCAGCCGGTCCTGCGGCTCGACCTCGATCGCATGGACGACAATGACAACCGCCTGTTCGGCATCACCGCGCAGATCGCCTGGATGCCGAAGCCGTCGTACCAGCTGACGTTGCGAACGCCGCTCTATGCGGTGCGCAACTGACTGCATTCGCAAGGAATTTTCGCTCAGGCACGGCGGCAGCGCTTGACCGGCCGGACAGCATTCCGCATCGCCGTCAACCGATCATTAATCCTCATTCCGGAACATCGATTGCGTTACATCGCCGCAAAGAAGCTTGCGCGAAATTACGCCGGCTCTTCGGTCGTATTCGCTTTGGAGGCCGCGAATGTCCCGCTTGGTTTCGGAACGGACGTTCCTTGCTGGGAAGATCTTTTTCAATTTCGGCCAGTCGTCGATCGATTGCGTGGTACGCCGCCTGACCGAGGAGGCCGCGACGCTCGAGATGGAGAGTGGCCTGGGCGTACCCGAGCGCTTCCAGCTCCGGCTCGCGGGGCGCGAGATCCTGACCTGCCGCGTGATCTGGCGATCGAACCGTCAGGCCGGCGTCGCCTTCGAGCAGCCGAACAGCATCGAGCCAGCAGCCGGCGAGGAACGGGAACGCTCGTCCGACGCGTTGATGCGCAGCCAGATGCTGGCGCTGCGCGCCGCACTCGATCATGTGCCGACCGGCATCGTGCTGCTCGATCCTCACCTGAGGGCGCGGCTGATCAACCGGTCGTTTCGTCAGATGTGGCGCCTGCCCGACGAGGTTGCCGACAGCAATCCATCCATTCTCACCCTGCTGCATCACGGGCGCGATACCGGCGCCTATGAGGTGCCGGACCCGGACCTCGATGCACTGATAGCGGAGCGCGTCCGTGTGATTGAGTCGGGCGATCCAACCCCAATCGACGTGCGCCGAACCAATGGCGATGTCGTACGCGTTCAGGTCACGCCGCTGCCCGACGGTGGGCGCATGCTGACCTATACGCCCGTCACCGATATCGTGCGCACCTCCGACGAGTTGAAGCTGCTGCGGGATGCGCTGGAGAACGTGCAGGATGGAGTCCTGCTGCTCGATGCCGACCTGCACGCCACCTTCATGAACCGGCGGATGCGGCGGTTCTGGGAGGTCAGCGAAGACGAGGCGGCGAGCCGCCCGGCCTATTCCTCGCTGGTCCGACGTCTGCATCGCGCCAGCGCGCCCAATCTTCCGAACAGCGAGCTCGCGAAGTTTCCGGCGCGTCGCGTAGAGGAGGTCAAGGCCGGCGATCACGTACGCGACCTGCAGACGCCGGACGGACGCCGCATCCGGGCCCATTGCACCACGATGGCGAATGGCGGGCGCATGCTGACCTATGTCGACATCACCGATCTGACGCAAAAGGCCGCAATGCTGGAGACGCTCGCCACCACCGATCCGCTCACCGGCCTCCACAATCGCCGCCACTTCCTCCACAACCTCGAAGCGGAATGGAGTCGCTTTCAACGCTATTATCGCTCGGTCTCCGTGTTGATGCTCGACATCGATCACTTCAAGTCGGTCAACGATCGCCACGGTCATGCCGTGGGCGATGCGGCGATCAAGGCGGTTGCGGCCGCCTGCCTTGAGGGCAAGCGGAAATCGGACATCGTCGGCCGTCTCGGCGGCGAGGAATTTGCCGTGCTGCTGCCCGAAACCAGCCTGTCCAGGGCGAGAACGGTAGCCGAGCGCATCCGCAAGCGCGTGATGAGCACGCAGGTCTTTGCCGACAAGGTGCAGTTCGGCCTCACCGTTAGCATCGGCATTGCCGAGGCCACCGTCAGCATGTCCGGCATCGATGCGCTGATGGTCGCGGCCGATCATGCCCTCTACCAGGCCAAGGCCGAGGGCCGCAACCGCTGCATAGCCTGGATGCCCCCGCCCCCTGCAAACAAGGCAGCGGAGTGACGGCAGCAGTTGCCGTCTACTCGGGCACCGGCACGTCGAACGTGTTGAGCGTGACCGAGACCATGCAGTAGACGCCGACGAGATAGGACAGCTCGGCCGCACCGTGCTCGCCGAATTCCTTCACGGCCGCACGATAAGTCAGCTCGGGCAGCACGCCGCCGCTCACCAGGGCCGAGGCCATGTCGTAGGCGACTGCTTCCTGCTTGGTGAGATCGACCGGCCGCTGGCCGGCGACGATGGTCGCGAGCTTCTCGTCGGAGAGGCCACGCTGCTCGGCCACCAGCACATGGGCATAGAGCTCGTAACCGGAGCGGAAATGCGAGCCGGTGACGAGGATCGCGACCTCGCGCACGGCGGCCGGCAGCAGCGGGTTCGACGCGATCGCCTTGACCAGCTCCCACACCGGCTTGCCGAAGCGCGGCTCGCGGATCCAGGGATTCCAGGGCCCGAGCAGCGCGCCGTCCTCGCGCATGTTCACAAAGCCCTTGAAGTGGTCCTTGATGCCGGCCTGCATGTCGTCATAGAGCGGCTTCTGCTCAGCACTCAGGTCTTTCGGATCGAGAATGGGAAGGCGCACGGCGGGATCTCCTCATTGAGAAGAGGCAACCGTCACCCGCAGGAGACCGCAAGGCAAGTGAAGTTGCCGTGACGACCTTGCCCTTTCGCAAATCCCAGGGAGATCTCGGCTATCACGCCGTGGGGCCTAGCACGCTTTGCGGATTGACGACATCGTCGACGTCCAGCGTCAGTGGCTCACCTGTGGTGAGGAACGACGACAGCGCCGCTTCGAACGGCGCCGGATCGAGACCGCGTGCGGCGAGCCAAGCGGGCTCGTAATAGGTCTGCCGGTAGCGCTCGCCGGAATCGCAGATCAGCGTCACCAGTGATCCCGTGACGTTCGCCTGGCGCATCTCCGAGGCGAGCCGGCACAGCGCCAGGAAGTTGGTGCCGGTGGAGCCGCCGACCGGACGACGCAGCCGGCGCGACAGCACGTTCATCGCCGCGATCGTCGCCGCATCCGGGATCTTCATCATGCGGTCGACCACGCCGGGCACGAAGGACGGCTCGCAGCGCGGTCGGCCGACGCCCTCGATCAGCGAGGGGCGTTCGCAAACATGCGAACGATCCTGCGTGCGGAAGCAGTCGAAGAAGGCGGAATGCTCGACATCGGCGACGCACAGCCGCGTCGGATATTGCCGATAGCGCAGATAACGTCCGATGGTGGCCGAGGTGCCGCCGGTGCCGGCGCCCATCACGATCCAGTCCGGCAGCGGGCGCGGCTCGCCCTGCAACTGCGTGAAGATCGATTCGGCGATGTTGTTGTTGCCGCGCCAGTCGGTAGCGCGCTCGGCGAAGGTGAACTGGTCCATGTAATGGCCGTCGAGCCGGCCGGCGAGCGCGGCGGCTTCCGCATAGAGCGCGCGGCCATCGTCGATCAAATGGCAATTGCCGCCATAATGCTCGATCGCGGCGATCTTCTCCGCCGAGGTCGTCCGCGGCATCACGGCGTAGAAGGGCACGCCGATCATCTGCGCGAAATAGGCTTCCGACACCGCCGTCGATCCCGACGAGGCCTCGACCACGGGCGTGCCTTCGCGGATGTGGCCGTTGCAGAGGGCATAAAGGAACAGCGAGCGCGCGAGGCGATGCTTCAGGCTGCCGGTCGGATGCGTGGACTCATCCTTCAGATAGATGTCGATGCCCGACAGCGCCGGCACGATCAGCCGGATCAGATGCGTGTCGGCGGTGCGGCACTGGTCGGCCTCGATCGCGGCCACGGCCTCGTCGACCCAGCCGCGCCGATAGGCCGGCCCGGCCGGATTGTGCTGGCGGAAGGGGAATTTCTGCATCGCACGAATCTCTCATGATGCGGATCGCGCATCAAGTGGCTGGAACTGCCCCTGCTCAAAACTCCGGCGGCGAGGCTCGCGTGTGTGCGCGCAAGGCAAGTGAAGTTGGCGGGCGGCCGAGGTGGCTTGGCAGGATAACTGCGATATGCTGACATTGCAGTGATGCTGGGGAGCTCACAGAATGAAATTTGAAGCCTGGATCGCGATGCTGGGCCTACTCTGGGCAACAATCGGACCGGCACATGCGATGCAATTCGATCGGACGGTCCCTTCCGGAACGACGGTCAGAATGCATCACTACCGCTCGTGGGGAAAGAACTGCGAGGGCAATGGCGGCATGGTGAAGCTGCTGACCAAGCCGCAGCACGGCAAGCTGACGACGCGCACCGTGGACTCGCGCATCGAGATTAACCGCTTCGCCCGCGGCGGCGGCACGCCGTGTACCGGACGGCCGATCAAGGCCTTCGAGGTCAATTACCGGTCGAATCCGGGCTACCACGGCCCGGATAGTTTCACCATCGAGATGATCACCGGCAGGGGCAGCCGCGACGTCGATACCTATTCGATCACCGTCCAGTAGCGGCGCGGCGTTCAAAACTCCAGCGGCGCGTTGTCGACGACTTCCTTCATCACGAAGAAGGTGCGGGTCTGGCGCACGCCGGGGAGCGCAATTAGCTGCTCGCCGTGGATGCGGTTGAAATCCTCCATGTCGCCGACGCGGATCTTGAGGAAGTAGTCGAAGTCGCCGGCGACGAGATGGCAGTCGAGCACGAATTTCAGTTTTGCGATCGCCTGCTCGAAGGTGGCAAAGCTCTCCGGCGTCGAGCGGTCGAGCACGACCCCGACCATCACCAGCGTTCCCTTGGCCACTTTCTTCGGCGCGACCATGGCGCGGACAGTGGCGATGAAGCCGTCCTCGAACAGGCGCTGGGTGCGACGATGGCAGGTGGCGGGGCTGATCGCGACCGTTTCGGCCAGCTCGGCATTGCTGAGCCGGCCATTATTCTGCAGCAATCTCAAGATCTTGAGGTCGGTGCGGTCGAGCCGGGTAGCCATGAAAGAAACTTTCACAAATGTGAACTATTCTGGAAGGAATATTAGCTGCCAGCGCCATTTTCGCAAGAAGTTGCGCATATTGACGCAACATTCGAGAGCACATTTTCCCAAAGCGATGCTAGGGAGCCGCCAACACCAACGCCACTCGGGATGACCCATGAAGCTGGACAAATTTCCGCGCTATCCTTTGACCTTCGGCCCGACGCCCATCGAGAAACTGGAGCGGCTGTCAAAACATCTCGGCGGCAATGTCGAGATCTATGCCAAGCGCGAGGACTGCAATTCCGGTCTCGCCTATGGCGGCAACAAGCTGCGCAAGCTCGAATACATCATCCCCGATGCGATCGCCTCCAATGCCGATACGCTGGTCTCGATCGGCGGCGTGCAATCCAACCACACCCGCATGATCGCGGCCGTCGCGGCCAAGCTCGGCATGAAGTGCCGCCTGGTGCAGGAAGCCTGGGTGCCGCACGAGGACGCCGTCTATGACCGCGTCGGCAACATCATGCTCTCGCGCATCATGGGCGCCGACGTGCGCCTGGTCGACGACGGTTTCGACATCGGCATCCGCAGGAGCTGGGAGCAGGCGATCGAGGAAGTGAAGGCCGCGGGCGGCAAGCCCTACGCCATTCCCGCCGGCGCCTCCGTGCACAAATATGGCGGCCTCGGCTATGTCGGCTTTGCCGAGGAGGTGCGCAAGCAGGAAGCCGAGCTCGGCTTCAAGTTCGATTACATCGTCGTCTGCACCGTCACCGGCTCCACCCATGCCGGCATGCTGGTCGGGTTTGCGGCGGACGGCCGTGCGCGAAAGGTCATCGGTATCGATGGCTCCTTCACGCCCGCCCAGACCAAGGCGCAGGTGCTCGAGATCGCGCAGAACACGGCCAAGCTCGTCGAGCTCGGCAAGGACCTCGTCACTGAGGACGTCGTGCTGATCGAGGACTACGCCTACCCCGCCTACGGCGTGCCGTCGGAGGAGACCAAGGAGGCGATCCGCCTCACCGCGCGTCTCGAAGGCATGATCACCGACCCCGTCTACGAGGGCAAGTCGATGCAGGGCCTGATCGATCTCGCAAAGAAGGGCTATTTCGAGAAGGGCGCGAAGATCCTCTACGCCCATCTCGGCGGCGCGCCCGCGCTGAACGGCTATGCGTATGCGTTTCGAAATGGGTGAGTGAGGGCGTCACTCTCACGCGTCATACATCACTGTCGTCCCGGGGCGCGACGAAGTCGCGAGCCCGGGACCCATAACCACAGCGAGGCGTTTGGCGCAGTCTCGTGGTTGCCCGCCGCAACAACCCTCTCCCTCTTTCTACCTCGTCCTGACGATCTGCAGCAGCTCATCTCCGTAATGCTCGAGCTTCTTGTCGCCGATCCCCGGCACGTTGCGAAGCTCGTCCAGCGTCGTCGGCCAGGCCCGGACGATGCCGTCGATCGTTGCATCGTGCAGCACCACATAGGCCGGCACGCCGCGTTCGCGCGCGACCTCTGAGCGCCAGGCGCGCAGGCGCGCGCGCAATTCAGGGTCGACGTCGCCTTGCGGCGCGCTGGCCGCGGGCGCGAGATCGCCGCGTCGCGACTTGGCGCGGCTGGCGCGAACACGCGTGCCGGGCGCCTCCTCGCGCAGCCAGACCTCGGTCTCGCCGCGCAGCACCCCGCGCGAGGACTCGGTCAGCTTCAACGCGCCGTAGGCTTCGCTGTCGCTCCGCAAATGGCCCATCGCCACCAATTGCCGCAGCACCGTGCGCCACTGCTTCTCGTTGAGCTCGCGGCCGATGCCGAAAACCGACAGCTTGTCGTGACCGAACTGCGTGACCTTCTCGGTCAGGCGTCCGATCAGCACGTCGATCAAATGCATGGCGCCAAAGCGTTGCCCGGTGCGATAGACGCAGGAGAGCAGCTTCTGCGCCAGCACCTTGCCGTCGCGCATCTTCGGCGGGGTCAGGCAATTGTCGCAATTGCCGCAGCTCTCGCCCATCACGATCTCGCCGAAATAGGCGAGCAGGCGCCGGCGCCGGCAATGCGGCGTCTCGGCGAGGCCGACCAGCGCGTCGAGCTTGCCGATCGAGACCCGCTTGAAATCCTCCGATCCCGCCGACTCGTCGATCATGCGGCGCTGCTGCACGATGTCGGAGAGGCCATAGGCCATCCATGCCGCCGACGGCTTGCCGTCACGGCCGGCGCGCCCGGTCTCCTGGTAATAGGCCTCGATGCTCTTGGGCAGGTCGAGATGGGCCACGAAGCGCACGTCGGGTTTGTCGATGCCCATGCCGAAGGCGATGGTCGCGACGATGACGATGCCGTCCTCGTTGAGGAAGCGGTCCTGGTTGCGCGAGCGAACGCTGCCGTCGAGCCCGGCGTGGTAGGGCAGCGCTGCAATGCCGCCCTCGGCAAGCGCGGCGGCGACCTCCTCGACGCGGTTGCGCGACAGGCAATAGACCACGCCCGCATCGCCCATGTGGCGCTCGCGGATAAATTCCTTCAGCTGCGACACCGCATTGCGCTTGTCGACGATCTCGTAGCGGATGTTGGGCCGGTCGAAGCTGGAGACGAACTGCGGCGCGCCCGTCAGCTGAAGCCGCTCGACGATCTCCTTGCGCGTCAGCTCGTCGGCGGTCGCGGTCAGCGCGATCCGCGGCACGTCGGGAAAGCGCTCGGCGATGACGGAAAGGCCGACATATTCAGGCCGGAAGTCGTGGCCCCATTGCGAGACGCAATGCGCCTCGTCGATCGCAAACAACGCCACCTTCGCCTGCGCCAGCAGCGACAGGCAGCGCGGCGTGACCAGCCGTTCCGGCGCGACATAGAGCAGGTCGAGATCGCCGGCGAGCAGGCGCCGTTCGATGTCGGACGCCTCCTGCGGCGTCAGCGACGAGTTCAGCGCGGCGGCGTTGACGCCGGCCTCGATCAGGCCGGCGACCTGGTCGCGCATCAAGGCGATCAACGGCGAGACCACGATGCCGCAGCCTTCGCGCAGCAGGGATGGCAGCTGATAGCACAGCGACTTGCCGCCGCCGGTCGGCATCAAGACCAGGCAATTGCCGCCGTCTGTGACGTGGCGGATGATCTCGCCCTGCGCGCCGCGGAATCCCGGCAGGCCGAACACCGAATGCAGCACCGACAGGGCGTCGCGGCCGTTGGTCGGCGCAGGCAGCGGAGCGTTGGAGGGAGCGGACATGGGCGGAGCAGATCAGGCCGTGAGATTCGTCGCAAGGCCAGTCGCACGCTGGGGCGGGCGTGGCAAGACTGTTTGCGGGGGCTTGTACCGTTGCTTCTTCTCCTCTCCCCGTTCTTACGGGGAGAGGGTTGGGGTGAAGGGCTTCTCTCCGCGCATGAGAATGCCGATGGGCCTGTACCCCCTCACCCGGATCGCAAGAGCGATCCGACCTCTCCCCGCAAGCGGGGAGAGGTTAAACCCTCTACGCCCCGATCCGTCGCAGCGCTTCTGCGACGGTCACGATCGGCATGTTGCGCTTGGCGGCGGCGTCGAGCGCGTGACGCATCAGATGCGGCGTGCAGCCATAGGGGCTCGGCCTGTCGGTGACGTCGTGGCCGTAGAAGATCAGCCAGCCGCCGCTTGCGACCGCCTCGTCGAAATAGCGATCGACCCCCGCCTCGTCGATCTCGCAATCGATCAAGGGCGAGGCGCGCAGGAATTGGAGGTCGATGATGCCGCTATTGACGCCGGGAAGAATGCCGCGCGCGGAACGGAAGGCTTTTGCCAGTTGCGGCTTGCGCCACACCGAGGCGATGCCATAGGGATGGGCGAAATTCTGCAGCGTGATCGAGGCATCGATGCCGTGGAGATGGCTGCGGTTTCGCTCGATCTCGCGCGCCATCGCGGCCTCGTCGAGCGTGGCCGAGCTCTGATGCGAGAAGGTGTGGCAGGCGATCTCGTGCCCGGCGCGGTGGAGCCGGACGATGGCGTCATCCGACAGGCCATGCCAATGCTCCGACGGCTGACCGATCAGGCTGCCGGCGAGGTAATAAGTGCCGCGGCCGCCATGTTGCTCCAGAAGCTGGGCGCCCTCGCCTGCGGCGCTATCGGGGGCGTCGTCGAACGTGAAGCTCACCATCGGCGCATGCGCAGGCAGCCGGTGCGGCGCGGCGCGGAAATGCCGGGCCAGCCGATTGATCACGCGTCCCTGGAGTGCCGACCACACGACTGCGTTTCCCGTGATGCCTTCTTGCTCTACTGAAAAATTCGTGCGCAGGTCGAGACAAGCCTAACGCCCGGGTAATCCTAACGCTGAACCAAGACCGCCTCGGCTAGCGCACCGACATCGGCGCGTCGGCGTCCGCGCCGAGATAACGCAACCAATTGCGGAAGAGTATTGCCGCCGCCTCGCCTGCGCCGATATCGGCGCGCAGGTTCAGCGCGGGCAGTTCGTTGGTGAGCGCCGGATGGCGCTGGTGTGCCGCCTTCCGCTCGAAGCGAGCCAGCTTCTCTTCCGTCGCTGCGTCAAAATAACTCACCGGCAGGCGCGGATAGTTCTCCCGCTCCCGCGCGAGGTAGCGGCCGATGTCGCGCAGATATTCGCGCTGCAGCGACAGCGCGTCATATTCCGGGTGGCCCTGGAAGAACACGAAGCGGCTGGCATATTGGCGAACGAAGACGTCGACGCCGGCCTCCTCCGAGCGTGTCAGCACCTGATAACCGGCCTGCACGATGTCGCTTTCGGCGATCTCGTTCAGACGTGAATGCGAGACCTTCAGCGGCGCAGGCGCAGAGCGCGTCAGTGAATCGTCCGCCACGACGTCGCAAGCGAAAATGCCGTGACATTTGGCCGGCAGCCGCTGCCGTTCAATGCCGTCGAGGTGCAGCACCGCGGCATGGGCGGCAAGGCAGGACCAGATCGTCGAACGCGTGTTGGCCTTGGCCCAGTCGATCAGGTTCGTGAGGTCGCGCCAGTACGGCTCCCGCTCGAGCTCGGGCGCGATCGGCTCTGCGCCTGTTACGATCAGCCCGTCGAACTTGCCGCGCTCGAGATCGGAAAGGCTGGAATACTCACTCTCGACATGCCACTTCGCTTCCGGCGACCGCTTCACGCTGGGAAGCGAGAAGCAGTGGAAACGGATACGGCGCGAGCCTGCTGCGGCCTGAAGCAGCTTCATGAACTGCCGCTCGGTCGCCTTCAACGCGGCATCCGGCATGTTGTTGACGAGGCCGATGGTGAGCTCGGCGCCGGCATCGCGCGCGAGCTCGTGCGCGGCCGGCACCAGCGTCGGGCCCGCGATGACCTGATCCTTGTCGAACAAGATCGTCATGGACGGCGCCGCCTACTCCGCAGCTTCGCGGCGCGCCGACGGGCAGGCCTTTTCCAGCGCCTGGTCGATATCCTCGATGATGTCGGAGACATGCTCGATGCCGATCGACAGACGGATCGTCTCCGGCAGCACACCCGCTGCACGCTGCTGCTCCGCGGACATCTGCCGATGGGTGGTCGACGCCGGGTGGCAGGCGAGCGATTTGGCATCGCCGATATTGACGAGGCGCGTGATCAGCTTGAGCGCATCGTAAAACGTCTTGCCGGTCTCCATGCCGCCCTTGATGCCGAAGGTGAACAGCGAGGAGGCGTTGCCATTCAGGTATTTCTGCACCAGGGGATAATAGGGGCTGTCCGGAAAACCGGTGTAGTTGACCCAGGCCACGCGCGGATCGACGCGGAGGAATTCGGCGACCTTGCGGGCGTTCTCGACATGGCGCTCCATGCGCAGCGCCACGGTCTCGATGCCCTGGAGCAGCAGGAAGGCGTTGAACGGCGACAGCACCGAGCCCATGGTGCGCTGATAGACGCTGCGCGCGCGCTCGATATAGGCGGTCTTGCCGAAGCGCTCGGCATAGACCAGGCCGTGATAGGAGTCGTCGGGCTTGTTGTAGGCCGGGAAGCGCTCGGCGTGCTTGGCCCAGGGGAAGTTTCCGGAATCGACGATGGCGCCGCCGAGCGTGGTGCCGTGACCGCCCAAGAACTTGGTCAGCGAATGCACCGCGATGTCGGCGCCGTAGTCGAACGGCTTGAAGAGGATCGGGGTTGCGACGGTGTTGTCGACGATCAGCGGCACGCCATGCGCATGGGCGATTCTCGCCAGCGCCTCGATGTCGCAGACATTGCCAGCGGGATTACCGATGGTCTCGGCGAACACGGCGCGGGTGTTCTCGTCGATCAGCCTCTCGACCGCCTCTGGCTTGTCGCTCTCGGCGAAACGGCCAGTGATGCCCTGGCGCGGCAGGATGTGGGAGAGCAGCGTGTGCGTGGTGCCGTATAGCTGCGGCACCGAGACGATGTTGCCGCCGTGATCGGCGACGTTGACGAAGGCGAAATGCAGCGCCGCCTGCCCGGTCGCGACAGCGAGCGCGCCGACGCCGCCTTCGAGCTGCGCGATGCGCTTCTCGAGAACCGCGCTGGTCGGATTGGCGATGCGGCTGTAGCGAAAGCCCTCGGCCTCGAGGTTGAACAGGGCGGCGCCATGATCGGCGCTGTTGAAGGCGTAGGCCGCGGTCTGGTAGATCGGCACGGCCACTGCGTGCGTGGTGGCTTCAGGCTCGTAACCGGCGTGAATAGCGATCGTCTCGTTGCGCATCGTGCCACCTCCGCGTGGAGCGGGCCGCACTTATTGGCCTAGAATGAGGCATGTGCGTTGTCCGCCGTCCCTCTGTTAGAGGCGGGTGGTAAAGCGGACAATAATTCGCCTAGAGATCGAGGAAGTAACCCTAATGCTTGCTCGCGAAATGGCCGGAAACCGGGTTAAAGCCGATTAACGAACGCGCGGCGCCACCCTCGCCCACGAGGACGAGGGGGCCGCCGTCAGCGCTGCGATAGCTCGCAGCCTCAGCCCATCTGCTCCCACAGCCGGTGGGTGAGCACGCCGACGCGTTTCTCGATCGCAGCTGCAGCGTCGAGCGCGAGATCCTCGCGATAGCGTCCCGCAATCAGCTGCACGCCGATCGGCTTGCCGTCATGCAGCGCCACCGGCACCACCGCGCCGGGCAGGCCCAGCACGTTGATGGCGGAGATGAAGCGGATCTCGCCCCAGAAGATTTCGCGCACGCGCTCTGCGCTGACGGTGTCCTCGCGCGGGCCCGGCGTCGGCTTCACCGTGGTCGGCGCCAGCACGATCGGATAGTCCTCGAAGAACAATTGCCAGGCGCGGATGTGACCGTTGCGCGCGGCGGTCGCCTGCATCCAGGCCTCGAGATCGAGCACGTTGGCCTTGGCCTTCATGCCGCCCCAGGACTTGTGAAAATCCTCGGACGTGACCTTCAGCATGGCGGCTTCCTGCATCATCACGGTCTCGTTGGTGATGATGTCGCACCAGGTCTGCCAGACCCCGTTGATGTCGGGCACCTCGACCTCGCTGACGCGATAGCCGGACCGCTCGAGATGATCGGCAGCCTGACGCAGCGCCGCGGCGACAGACGGATCAACATCCATGTCCTCGGGGATCTTTGCCAGCGCGACCTTGATCGGCCCCTTCGGCCGCTCGCCGACCAACGGCGCCGGTACCCACCAGGGATCGCGCGGATCGCGCCGGCTCATGACCTCCAGCGCGAGGCGGACGTCGGCGACATGGCGTGCGAGCGGCCCTTGCGCCGACATCAGATGCGCCAGCATCGGCCGCTCCGACGTCGCGCTTCCGTTGAAGGCGGGGATGCGGCCCTGCGTCGGCTTGATGGTGGCAACGCCGTTGCAATGCGCCGGCCAGCGCAGCGAGCCGCCGATGTCGTTGCCATGGGCGATGGTGCCGATGCCCGCGGCAACCGCCGAGCCCGCGCCGCCCGAGGAGCCGCCGCAGGTGATATCGGGATCCCAGGGGTTGAGCGTCAGCCCGTGCAGGGGATTGTCGGTGAAGCCGCGGAAGGAGAATTCGGGCGTGTTGGTGAGACCGATGACGATCGCGCCTGATTTCTTCAGGTTGCGCACCACGGGCGCATCCGATGGCGCGATGAGGTCCTTGTTGGCGGGCACGCCGTTGAAATTCGGCCGGCCCTGGTAGTCGACATTTTCCTTGATGGTGATGGGTACGCCGTGCAGGGGACCGAGATCGCCGCCCTTGGCGCGCTGCTTGTCCGCCGCGTGCGCCGCCTTCAGCGCCTCCTCGCCGAGATCGACGACGACCGCATTCAGCCTGGGATTGACGGCGCGCATCCGGTCCAGATGGGCCTCGACGGTCTCGACGGCGGAGATCGCGCCGGCGCGGATCGCGGCCGCGGTCTCGACCGCGGACCATTGCCAGATCGGCCCCTTGGGGCGGCGGACCGCGGCTGGCTTGCGCGGTGCCGCCTTCTTGACTGTCGTCTTCGCGGTTTTCGCAATGGCGCCCTTTCGGGCGGTGCTCGTCTTGCTCGAGGCCCTGCTTACCTGCCTTGAAGCACTTTTCTTCTTGGTCGTCTTCTTCGCCACGTCGCATCTCCAAAAAATTGCGCGGCGGAGGTTATGGAGGTCACGCGACCGTGTACAGGCGCGTTTCTGCATGGCGCATTATCGCGACGCTCTGTCGCAATTCGCCGCGTTCTGAGAGAGCTCCTACACCAACGCTGGATTGAGCCGCGCGAAACCCTCCTGGACGCGATAGGGATAGTACGGATAAGGCGGCATCACGAAGCTGACCTCATCGAGCCGCTTGATCTGGTCCGCGCTCAGCGACCAGCCGACGGCGCCGAGATTGTCGCGCAGCTGCGCTTCGTCACGTGCCCCGATGATCACGGAGGAGACCGTGGGACGCGACAGCAGCCAGGCAATCGCGACCTGCGGCACGGTACGACCGACCTCAGCGGCAATCGCATCCAGCACGTCAACGACGGCATAGAGCCGCGCATCGTCCACGGGCGGACCGAACTGTGCGGTGGCATGCAGGCGGCTTCCTTGCGGTAGCGGCTGGCCGCGCCGGATCTTTCCGGTGAGCCGGCCCCAGCCCAGCGGGCTCCAGACCAGAGCGCCGACGCCCTGATCGCGCGCGAGCGGCATCAGCTCCCATTCATAGTCGCGCCCGAGCAGCGAGTAATAGACCTGGTGCGCGACATAGCGCGGCCAGCCATGCCGGTCCGCGATGGCGAGCGACTTCATCAGCTGCCAGCCGGCGAAATTCGAGACGCCGACATAGCGCAGCTTGCCGGCGCGCACGAGCGTATCGAGCGTGGACAGCACCTCCTCGATCGGCGTGAACGCGTCGAAGGCGTGGAGCTGAAGCAAGTCGACGTGGTCGGTGCCAAGCCGTCGTAGCGCCGCATCGACCGAGGCCAGCAGTCGCTGCCGCGACGAGCCGGCATCGAGCGGACCGTCGCCGATCGGCAGGCTCATCTTGGTCGAGATCAGCACCTTGTCGCGGCGCCCCTTGATCGCGGCACCGAGGATCTCCTCCGAGGCGCCGTTCGAATAGACATCGGCGCTGTCGAACAGATTGACGCCGGCATCGAGGCAGATGTCGACCAGCCTGCGCGCCTCCTCGATGCCGCTGCGGCCCCAGGCGGAGAACAACGGACCGTGGCCGCCGAACGTGCCGGTGCCGAAGCTGAGGACGGGCACTTTGAGCCCGGAAGCGCCGAGGTTGCGGTATTCCATGATCGCTCTCCTATTCCGCCGGGCACGCCGCGACTGCGGTCGCCGTGCGATCAAGCTGGAGGCTCCACAGCGCCAGAACGAGGCCGATGGCGGTGACGCCGGCTGCGACCAGCGGCAGCGCCGAGAGGCCGAGCCCGCGGTCGATGGTGACGCCGCCGGCCCAGGCGCCGAGCGCGTTGCCGAGATTGAACGCGGCGATGTTGAGGCTGGAGGCGAGCGTCCGGCCGCTGGGACCGGCAGCCTCCAGCACGCGGAGCTGAAGCGGTGCGACGGTTGCGAAGGCGGCGACGCCGAGGAGCAGGATCAGCACGACGCTGATGATCTTGACCGACAGCAGCGCCGCAAGGCCAAGCAGCACGATGGCAAGCGCGGCCAGTGTGCCGATCAGGGCGCGCGCAAGGCCGCGATCGGCGAGCTTGCCGCCGGCGACATTGCCGATCGCAAGCCCAACGCCGAACGCCAGCAGGATCGGCGACACGGCGGTCTCCGAAAAACCGGTGAAGCGCGTCAGGATCGGCTGGATATAGGTGAAGACGACGAACAGTCCGGCGAAGCCGAACACGGTCATCGCAAGACCGAGCAGCACCTGCGGACGGCCGAGCACGGCCACTTCCTCGGCAAGCGAGATCGGCTTGTCGTCGTTGCCGACATGGCCCGGCACGAGCGCGGCGACGACCGCGAATGCGATCAGGCCGATGACAGTCACCGCCCAGAACGCTGCGCGCCAGCCGAGCATCAGGCCGAACCAGGCGCCGAAGGGCACGCCCAGCAGCGTCGCAACCGTCAGGCCGATGAACATGGTGGAGATCGCAGACGCACGCTTGTCCTCAGCGACGAGGCTGGTGGCCACCACCGAGCCCACGCCGAAGAACGTGCCGTGCGCGAGCGAGGTCAGCACGCGCGCGGCCATCAGCAATTCGTAAGTGGGCGCCAGCGCGCAAGCCGCATTGCCCAGGGTGAAGATGGCCATCAGCGCCAGCAGCACGGTTTTCCGCGGCATCCGCCGCGTCGCCAGCGTCAGCACCGGCGCGCCGACGAACACGCCGAGTGCGTAGCCGGAGATGAGCAGGCCCGCGACCGGCACCGAGACGTGCATGTCGGCGGCGACCTGCAGCAGCAGGCCCATGATGATGAATTCGGTGGTGCCGATGCCGAAGGCACCGGCGGTGAGAGCGAGGACGGCGGGAGGCATGCGTTGCTCCAAGGGATGAGATGAGCCACGCAGATAGCGGCGCTGCCGCCAAACCATTAGAATGTCCGCAATCCAATCATTTGTGACGTGAATTCAACATGGCCCGTTTCGACACCAACCGCTCGGCCGAGATGGAGGTCTTCGTCCGCGTCGTGGACCTCGGCGGCTTCACCCAGGCCGCGCGAAAGCTGCGCCTGACGCCATCGGGCGTCAGCAAGCTGATCTCGCGTCTGGAGGCGCGCCTCGGCGCGCGGCTCGTCAACCGCACGACGCGCATGCTGACGCTGACGGCGGAAGGCCAGGCCTTCTACGAGCGCTCGTTGCGCATCCTCGCCGAGATGGAGGAGGCCGAGCGCGAGGCGGCCTCAGGCGCGGCGCCGCGCGGCCGCCTCACGGTCAATTGCAACATTCCCTTCGGCATGCTGCATGTGATGCCGTTGATCCCGCGCTTTCTGAAGCAGCATCCCGACGTCACGCTCGATCTCGTGCTGACCGATACGGTGATCGACCTGATGCAGGAGCGCGCCGATGTCGCCATCCGCGTCGGTCCCTTACGCGCCTCGCGTCTGGTCGCGCGAAAGCTCGGCACCAGCCGCATGGTGGTGGTCGGCGCGCCCGATTATCTCGCCCGTTGCGGCACGCCGAAGATTCCGGCCGACCTCGCCGACCACCGCGGCATCGGCTGGACCTTTCCACGCAGCATCCGCGGCTGGCCGTTCAGGCGTGGCGACCACGCCGAGGAGGCCCTGCCCCCGCCCGTCGCGCGCGCCAGCGACGGCGAAGCCGCCCGCCGCCTCTGCCTCGGCGGTGTCGGTCTCGCGCGCCTCGCGCTCTTCCACATCGGCCCCGATATCGAATCCGGCCGCCTCGTCCCGGTGCTGCAAAGCTACAATCCCGGCGACCGCGAAGACATCCACGCCGTCTATGTTGGCCACACCGCCCCACTCCCGGCGCGCGTGCGCGCGTTCATCGATTTCCTCGCCGAGCACGTGCGCGTGAGCGACCCCGCATTGAAGCGGGCCGCGGATGGGAAGTGGAAGCTGGTGGGGTGAGGCGCGATGGCGGAGCGAGCGTCAGCCAATCCAGATTGATGCGATCATGTTCCGTGTGGCTGGACCGTCGAGGACACGCCGCCGGCGCTTGCGCGATGGCGCGGAAATCGCGAAAATCCCGGCTGTTTCAGAACTCGCCAGGGGAATTCCACACAAATGCAGTTCGATGACGTCATCCTCGGTCGCCGGAGCATCCGCGGCTACAAGCCGGATCCGGTGCCCAAGGAGCTGATTGCGGAAATCATTGGATTGGCGATGCGCGCTCCGTCGTCGATGAACACCCAGCCCTGGAATTTCTATGTCATCACCGGCGAACCACTTGATCGGATCCGCGCCGGCAATACCGAACGGATGCTGGCGGGCATTCCGCAGTCGCGCGAGTTCCGCACGGGCCAGGCCTTTGCAGGCAAGCACCGCGACAGGCAGGTCGGCGTCGCCAAGCAATTATTCTCCGCGATGGGAATCGAGCGCGAGAACATGGAGAAGCGCCAGGACTGGGTCCTGCGCGGCTTCCGTCAGTTCGACGCGCCCGTCTGCGTGATCATCACCTATGACCGCGTGCTCGACGGTAGCGACGATACGCCCTTCGACTGCGGCGCCGTGGCGACCGCCCTGGTCAATGCCGCGTGGTCCCGCGGGCTCGGCGCCGTGATCAACAGCCAGGGCATCATGCAATCCCCCGTGGTGCGCGAGCACGCAGGGATCGCCGACGATCAGGTCATCATGAAAAGCATCGCGCTGGGCTGGCCGGATGAAACTTTTCCGGCGAATGCCGTGGTGTCGGCGCGGAAGTCCGTCGAGGAAGCGACGGTGTTCGTCGGGTTCGAGACGTAGCGGCGCGCGGTCGGAAGGGCTGGAGGCACAGCAGTGATCCGCGCCATGGTCCGACGTGTCCTTGTGCTGGCGGCGGCTTTTGCCGCCGCCTTGACGCCGGTCATGTGTCTTGGCGAAAGCAGCAAGCCGTTGCCGGCGAAGGCGACGCGGGAACTACCCGATGACCTGCTCGCGCTGCTCGAGCAGAAAAAGATGCCGAAGTATTCACCTATCCTCGTGCGTCTCTTCAAGGAGGAGGCCGAGCTCGATGTCTGGAAACAGGACACGACCGGCCGTTTCCAGATCCTCAAGACCTATCCGATCTGCCGGTGGTCGGGCGATCTCGGGCCGAAATTGTACGAGGGCGACCGACAAGCTCCGGAAGGGTTCTATACGATTACACCTGAGTTGATGAACCCCAACTCCAACTTCTATCTTTCGATCAACCTCGGCTTCCCCAACACGTTCGACAAGGCGCACAAGCGCAATGGCAGTTTCCTCATGATCCACGGCGACTGCTGGTCGAGCGGTTGCTATGCCATGACCGACGAACAGATCGGCGAAATCTATGCGCTGGCGCGCGACACATTCCTCGGCGGCCGCCCGTCGTTCCAGGTCCAGGCCTATCCGTTCCGCCTGACACCGGCAAATCTGGCGCGGCATCGAAACAGTCCCAACCTCGCGTTCTGGAAAATGCTCAAGATCGGCAACGATCATTTCGAGACGACGCGAATCGAACCGAAGGTGGATGTGTGCGACCGCCGCTACGTCTTCGATGCGCAAGGTCCGTCGAATTCGCCGTCGCCTCCAGTGTTCAACCCTACCGAAAAATGTCCCCCCTTCGCCGTCAATCCGGACATCGCGCGGCGGGCCCTGGAGAAGAGGCGCGCCGACGAGCTCGAATACGCGCGATTGCTTGAAGACGATTTGCCGGCCGCCCCGATATACAGCGGACTGGACGGGGGAATGAACAAGGTGTTCCTCACACGGTTTCCGGGCAGAGTGACGCTTGCGAAAGTCATGCCGTATGCATCCTACCTGCCGCAATTGCCACCGATCCCCTGGATCGACAGGGATGGCTCGTTGACGAGCAGATGGTTTGGCAGCTTGTTGGACCAGCCGCCGGAATGCAATCCAACGCGTATCGGCTTCCCGTCAGGTCGGTGCTGAACACTCGTGCGGCGTCCGCGATGGATCATCAGCAGACGATGGCTGGCATCGACATTCCGTCCCAACGAATGCGGTGGCGTCGGAGCCGAGGTCTGTCGAGAAAGCTACGGTGTTCGTCGGATCTGGGTTGGATAGGTCTGCCGTAATATGATGGGGTAACGAGGATGACGTCGAAAAGGCCCTTTGACGGCTTCGACTTCGAAGGCTTCTGGGACGACTGTCCGTATTCCCTGGAGAACTATGTCGAGCCTCCGCCAAGCGACGGGCTGATCGCCTCGATTGAAGAGGAGATGGGCGGGTATCGGCTGCCGGCGGCCTATGTCGATCTCGCACGGCGCCACAATGGCGGAATGGTCAAGCGCAGCTGCCACCCAATGAAGGAGCGTACAGGCTGGGCGGAGGACCACGTGGCAATCGAGGGCCTCTACGCCATCGGCCGCACGTGCAAATATTCACTCGGCGGCGAGCTCGGCGCCAAGTTCATGATCGAGGAATGGGGCTACCCGCCGATTGGCATCGGCATCGCCGACACGCCGGCCGGAGGCCACGAGCTGATTATGCTGGACTACCGGACCTGCGGAAAGCGCGGCGAGCCGCAGGTCGTGTACGTCGACCAAGAGGCTGACTACAGCATCGCCGTCATCGCGCCGGACTTCGAGTCCTTCATTCGAGGCTTGGTCGAGGAGTCCGAGTACGACACCGCTGATGAGGATCGGGCTGCTGCGATCGCAACCGTCGAGCGGGGAACGTTATCGCCAATCGTGGTGCGAGCCTTGGCCGCCGTCGGCGACCGTCTGCCGCACGGCGAGCAGATGTTGCGCACCTTGGCCCGGCAGATCGTGGACGAGAAAGGCTTCTTTGCCCTGCACGACGACGAGCGCTCGCACCTGATGTATGGGCTGATGTTCTGGCTCTATTCGAGCCTTTGTACCGCCAGATCCTTCGAAGCTTTCGTGGGCCGTCCCGAGACCGGCACCTCCTACGACTCGCCATGTTACGAGCTGATGATCGCTTTCGACCTCGTCGCCGAACCTTACGGCTTCAACACGCGCGGGTACGCCGAGGGCTTTGTGAGGGACTGGTGGGACGCGTGCGTCGCCCGCGGCGACATCGTCGAGATGGCGGAAGGCTACCGTCTGACCCCCAAGGCCGAGGCGGCCCTGCTCGGCCGCTTGGCGACGTTTGCTGGCGCGCAAGGCAAATAAGCCGGCGCGATCGATTTTAGCCAATGGCGGAGGGAGAGAAACCGGGTTCGAACATTCTCCAATCGCCTAAACCGCGCTCGTCGCAAAAACTTATGAAGTTTCAGCAACTTCGATTTTGGCGTCGAAGGGCACTTACCGCTTAACTGCCTGGGCCAAGCGAACGGGCCGTGCATTGAGCGCAAGGTCGATAGAGCTTGGCGTGATCGTCTGTTTTGCGCGCCGAACCGGGCGAGTGCTACGCAAGGACCCGGCTTTCGATTTCGCCGCGCTCGATCGTCAGCGTCACGTCGGCGAAGGTCTCGAGCAGCTTCGGATTCGACTCCGTGATCAGCAGGGTAATGTCGCGGTCATGCGAACGAAGTCGACGCAGCGCCTCGGCGTACCTCTGCGCCAGCACAGGGGCGAGGCCTTGGAACGGCTCGTCCAGAATGACGAGGCGGGTGCCTAACATCAGTGCGCGCCCGAGCGCGACCATCTTGCCTTGGCCGCCCGAGACGGAGCCCGCCGGGCGACTCGCCAGTTCCTTGAGCTCCGGCAGGACGGAGTAGGCTCGCTCCAGCCGCCGGCGCACCTCGTCCGCACTAAGTTTCGCGACGCGACCGGGCAAAAGAATGTTTTCTTCCACCGTAAACGCCGAGAAGAGACGACGGTCCTCGGGGGCGTAGCCGATGCCTAAGAATGGCCGGCGGTGCGGAGGAACATGTCTCATGTCCTGACCGCCTAGGCGCACGGTGCCGCTCGCCTTCGTGAAGCCCATGATGGTCCGTACCGTCGTGGTCTTGCCAGCGCCGTTTCGCCCGACGAGCGCGGCGGTCGCACCCGGCGGCAGCGAGAAGCTGACGCTGCGCAGCACCGGCGCATCGGCGATCGCGACGTTGACGTTCTCAAAGTCCAGCATCGCCGTCATATACCGATCACCTGTTCGCGGACCTTGGGATCGGCCAGAACCTCCGCCGGCGTGCCGACCTTTTGGATCTTCCCCACGTTCCACACCGCGACTCGGTGGGCATAGCGCTCCACCATGTCCATGTCGTGCTCGACGAAGACCGAAGTCACATTCTCCTTGGCGAGCGCGGACGTCAGGATGTCCATGATCTCCAGCTTTTCGGCGGAGGCGACGCCCGAGGTGGGCTCGTCCATCAGCAGCAGTCTGGGCTTAAGCGCGAGCGCCAGAGCGATGTCGACCAGCTTACGTTGTCCCTCGGGAAGCTCCCTCGCCTTGCGAGACGCGTACAACTTGACGCCGACGAGATCCAGAAGGCGCTCCATTTCAGGCAGCTCAGGCAGGGCGGAAAGAGCCGTGAAGCCGGAAGGGCTTCCCAGCCGCGAGGCCGCGGCGATCAGCATGTTCTCCATCACAGTCTGATCGAGAAAAAGCTGCGGTATCTGAAAGGCCCGCGCGATGCCGAGCTTGGTGATCGTGCGCGGGAGCTGCGCCGTTATTTCCTGGCCTAGGAAGGTGATGGTTCCGGCCTGCGGCCGCAGATAACCCGTCGAGATGTTGAGGAAGGTGGTCTTTCCGGCGCCGTTCGGTCCGATAATCGCGAGGTTCTCGCCTTGGAGCACGTCAAGATCGATACCGTCGGCGGCGACGACGCCACCGAACCGGATCTTGATGCCCTTCGCGGAAAGGAGGACGTTGGCCATCAATGTCCTCCCTGCTTCGCCTGGCCGTAGCGCTGCCTGAGACCTATCAGTCCGTTAGGCGCATAGAGAATAATGACGATCAAGACAACGCCGAGGATCAGCTGCCAGGTGTCGGCCAAGTGGGCCGCCGCATAGAAGCGCACGCACTCGAACGTCGCCGCGCCGGCGAACGCTCCGAAGGCGTGGGCGCTGCCACCGAGGATCGCGATAAAGACGAACTCGCCCGACTTCGTCCAGAACCCGAACTCGGGCGTGGCGATCTGCTGGATGATCGCCACCAGCGTGCCGCCGATGCCGCCGAGAAAAGCCGAGATGACGTAGCCTATCAGAAGCACGCGCCGTGCGGACGTCCCGAGGTATTCGAGCCGGGTCTCGTTCGATTTGATGGCACGCAGCATGTGTCCGAGCGGGCTATCGAGATAGCGTTGCACGCCGTAGAACGCGATGACCGCGATCAAGAGGCTCACGTAAAGAATGACGTACTGGAAGGTTTCGGGGGTGAACGACAACCCCAACAGGGCCGGACGAGGGACGCGGATGCCGTCGGCGCCGTTGGTGTAATGAAACATCTTCTCCAGCAGCGACCACAGCACCATCGAAAACGCCAGATTCAGCATTCCGAAAAAGATTTCCCGGTAGCGCACGACGAAGAGCCCGACGATGAGGCCGAAGACCGCCGAGGTTATGCCGCCGAGCGCTATGAAGAGCACGATGTCGCCGCCGCCGACGTATTTGCCCCAGAACGCCGAAGTATACGCCCCGGTAGCGAAGAACATTGCATGTCCGAACGACACCTGCCCCGCCTGGAGCAGAAGAATGATACCGAGAACGACGATGCCCTTAGCGAGGATCAACGCGAATAAGGTCGCCCAGCTCGATACCAAAAGGGGCCCGACGGCGCTGACCAGAAAGAAGATGAACGCGATCATGGTGACCGGCTTGATGCGCCCGCTCATCATATTTTCCTTACCTGCGCAGCGCCGAACAGGCCGAACGGACGCACCAGAAGCACCAGCACCATCAGCAGATAGGGAACGAGAACTTCGAATTCCGGCTGGAGATAGATCACGAAGGCACGAGTCAGGCCGATCATCAGCGCGGTGAGCGCGGTGCCCTCGATCTGGCCGAGACCCGCGGTCGCAGCGACGGCAAAGGAAAGCACGATCATATCGGCGCCCATACCGGGGACCAGCGAGGTGGTCGGCGAGGCCAGCGCGCCTCCCAACGCGGCCAGGCTCGCGCCGATGACGAAGGTGACGAAATACACGCGTTTTGCGTCAATTCCGATGGCCGTCGAAGCTTCGCGGTCCTCCGTGACCGCAAGGATCACCGCTCCCGACAGCGTCCTGCGCAGGAAATAGCGGAGCCCGAACAACGTCGCCAATGCGACGCCGGGCAGCAGAATGACCTGATACGACGTGTAGCTGACGCCGAGCACGGCGACGTTGGGAAGTAGTCTCAACGGCTCTGCGGCGAAGATGGGCTGCACGCCCCAGATCAGACGCTGCAGGTTGTCCATGATCATGAAGGCGGCGAAAGTGATCAGAAGCTGAAGGACGTCCTCCTGTCCGGAGAGCGGTCGGAGCAGAAACCGTTCGATGAAACCGCCGCACACGACACCGATCACGATGGAGGCGGCCAGCAGCGCGGGATAGGTGAGCCAAGGCGAGATCGGCGCGATTGCAAGGCTGAACGTCGCAGCTAGGTAGGCGCCGAACGCGTACAGCGAACCGTGCGCAACGTTGACCACGCGCAGCACGCCGAAAATCAGGCTGAGCCCGACCGAGACCAGGAACACCAATGCGGCGTAGCTGATCCCATCGAGGATCGCCAAGATAGCGAGTGTCGAGTTCATGATGGCCTTCGGAAAAGGTCCGTCCTCCGGACGCGGCTCGGAGGACGGGGATCAAAAGTCGAGCATGCCGTTACTGAGCTTTGAATGTCGGCACGTCCAACTTGACGAAGTCCGGCTTGAGCGTCTTGAGCCAATCAACCGACCGTACGCCCGCCGGGTTGGTGATCATCTTCGGATCGAAGATCATAATGTTGTCGAGCAGCTTGAAGTCGTACCCCGGAACGGACTTGGTGACGCCGACCAGTTGAGCCTCGAGACCCTGGTTGTCCTCAGGCCGCAGCGTAATCGGACGGCCGAAGCCGGTGGCGAACTCGGCGCCCGCCGTCGCATCGACGACCTGTTCGCGCGTGGGCCAGTTGCCGCCGTTGGACTTGATTGCCTTGTCGTAGGCCGTCTGCAGGGCCTTGAACGCCTGCGCCATGTGATAGACCGGGTAGATCGGCCATGCACCGGTCTTCGCCTTGAACGCTTCATTGAACGCCTTGAAGGCCGGGTCGTCCTTCTTCTCGGGATGCAGGAACCAGTGGTCTCCGCGCGCGCCGACGATCAGGCCTTCAGGCAAGTCCTTGCCCAACCGCTGGATCGATGATTCGCCGATGCCGAGCACGAAGGTCGACTGCTGCAACAGGCCGCGCTGACCGGCCTGGCGGACCAGCGTGTCGAGATCTCCGCCCCAGGACGTGGTCAGAACCACATCCGGCCGCAGCGCCAACAGACGGGAGACTTCAGTGGAGTAGTCCGGTGCGCCGAACTTCGGGAAGAGCTCCGCGACGACTTGCACATCCGGCTTCATCGCCTTGAGCGCGGTCGAAAAGATCTCCCAGCTCTCCCGACCCCATGCATAATCCTGATTGACCACCGCGATAGTCTTAAAATCGGGCTTGGTCTTGAGCAGGTAAAGGAGCACGGCCAGCATTTCCGGCGTGCCGTTCGCCTGAGTCCGGAAATTGTAGCGGTACTTCTTGGTTTCGAGGATGGAGGCCGCACCGCAGTCCCACATGAAATTCATGACTTTGAGGTCTTCTGCGACCGGCACCAGCTGGGTGCAGCTGCCCGAGGAGATCGAAGCAAACGTGGCATCAACCTTTTCGTCCTGCACCACGCGTCGGTAGTTCGAGACGAGCGCCTCGCCTCCCGCGCCTTCGTCGATGAAAGAGAGCTTGACCGGCACGCCGCCGATGCCGCCTCTCTTGTTGAGGTCCTCCGCGATCATCTCGGCCGCGGCTTTCGCCGGCACACCGAAGACTGACGCAGGGCCCGACAGGAACGTCGTGATGCCAATTTTGAGCTCCGACGGCTTGCTCTGCGCGAGCGAGGTGCCTGGAAACGCCGCAACTACAAGCCCGACCACAACCGCAGCCTTGAGAAATTGCATCGAAAGTCCTCCCTTTTTTATATGTCGCGCCCGGCTTCAGCCCTGCGCTTCTTATTGCAACAACGCTACTATAATTGGCACGTGTTGCCAGCCCTCTTCGCCGCCATTCGCGAGCCGCCGAAAGCCGGTTCGACGCAGCCGCCCATTTTGTCGGCTGCGAATGTATTGGAATGGACAAGGTCCCCGGAATGATCGATGCCCCCCAATCCCACGATGGGATAAAAGCTCCGGCCAGAGCCCTTGCGCGCCATCCGTGCCTGCTCTTCCGCATCATCTCCGCCTGGACCTTCTTCGCTTCGGCAAGCTTCGCACGTTGGTGGCGAGCATCTGCTGCATCCGCAAGTTGGCGGTCGCGCTGGCCGAGGTCGTCGGCGAGCGCAAGACGTGCCTTTCCTGGTGGTGGTTTCGGCGATGGCGGTGGTCCGCAACTTGGGCTGGTCGAAATGAGCACTTTTGCGCGTGCGAAGTGACGTCCCTGGATTGGCTTACGGATGGGACGCTTCGCAGCACTGTCGGGTGAACCGGGACGCCGTCCAGAATTATTGACAGCTCTACTGCGGCGTGTTGAACTTAAGTGCATCCTGCTGGCGCCTCTGCGGCTTTGCACAGAAGCGAACCATAACAAAATTCGCGACGAGGGAGGCAAAGAATGACCCGCAAATATTTGACGGCAATGGTCGCTCTTCTCGGGAGCGTATTGTCGAGCACGGCACTAAGCGCCCAAGACCTTAAGCTCTACGCGTTCAGTTCCGGCGCGTTGACTCTCGGCAAAGGATTTTTGGTGAACGGCGCACCCATGGAGCCGGCGATCCAGGTTCCGGTCGGTTTTTATGTGATTAAACATCCGAAAGGGAATGTTCTCTTCGACACGGGTAACAACGACAAGATTATCACCGACCCAGGCTACTGGGGTGCCGCGTTCACTGGGTTGAAGCCGGTCAACACGCCAGATGTCGCGATCGATACGCAGCTGAAGAAAATCGATCTTACGCCCGACGATATCACCTACGTCGTGGTGAGCCACCTCCACCTCGACCACGGCGGCAACGTGGCCAAGTTCCCGAAGTCGACGCTCGTCGTGCAAAAGAGCGAGCTTCAGAACTTCTTCTGGCCGGAGCCTGGCACCGGCTCCAATTACGTTCTCGGCGACGTCCTTCCGCTGCGCGGAAACATGACACCAAGCGCAAACGCGGTGAAGATGTTGCAGCTCGAAGGCGATCAGGACCTGTTTGGAGATGGCACGCTCGTCGTGAAGCGCTGGGTTGCCCACACGCCGGGCAGCCAGATGATGACGGTGCGGCTGAAGAACACCGGCCTCACCATCCTCACCGGGGACAACGTCTATTTCCGCGAGAACGTCGAGCAGAATATACCGCCGAGCACCCCGTTGGTCTATTCGACATCGGGATTCTACTCGGCCTTCGAGTGGATCAGGCGGGAGATGGCGACGCAGAAGGCAAATTTCTTCACTGCCCACGACCCAGACGCGTTCAAGGCGATGAAGAAGGCGCCGGAATTCTACGATTGACCGGCTCGACGCCGCCACTGGACCTGCGCCTGACCGATCAACCGCGCCGAGCCCCGGCGGGGCTTGGCATCGCGCCGGCTGAAAGCTCGCGGCACGGCATCGCCGTCGCCTCCGTCGAACGGCTGGGCAAACGTTATGGCCGCCGCCAGGCAGTGGACGGCGTCTCGTTCGAGGTGAACGAGCGGGAAGTGGTGGGCCTGCTTGGTCCCAACGGCTCGGGTAAGACCACCATCTTGCGCGTCATCACCGGCTATCTGCGGCCGACCGAAGGGACCGTCCGCATCGACGGCTTCGACGTGGTCCGCGACGGACACCAGGCGCGCGCGCGGATCGGCTACGTGCCGGAGAACGCCCCGCTCTACAGCCATATGCGGGTGGACGAATTTCTCCACTTCATGGGCCGGTTGCGGGGCTTGCGGGGAGGTGCGTTGCGCCGAGGCATCGAGTCCGCCCGTGCGCGGCTCGCGCTCGAGCCGGTCGGCGACGCCGTGATTGGCCGGCTGTCGCGCGGCTATCGGCAGCGCGTCTCAATCGCTCAGGCCGTGCTGAACGAACCCAAACTGTTGGTGCTCGACGAGCCGACCAACGGCCTTGACCCGCGTCAGGTCATCGAGCTGCGCGGCCTGCTGCGGACGCTGGCTCGCGACAGCGCGGTCCTTGTAACCTCGCACGTCCTAGCCGAGATGGAACGCGTCGCCGATCGGGTCGCGATCCTGCTCGACGGGCGGCTGCTCACCGTTCACCACCTGGCCGGCGCCAGGCGCGGCGCCTCGCTCCGGGTCCGCGCCCGGGCGGATCGGGCGGACGAGGTGGCGGCGGCCTTGTCGGGCATGGCGGGGATCGACAGCGTGACCCGCGAGCAGCAGTCTGATGACGACTTGGCCGGCTGGCGGGTGGAGGTGTCGGAGCCCGGCGCCGCGCCGCACGTGGCCGCGACCCTTTGCCTCGCCGGCATCGCCAGCGTCGAGACGGTCGAGACGGCTTCAGACCTGGAGGAGCTGTTCCTCCGGCTAACGGCGAGCCGAGCGCTCCAATGACGGCGTTTCTCGCCCTGGTTGCCAAGGAGTTGCGCGCGCTGTTCGTCTCGCCGATCGCTTACGCCGTCATCGCCGTTTTCCTTGTGCTCAACGGCTACGGCTTTGCCGTCACGCTCATCGCGACCAAGCAGGCGACGCTGGTGAACGTCTTCTTTCAGGCGGCCGTGCAGCTCGTCCTGTTCGTGCCGCTCGTTACCATGCGGCAGTTCGCGGAGGAACGCCGGGGTGGCACCCTCGAGCTGCTGCTGACGGCACCGGTGCGCGAAGGCGACATCGTGCTCGCCAAGTTCGCAGCCTCGATGGGCATGCTGCTCGCGATGGTCGCGCTCACGTTGGTCTATGCGGGGATACTGGCGCGTTTCAGCACCCCCGATTGGGGGCCGATCTATAGCGGTTATCTCGGCCTCGCTCTGCTCGCCGCCGCCCTGGTCTCGATCGGTCTTGCCATTTCCGCGCTCACAGCCAACCAGATCGTGGCGGCGGTCGTCTCGCTCGGTGTGTTCGGGATGCTGTGGGCGATTGACGCCTGGGCCGCGTTGCTGCCGTCGCCGATCGACAATTGGGTGCTCGGACTGTCGATGCTGGCGCGCTTCCAGCCGTTCGCCGTCGGCGCCATGTACGCCTCGGATTTCGGCTTCTTCCTCGCGGTGACCCTGCTCGGGCTGTTCCTCGCCGTGCGCGGGCTGGCCCGGCGCTGACGCCATGGAACACTCCGAGCTCGACTGGAACGCGTTGCTCTGGGCTGGTGGCTGGCTCGCCGCCGTCCTGGTGCTGTTCGCGACCGGGCTGAGGCTGCCGCTGCAGACCGGGCTCGCGGGCTGGCGGGGGCGGGCCTATTCTGCCGGAATCGTGCTGGCCGCCGTCGGCGCCGCGGTGCTGGCCAATGTCGCGCTGCATCTGCACGACGTGCATTTCGACCTGACGCGGGAGAAGGTCTATACGCCCTCGGGGGCGGCCATGCGGGCGATCGACGAGGTCTCCCGCGAGGTAAGCGTTACATACTTTTATCGCTCGCAGGACCCCGCGGGGCGACGCGCGCGCGACCTCCTTGCGATCATGGCCCGGCGCAACCCGCTGCTCAAGGTCGTCGCAGTCGATCCCGACCGCGACCCGAGACTGGCGCGCGAGCAAGGGATCCAGATCTACAACGCCGCGGTCATCGAGGCGGACGGACGTCGGGTGCTGGTGCAGGGCACCGACGAGACAGAGATCGCCATCGGTATCCAGCGCGCATTGCGCGGGCGCGCGATTACGGCCTGCTTCCTCGAGGGCCACGGCGAGCTGCCGATGGATAATTTCGAGTACCACACGCACCTGGAAAGTGGCGCTGGCCACAGCCACGACGACGCCAGCTCGCAGGTGGTGGAGATGCCGGGCCACGGCGCGGGGCGGCTGCGCCGCGCGCTCGAAGCGCAGGGGTATGAGGCGCGGAAGCTCGTCCTCGCCACCGAGGGCGCTGTGCCTGCCGCCTGCACGCTCCTCATCGCGGCCAATCCGCGGACCACGTTCCTGCCGGCTGAGAGCGCAGCCTTGCGCGCCTATCTGCGGCGTGGCGGGTCGGTCCTCCTCCTCCTGGACCTGGGTTTCGTGCTCGAACCCGGGCTCGCCCGGCTCATCGCCGAGCTCGGCGCCCGCCCGGAGCAGGAGGTCGTCGTCGATCCCTTGAGCCACTACTCGACCAACCCCGAGATCGTGGCGGTCACAGGCTACGACCCCCATCCGGTTACGCGTTCGATCTCGCTCACCTTCTATCCCGGTGTCCGTCCGATCACGCTGTTGCCGCCGGCTGGCGACCTCCGCGTCACCCCGCTGCTGCTCAGCAGCCGCGACAGCTACACGCGCCCGGTGAAGCCGGTGGGGTCACACTCAGTGGAGCCTGACGCGACGGGGGAGAAGGGCGGGGCCTCGCCCCCGGTCCCCGGCCCGCGCGTGTTGGGCGTCGCCGTGCAAGGGCGCCTCGACCGCGACGCCGAACCCATGCGCGCCTTCGTCGTCGGCGACAGCGATTTCGCCAGCAACTCGTTCTTTCCCTATATGGCGAATAGCGACCTTCTGCTCTCGGTAGCCCGGTGGCTGGCACGTGAGGAGCGCACGACGGCCGTCGCCGCGCGCGTCCCCGTGCCTCCGCTGATCGCGTTGACCGGGCGGCAGTCGAATGCGGTGTTCTTCCTGGTCGTCGTCGCAATGCCGCTCCTGGTGATCGCGCTCGGCTGCGTCGTTTGGTGGCGGCGCCGATGAGGGGGCACGTGCTGCATCCCGTCCTCGCGGCGCTCGCGCTCCTCTACCTCGCGGCGATGGTGGTGAGCGGCGCCATGCCGGTGCAACGCCAGCTCGTGCGGTTCGAGGCCAAGGGCGTGCTCAAACGCGCGCCGGAAGAGGTCACGCGGGTGGAGTTGAGCCGCGGCACGCGGCGAGTTACCCTGCTCCGTGCGGGCGAGACAGAGTGGGTGACGCCTGATGGCGTCAACATCGGCGCCGCCGGGCTCCAGGCCAGCAAGGCCGTTCAAATCATGCACAATTCCGGGCCTGTCCGCGAGATCGAGGCGGCAGGGCTTGTGGGGAGCGATCCGGCGCCGTTCGGCCTCGACCCGCCGCGGCTCTCCGTGAAGCTTTACGGACGGGACGGCGATCTGGTGCTTGCCGCCAGCTTCGGTGAGTTCAACCCCGAGGGGTACCTCCAGTACATGCGCATCGATGGCAATCCGCGGCTCTACCTGATGTCCCGCTTCGTCGGCGGCGAATGGGCCGAGGTCATGACTGGAGCGGAAGCGCTATGACGCCGCCCGCCTCTCCCCATCGCACGGCGCCGTGGGCCGCTCTTGCCCTGCTGCTGTTGTTCGGAACAGCGCACGGACACGTCGCCGGATCGATGGGCTATGCCACGGTGAGCCTGTCTGGCGGAACTGTCCGATATAGCCTCACGCTCGGGCCCGACGCGCTTGCGGCGGCCGTCGCCGAGACGGCCGCCGGCGTACGGCCGCAGCGCAATGAAAGCTACGCCACGCTGGCCGATTTGGTCGCGCGCAAAGTCTCGATTTCCGCAAAAGAGGTGAAGTGCGAGCCGGTGCCCGGGACGGTCACGGCGCCCACGCCAGACCGCGCCAACGCCGTGGTAATCGTCGATTACGCCTGCCCCGGTCCGCCGCACGAACTTTTGCTGCGCGACGACCTGTCCGACGCGCTCGGCAACGACTACCACACGCTTGTCCGTGTCGAAGGCCTGGGGAGCGTGCAGCAATACACCCTCGAACGCGACCGGCGCGAGGCTCGCCTCGCTGTCGCAGCACCGAGCGGGAGCCCGGCGCCCGAGGTTACCGCCGGGAGCGGCGTCTTCGCCTTCTTTCGGCTCGGCATCGAACACATCCTGACGGGAATTGATCACCTCCTGTTCGTGCTGGCCCTCGTCCTGGGCGGCGGAGGAATCGGATCCTTGTTCGCCGTCATCACCGCCTTCACGGTGGCGCACAGCATCACCTTGGCCGTGGCGGTACTGGGCGCGGCGTCGCCGCTTAGTTGGATCGTTGAGCCGGTGATCGCGCTGTCGATCGTCTACGTCGCGGCCGAAAATATTTTCGTCAGGCGCACGGCGTCGTGGCGCTGGGCCGTGGGCTTCGCGTTTGGCCTCGTGCATGGTTTCGGCTTTGCCGGCGCGTTGCTCGATCTCGATCTGCCGCCGGCCGCCCTGGCCGGCGCGCTCGTGTCGTTCAACCTCGGCGTTGAAGCCGGCCAGGCAGCGGTGATCGCCGCTTTCCTGCCGGTCCTCCTCTGGTTTCGGCGCGCCGCGTGGGAGCGGCGGGCGGTGACGGCGCTCTCCGCGCTCGTGCTGGTCGCTGGGCTCGCCTTCCTCGTCGATCGCGTTCTAGTCGCCGCGAACTGATGAGATTCCGCTTAGTCGGGTCACCCCTCGTTATGTTGACCTCCTCAACTTGTGCGGCTGTCTCTTCAATCCGGCGTCCGATTGGAGACGTACTTGCGTCCAATTCGAGCAATGGCGGACCAATTTGGCCCGTTAAGACATGCGCAACCAGCCGTGACGCGGTCATTTTTTGGTCTCGCCTTGGTCTCGCGGTGTGTCGGCTTCGACCTTCAAGATCACAGCCGGCCATTATGCAAGTTTAGGGTGTAGTTCGACAATTGTCCGTATACAACAGCAGGGAGTGTGCACGATTGGGGATACATATGCCGAAATTGCCGGGCGCCGATTTCCTTCATCGATTGGCAGATATCGCCGATCGCGAAACCTTGCCGCGCTTTCGAACCGACCTTGTCGTCGATTCCAAAACCGGGGCGGGTTACTTTGACCCGGTGACCGACGCTGACCGGCAAGCCGAGATTGCGATTCGAGCAGCGATCGAAGCCGAATATCCTGACCATGCTATTCTGGGCGAAGAACTCGGTCTAACCGGAAGCGGAACTTGCCGCTGGGTCTTGGACCCCGTGGATGGGACGCGTCCCTTCATCTGCGGCCTTCCTGTCTGGGGCACGCTGATCGGGCTCACCGTAGATGGCCGAGCCGAACTGGGAATGATGAGCCAGCCCTTCACGCGCGAGCGTTTCTGGGCCTCCGCCGATGGAGCCTGGTGCGAATATGCAGGTAAGCGCGAGCGACTGTCTACGCGAGACGTCGGCACGCTTTCGCGGGCCATCCTGCATACGAATTCGCCTGAGCGCTATCATGGTGAGCTCAAGCGGGGCTTCGATCGCCTTGCCGCCTCGGTTCGAATGACTCGCTACGGTGGCGAATGCTATGCCTTCGCGATGGTCGCTGCTGGCCGTATTGACCTCGCAGTCGAACCTTCGCTCCAATCCTACGATATCGTCGCGTTGATCCCGATCATCGAAAAGGCGGGCGGAGTGGTGACGCGGATTGATGGAGAAAGGGCCGAGGAGGGTGGCCCAGTCTTAGCTTCAGCAACTGCCGATCTTCATCAAGAGGCCCTTCACCTCCTCAATAGCGGGGTTAACACGCGGGCTCAGTGAGCGCCTCGTTCCGCGGCGGCAAACTCCTCCTTGTGGATCATTGAATGAACGAGATCATTATCCGTGCTGCCACGCAATGCGATCTGCCTGCGGTCTTGACACTTTACCAGCACCTTCATCCGCATGAGGCTCAACCGGAGGCGGCAACAGCCGAGCGCGTTTGGGCGACCCTGCTTGCTTCCAGCTTCATGACTGTGATTGTCGCGCAAACAGCAGAACTGCTTGTGTCTTCATGCACTCTCGCCATCGTGCCGAATCTGTCTCGCGGCGGTAGGCCGTATGGAGTGATCGAAAATATGGTCACCCACGCAGAATACCGAAAGCTCGGGCTGGGCCGCCGGGTTCTTGCCCACGCTCTTGATCTCGCCGCGCGGGCTGATTGCTATAAGATTCATTTGGCGACAGGTTCGAAGCGTGAGACGACCCTGCGCTTCTATGAAGGGGCGGGCTTCGAGCGCGGCGGCAAAACATACTTCGAAGTGCGACGCCCCTGGCGGGCCCTGGGCAATGGACACAATGAATGAGGGGCTGGGCCATTTCTTGTATACGCCCCGAGCGGTGGCCGCGACAGGCTTTCGCTGTCAAACTGGCTGTTGATGCATGCCCCTCTTGTGGTAGCCTTGGCGTGGGGGTACGCGCTGGCCAAGCAAGTACCTCCCTTTAACTAAGCCCCGCCTCCTCTCGGAGGCGGGGTTTTTCCGTATGCAGAGTGGAGACCACGAAGGCCACGGCGCCAACCCGTGACCACGTGTTTAGGCGCCGCTATGCTTACGCATGCGTGAGATCTTCTACATTCTCCAAGAACCCATGTTCTGGCTGGCCTTGGCTTTTGGGCTGGCTCCGATCATCATCGGCGTCATCATTCTATGGCCAAGCGGCCGAGATCGCCGGTGAGACCTTTCGCGTTCTGGCGAACGTGGCTGAAGCTCCAAAGGTGCCGCGGGGGGATGTCTGTTGTTGGCCCCGATGAACCTTAGATCAGAGCGCCATAAGGTCTGCCTTCTCAAGGTGGCCCGAACAGGATCATGCAGGGCTGGCGAAGGCAGCCTCTGGCCGGGAGCAGGCGCTGGGCCGAAATGACCACTTCGTTTTGTGGTGCGAAGCGACCTTCCCTGTGGACGGGCTCATGGCATCGGCTGCCAATACGCTTTGGCGTACACGATCAGTGTGTTAGCGTAACTTTGGGCGGCAGGAGCCGTGCCTCTGTGGCTCTGAGTTGCTTCCCGCCTTTTGAAATTCCCGCCGGGAGGCGGGCTTCTTCTTTTCCAATTGTCCATGAGCTGTTGGTGAAAACGCACAAGCCAGATTGGGACGCTACGAAGTCCGCTGCGCTTTACATGCTGAGGAACGGCCTCGCGAGTTACAAAGAGATCGCGGAGCTTTCCGGCTGTTCAAAGCAGGTGGTGAGGGTTTGGGGTCTCAAAGTTGATGCGCCGAAAGCTCGAAAGCGATATCTCCGGCAGGCTTGGACACGCGCAAAACGGTTGCGTGGCTGATCGACTGCCGGCCCGAGAGCTTGCTCCGAATCGAGATGAACATGAGGTGGTGTAAGCCCTGTAGACCAAGGTGCTAAGTCATGGGTCACGATGAACTGGTGATTATTGTCAGAGTGGCCGGAGCCCTCGCGATCGGCGCGATGATCGGCTTCGAGCGCACGTTTCACGGACGTCCAGCAGGCTTTAGAACACATTCCCTTGTCTGCATTGCCTCTTCTATTCTGATGATCGTCACGGTTTACCAAAATCAGTGGATGACTCTGCTCGAGCATGACGCGATTCGCACCGACCCAACCCGCATGGCCCAAGGCATCATGACTGGCATTGGCTTTTTGGGCGCGGGCGTCATCTTCAAAGAGGGATTGACTGTCAGAGGACTAACAACGGCCGCGTCAATTTGGGTGACGGCGGCTATCGGTATTTTGGTTGGAATTGGATTCTGGTTTGCTGCCTTCGTAGGCGCTTTGGCGACTCTCATGGTGCTCGCGCTGTTTAGGCTCATCGAGGCGCGACTGCCGAGCGAGTTCTATGCTCACCACATGCTGCGTTTTGCGCGGGATCGGGTGATGGGAGAAGACGAGGTTCACAAGATGATCGGCGATCACGGTTTTACGATTGCCAACTTGTCATCGCGATTAAGCGAACGCGGGCAGCAGTTCGAGTACCGGATGACGATCAAGAGCCGCGACAGGCTCAACGCCGAACGACTCGCAAAACATTTGCGCGACCGACCAGAAGTTGTTGAGTTCCGCATCACCCCAACGGGCGACTAAGAAGGCAAGTTCGTTGACTTCCTCTGCGGCGCGGATGTCCCCTGTTGGCCCCTTAGTGGACCTTTGTCGGCGAGCCCGCCGATTGTCTGCTTTTACTCACTGACGACATTCCAGCCTCAAAGCAGGCGTGGGTCCGTGGGCTCGTCTGCTCAATCAGGATCGTGCGGCGCGGCTTGAAACTCTGAGCTGTATAACTAGCTATGGAATAAGTCGGCCAATGGCCGACCGCCTTAAGCAAAGTGCTGCAGAAAAATAGCCGCCGCCCGGTAGCTACGTGCGTGCCGTTACCTTGTTTGCGGCTTGCTTTGCTCTGTCTAGCCAGGTCAAATCGATTCGCCCATGGCTGCAGCGCAGGCCGTGATCAAGCAGACACGCAATCAACGCTATTGCTTGCCTCACAGCCGCTTCAAGGTCCAAATTCGACCGTAGTGCGAGGGAACGCGGAGCGCCACCGGCTGGAGCGCCGAAATGTTTGTCAGACTAAGTGAACCCCCGTGCAGCTCCTCGGCATAGTCGCCAGCGACCGGAAACCAAAATGGAACGGTCTGATCAGTGTCGCCAGTGTTGACCGCGACCAATGTGTATTGTGTGCCGTCATAACGCGCGAACAGCAAGATGCCAAACTGCTGATAGCGGTCCCAATCGTTAAAGAAGAAGTACGTCCCTCGACGAATGTGGTCTCTCTCCCTCCGGATGCGCATTAGCTTGCGCACCAAGCTTACGATTGGCCGACCCGACTCATCGTAGAAGAAATCCCACCGCATCGGTCGGAGCAGCGCGACCCTCCCCATTCCGAAATCCGGCAAGAAGTAGTTCTCCGCAAACTCTTCACCTTGCCAGAGCATCGGCATGCCCTTACTCATTAGGAGACAGATCAAGTACGGCTGCAGCATGTACCAGCGCGCGCGGTCGCCCTCTATGAAGAGCGGATTCCCCGCTTCATCAGGGTTGTAGGTGCCGAAATTGCACAGGAAGCGTTCGTGATCGTGATTTTCAATATACTGAAGAGCGGTTTTGGGGATGATGTCGCCGTTTGCGGTTTCCTGGTCGGAATAGCCGAATAGTCCGAGCTTTAAGCCAAGATCGGAGAGCCGTCCGCGGTCACCCCTTGCCACCGCGCGCGCGGCATCGAACGTGCTATTCTGCCACGTGCTGTTCGAGTAAGTGGTACGCAGTACGTCCTCCGGCCCCTCCAACTGCTCAGCCATCTGAATGAGCGCCAACGGTTGACCCGGTCCCTTATCGAACCGGCTCCAGTACGGACTACCCGCCGCAATCTTGGCTTTCGTTAATTGGTGAGTCTGATAAACAAGGTTCGCATAGCCGACGCCCATCGGCCCATCCCAGTAGTTCGGCACGCAGTCGTAGCGAAAACCATCGACGTGATACACGTCGAGCCAATGGTGGTTTGCGGAATAGAAATAGTCTCGAGTGATCGCTCGATTAAAATCCGTGCTCTTGCCGAAGTTGCTGAAATAGTCTTTGGCAAACGGCCCCATGAACGGGTTTTCGTGATACCGTAACCGCGTGTATGCATCGTAATAGGGGAAGTCTACCCCCGTATGGCCGTACACGACGTCAATGATAACGGCGATACCGTGCTGATGGCAGATATCGACAAGTTGCTGGAAATCTGACCGCTTCCCAAAACGCTCGTCGACGCCAAAGTAGCCAATCGGCAGATAGCCCCAGTCGACGGAGCCGCCGACGTTGGACAGAGGCATGATCTCGATCGCGTTGATGCCGAGATCCGCTAGGTAGGCGACGAGCCTGCGGACGTGATCGAGGTCGCTGCCAAACTCTGCGATGTTGACTTCATAGAGGATCAGATCGGCAAGCGCAGGTGTTTTCCATTGCGCTTCCCCGGAGCTCCATTCGTAGGGCTGGTAGCCCAATGTGAAAGCAGACTGCTTGCCGCCCCCGAACTCGCGTGCAAATGGGTCTATGATCCAATCGAGCTTACCACTGTTCGGATTCGTGATCGTGTAGCGATACACATACCGGCCGGGCGTTCCCCAGGCAGAGCCAGGCGCCGCGGGAGCAGTTCCGGCGATGGGCACGGTCGTTGACCAAAAGTCCCCGTATGGCGGACGATCGCTGTGCGCTAGCTGAAATTCGCGTGCTGGAATCTCCTGGAGAAACTGATCGGCCTCGTGGATAATCTTGACGGTCACCACATTGCCGTCGGTCCCCGATACCCAGGGAAGCCAAAGTCCGAACGCAACGGTGCCATTCGTCTCGATGGCGCCCAGCGATCCAAGTGGCATAAGGTTCATGCCACAATGCCTCCTAGCGGCTTCCACTGGATGTTACGAAAGAGCACGCGGCCGGTATGCGTCTGCAAGCCGATGAACCGAGGGTCCTGCGGGGTTGATGGAAGACCTCGACGCGGAGACTGCGGGTCACCGGCGAAATGGAAGACATTCACCGTCTGTCCGTTCAACGCGACCGTGATGTCAGCGCCGTCGACGGTGATCTCATAGTCGTTCCACTCTCCTGGCGGTCGGACGACCAATGTCCCGTCTGTGGGTCCTTTGAAGGAATAGACGGCACCAGTTCTATGGATCGGCGCATTGTCAGGCCGGGCCAATTCGTCGATCTGTATCTCGAAACCGAAGTTGACGCCGACATAGGCTGTGTTGTCGTAACCTTCGTTCCGCGGGTCCGGGAAGCCGATGAATACGCCGGAATTGTCGTCAGGCGCGGTCATCATCCATTGTAGCCGCAATACGTAGCGGCTTGGACTTGTTCGCGAGAGCCAGAGGAGACCGAGATCTGTGCCGGTCCGTCCCTCGAGCACACCTCGGCGAACTCGAAACGAACCGGGATCGTCTCGCCCGGGCTGATTGCTGATCGTCGACATCTTCCAGTCACCAATCGAGTTGCCGTCGAACAGCCTTTCAAAGCCGGCGTCCGCAACGAATGGTGACGGCGACATGATGAAGTCGCCTGTACGGCGCGAGAGGGCTATGCCCGTCAACATGGGATTGGGTGAGCCGATAGTCGGGAACAGCGCCGGGCCTGCCGCATACAGGTTTTCGACGTGATGGAAGCGGCCATTGCTATCGGTGACGCTCAAGGCCGGATCAGTCCCCATCCAAAGCGTGCCTGCCTCGTGATGTGTCGTCCCCAGCCCGTCTTGCCCGTTCTGTAGCACCTGCATTGGCTGCCCATTGGCAAATATCGCGGCGACCTGCTGCATCGCAGCGTCCATTGCGCTCCAGAGAACTTGATCTCGAGGCGTTGCCGTGAGCGTGACCGATGCGCGGCGGACCCCATATTCGTCTGTACGCGAACTCAGATCGACACGGCTCGGATGGCTGGCAGGATTTGCCGGGTCGGCGGGCTCCATCTCTCCAAGTCCTCTGATTGCGATCGCGACATGCGTATCAGTCGAAGTACGGAGTTGGTCGTAGAAATCAACATCAGGAACCTTGCGGAAGAGTTCGTCCTCCCCGCCGACCGCACCGCCGCCTCCACTCGCCGCAATCTGCAGATGGAACCTACCGATTAGATCACCATTGGACTGCGTCGCCCGCCCTTTTACGAACAGCGCGGCGGTTTGCAGCTCGTTTACTGTCGCTGAAAGCCCAGGGATAGAAGCGCGGGGTACGCGAATAACTAGGTTGGAACGAAGGTGCGCTATGAGGTTTTTGCCAATGAGCGGTAATGTCGGCAGCCCGGTTGCATCGAACGAAGCTAGTGCAAGCCTTGCGTTCTCAATCGTGCCCAGGGCCATGATGACGGTACCGCCCGGTGCCAGATTAATAGGGCCGCGGTTGGTATTGATACCGGTGACACGCCAAGATCCGCCGGCGGTCGGAGCCGAACGCAGCGTCAGGACATGCGTGTCCGGCAGGACCATGAATTCCTTGATTGCATCATTTCCGTTTGAATCGATCGCCGCTGTCCGAGCCGCCTTCATCAGGAGAGGAACGACGCTGAACTTGTTGAGCGGAAAGAACCCGGCATGCGGCGGTCGCGCCTGAACTGCAAGCGGCGCTTCCAGCTTCAACAGATTCAGAAGGTCGCTCTGAGAAAGTCCACCGGCAGACGCCAAACCGAGGAGCTGCAGGGGATCGGCGCCGGGTTTCAGGAGCGGCGACGGCGGCAGTGCACTGAGGGAAAACGCACCGGGAACGGTAGAGAGATTGTCGAAGAGCTGCCGGCGCAAGGCGTTTTGGAGTTCGCCGGCAATGAAGTCATTCGCTTCGTCGACACCAATTTGTCGCGAACTCTCACCGAAGTAGCGGCCGTTTAGGTCAGCGACCGTGGCCTCGGGCCATGTCGCCATCTCTTCGTCAAGCAGGCGAGGCGACCACCCGCCCCAATAGAGCGACCTGCCACCCAGCGTGTATGCGAGGCCTTTGAAGGGAATGGTCGATGCCCAGGGAATACCCCAGACCTCGTTTCGCGGCGGCTCCGGCTGGGGGAGGCTCTCATTCAGAAAAAATGGATTGATTGGGTCCGTAAAACCCTGAATTCCGGTGTTCTGGACGTGCTCCGGAACAGTGAACCTCCCGGCATCCACGATCAGAGTTCGCAATCCGCCGCCGGCTTGTTTTTGACGGAACCAGAGGTGCTCCGCTATCGCAGAACCGAATGTTCCGCCTCCCACGATGATAAAATCGAACGGACGCCCACCTGATCCCTTCCACGCGTCGACCTCGGCGAGGTTGTTGCAGAGATATCGACCCTGGATGTCTTTGGTGAAAGACGTCGTCTCGGTGGTGAGGGGCATTGTCCGTCCTCCTGGAAAAAGCCGTACGGCCAACATTCACTCGCCAGGCAGTGGTACCGGCATCAATTCGCTTCCCAATGGTGATCCAATCGTCGCCTGAGAACTCGCGGGAGGATATTGACTCGCAGAGTGAACCAACATCCTTCTCAACCTAAAATGATCTAGTTCACATAGTCCCCCCTTTTTCGAGGCCTCAAACACCCTACCGAACTACGGATTCTGAGCGCTACATTGATCGCTGCCATCGAGGCAGATGCGGCGACCGAGTGCCGCTCGTTTCACCAACACTGAGAGGGCTTATTCCGATCGATGTGACGGTGCAGACTAGGATGGCGCCTTAGGCCATGGATTCCCGTAGCGGACATCCCGCTTGCGCTCGTCTCTTACACTCAAGATTTTGAACCCTGCGATGTTTATGATCAAAGTTTTCGGGAAGTTTATGCCTTGTGGGTCAATGTGGGAGGCGTTCCCGCCATAGGAAAAGAGTTGTCGGGCGCTATTCTTCCTTTTACTGATCAGTTGCGTGCGGCCCGACGGCAGAAGGCCGGCGCATGGCCCCGAAATATCCAGCATTCCGCCGATGGCGAAAGGCGCATGGAGAGCCTGCCAAAGACGCAAAAACTTCGCGCAATTCTCCCGACACGTGAACCAATTTGCACGCGCGAGAATAGGCAAAGTCTCATCGCCCGAAATACTAGGCTCGCCAGCGACTATCTCCGGCAGAGCTGGACAGGAAGCTATTTGACCTCGCCATATGCCATATCATCGAAGAGGGTTACGCTATCCGCCTTAGTCCACAAGCCAATCATGCCGGCGTCTGTGATCGTGGAGTCCTCCACCTCGAACAACGGCTTTCCATCAAAAGTCACTTTGAACCGATTTCCTGTGAAGTTGCAACGCAGCGCGTGCCATTGACCGGTCGCCACCGGCGTGTTGACACCATAGCCGCCCTTTCCTCCGACAATCTCTAGCGAGGTTCGAACGCCTTTGACGGTCTTGTAGAGCACCACGTTGTCCTCCAGCGCGTTGGCCCGCACGACATAGTAATTGTCCGCGTCCTTCGCGCGCCAGATAATCCCCGCGGCCCGATCTTCTGAGCCGGCGACGGCCTTAAATTTGACCTCGACAAAGCCGTCACCGATCCTGGTATCGCGCTTGATGGCCACGGGAAAGGTCGCTCGCCCGGATTGCTTGAGCACGTTTGCTCGGCGCGGTAGCGTCGGTCTCAATGGTCCATTTCGGTCGTCCCTGGCCGGTCTTCGTCAAAGTCCATCCTTCCGGAGGTTTTCCGGCAGGACTGTCGTCAAAGTTCATAGTTTCTGCCACGGCGCTCCCTCCCATCCACCAAACGAGCATGAGCGTCAAAGCAAGCCTCGCCCGCGCGGGCGACGGTTTGACTTCGAAAGGCATCACGCGCTTCCTCCTCGATCCTTCTCAACTCTTTGTGCTGGCAGTCTTGTCCAAAGCCGCGCGCAAGCTTTCGGCCAGCTTAACGGCGTCGTCGTTCGCCCAGAAATGCATGAAGAAGAGCCGCGGCTGCTCGTCCAGCATGTGGCTGTGAAGCGCGGTCACTTCTATTCCGTGCGTCCGAAGTGCCAGAATGACTGGGTTGACCTCGACGCCGGTCAGCACGAAGTCACCGGTGATGGCGGCCTTTCCGCCTCCCGTCGGCTGGAAGTTGATAGCGATCGCGACGCCCATCGGGCCGACGGGCGTCAGCGGCATGCCGTCCTGCGTGATCGGGTCCCGCCGCTTGACGTTGAATTGATAGACGCCGCCGTTGGCCTGACCCTTCACGCCGATGATCTGGTCGAGCTTGGCCGTGTCGAGATCGACTGCGGGCGGCGGGTTCGCCGGCGCCGCGACGGTCAGCGGTGTCTTACTCTCGGTCAGCGCGTCGTGGATCGCCGAGGCCAATTTGACCGGATCGCCATGGCCCGCGACATGCATGTAGAACGTCGGCGGGCTCGCGCGCAGGAGATGATTGTGCACGGCGGTGATCTGGAGGCCGCTCGCGATCATCTTCGCCATCACTGGATTGACCTCGGTCTCCAGTAGCACAAGATCGCCCATAACCATGGCGCCGCCGTGCCCAGGCTTGAATGCAACCCAACCGCCAAGCGCCAACGCCGGCTTGATCGCTACGCCGTCCAAAGTGACAGATAGATCGGTGCGGGGGAAGCCGTAGCGGTGGACGTCATCCGATACGGCTGCCTTGCGGCCAAGCGCTTCGTCGACCTTTGACCAGTCGACGCTCTGTGCGCGTGCTGCCGATACGAAGGGCCCGGCAGAAAGTGCAAAGAGGCACGCGCCGAGGGCGATCAATGCTCCAATTTGTTTCATCGTGCTGCTCCCTCGAACTCAGTTGCGCTCTTTGATCTGGCCGCTGCTGTCGATCACCAGGCGTACTTCCTTGCCATTCTTCATCGCCTTGGCCGTCGTACCTTCGGCCGTCGACTTGACCTCGCTCACCTGCGAGTAGCCGGCGGCCTGGATTTTGGCGATTAGCTCTTCCTGGGTCAGGGCGTTGGCAGCCGAAAGTCCGATCGTTGTCGCAAGCACGATGACTGTCTGGAAAATTGTCCGATTTCGCATGGTCGTTCTCCTGGTCGTGTCCCTGCCCCAGGTGAAGTTCGATGCGTAGCCCTCCCCCGCATGTGTCGGCCAGCCGCCCCGCGGCCCTGTTGGTCCGTCAGTTGCGCGGCAATGCGTGCGTCGATGAGCGCCGACGCGGCCGCCGTACTGATCAAACGAAACCGGTCGTCGGGTAAAATGAGGGTGAATATTGCTGACATGCTGCGCCCTTGGTGGTCAGGACGCGATTCTTGGGCATGACGCCTCACGGGGAGATCGCATTTCCCCGAGCCGTAAATAAAGGCCCGGATGGTAGGGCTGTCAATCTGCGTGTGCCGACGGATTTCAAGAAATCACCAGACGAGGGTCACCGAGATTTCATCCGAAGTAAGGAAACAAGTCGACACTTGGCGTCAAGTTGGGCCTTAGTGAAGCCTCTGACGGAGCTTCTTGATGATTTCCCGGAGATCTTTCGCGTACTCTTCGATGATCTTTACAGCTTCCTCCAGACGCGAAGAGTAGGCTCAGGAACTTCTCGCTCTGGTCTGTCCGTATCTTTCATGCCTCCACGAGTCGATGGGGGGGGCGACAAGCGTTGTTGAGCTAGATCAAGGTTCGTCCGCTACGATCTTGAAGCGTCCGGCGGAGTTCACGTAGACTGCCTGTGCGGGATCAAGCAGACTCCCGGCGAGACTTCGGTCCAAGTTCTGCGCAGCACGCAACAGTGGAGCTTGCGCATGGTTACCGAAAGACACCCCTCTCCCCGACGTACCGTCGCCATCCTTTCGCGAGGAGATGCCGCCGCACGTCGAGATGCCACTTCGAAGAACGGCCGCTTTGTCGACGTCTTCGAAGCGCTCGCCGCCGTCGGCGTCGATGGGCGCCCGGCTATCTATGACGAAAGCTTCGCCGACGCCGTCCGCGAACAACTGCTCGCAGTTGACGGCGTGCTCGTCTGGGTTAACCCGATTCAAGGTGGCAGAAACCGCACCGGCCTCGACGCCCTGCTGCGCGACATCGCCGCACAGGGCGTGTGGGTGAGCGCTCATCCTGACGTCATCCTCAAGATGGGAACCAAGGAGGCCCTCTATCGCACTCGCTCGATGAGCTGGGGCAGCGACACGGCCTTGTATCAAACCGCCGCAGACATGCGCGCCGAGCTGCCTGCACGGCTCGCCGCCGGGCCGCGCGTAATCAAACGCAGCCGGGGCAACGGTGGCCAAGGCGTCTGGAAGGTGGAGAAGCTGCCGACCTCCTCTATGATTAAGGTCACGGATGCGACCAAGGAGACGCCCGAGGAACTGACCCTGGATGATTTTGTCCGTCGGTGCGCGGAGTATTTCGAGAACGGCAGCGTGGTCGACCAGGTGTTTCAACCTCGCCTGAGCGAGGGCGTGGTGCGCTGCTACATGGCAGGCGATCGCTGCGCCGGTTTCGGCCATCACAAAGTCAAAGCCCTGGTCGAATCAACGGCCGCACGTTCCGAGGCTGGGCCGCGGCTTTACACGTCAAACGCGGATCCACGCTTCCAGCGGCTCCGGCGGCTGATGGAAGACGAGTGGACGCCGCAGCTAACTTTTCTATTGGACATCGCTCGAGGTGATCTGCCCGCGATCTGGGACGCCGACTTCATGCTCGGCCCCGCCGAGGCCGACGGGAGCGACAGCTATGTGCTCGGCGAAATCAACGTCAGCTCGGTGCATCCATACCCCGAGCAGGCGCCGGGGGAGATCGCCAGGCGAGTTGCCGACCGACTGCAGCTTAAGCTCTGACGCATGCTGAGCGTCAGTGGGCTCAAGCGCCTGCACCTCTCCGTCTCATTCGACCTGCAGGACGGCGAATGCGTCGCCCTGCAGGGGCCTTCCGGAGTCGGGAAGACCTTGCTGCTCCGCTCCATCGCGGATCTCGATCCCAACGAAGGAACGGTCAAGCTGGACGGCACTCTCAGAGAGGCGATGCCCGCCCCGGCCTGGCGAAGGCAAGTGACGTACCTCGCCGCCGAGCCAGGCTGGTGGTCCGACACCGTGCAAGAGCACTTCTCAGCCTGGAAGGATGCCCTTCCGCTGGTCGCGCGACTGGGCTTGCCGGACCACTGCGGATCGTGGTCCATCCAGAGACTTTCGACCGGCGAGAGATTGCGGTTGGGACTTGCGCGGGCGCTTATGCTGCGATCGCGGGTCCTTCTGCTGGACGAGCCGACCTCGGCCCTCGACCCGGCAGCCGCTGCGGCCGTGGAAGGTGTGATTGCCGAACGAATATCGGATGGAACGAGTGTCCTCTGGACCACTCACGACGGCGCCCAAGCCCGCCGGGTTGGGACTAGGATTTTTGTGATGAGGCCTGACGGCGGGATCGAGGAAAGCCGGCCGTGACCTACATCCAGCTTTCGTACGGCGACCTGGTCCTACCTGCGCTTCTTGTCGTCATGGACGGCGTCTTTTCGCTTTTTCTCCGGCTCAAGCTCGAGAAGCAACTGGCCATTGCAACCGTGCGCATGGTGGTGCAACTCGTTCTCGTCGGATACGTGCTGACGTTCCTGTTTGCCGCGGTGTCGCCGCTCTGGACCGCTCTCGCCGCCCTGATCATGGTCCTGTTCGCCTCTCGAGAGATCGTCGCGCGGCAGAAGCGGCGCCTTCAGGGCGTCTGGAAGTACGGCCTGGGCGCGGGATGCACGCTGCTCGCCGCGGGTACGGTCACGATGTTCGCGCTCCTGACGGAACTGCGACCCGATCCTTGGTATCACCCGCGCTACGCTCTGCCGTTGCTGGGCATGATGCTGGGCAACACCATGACCGGAATAAGCCTGGGCCTGGACGTGCTGACGAACGGCCTGGTGCGCGAACGAGCCGGCGTGGAAGCTTGTCTTGCGCTGGGAGGCACCCGACACCAAGCCCTGCTGCCGGTCATACGGGACGCCTTGAGAAGCGGCTTCATGCCGATCATGAACAGCATGGCGGCAATCGGACTTGTTTCCTTGCCGGGAATGATGACCGGCCAGATCCTTGCGGGTGTCGAGCCGGTCGATGCTGTCAAATATCAATTGCTGATCATGTTCCTGATCGCCGGCGGGACCGGGCTGGGAACACTGGTCGCCGTCCTGGGTGGTGCGCGCTTGCTCACTGATCATCGACATCGGCTGCGTCTGGATCGCATTGCGACAGAAAAATAAGAATGTGAGCGCAGCCACGGCGGCAAATCGCGTCGGTTCCTTTCACTTCCCTTGTCCGGCCGCTCGGCGAAGTTGGTTTGTGGGCTCGTTCCTTTAATCGGTGCGGCGAGGCATGAATATCTAGGTGTTCTGGCGATTCGCGTATTCGACGTTATGGAAGAAGTCGGCCAGCGACCGACTTTCACTCTGCTCAGTTTGCTCGGTCAAGCAGCGGCAACCCACACTCCGCTAAGAACGCGGCCGTTCCTTCGTAGAAGGCTGGTGGACGGGTGGCGTCAATCGAATCCCCCCTCGGAATGTAGATCACCATCCCCTGTCGCGCGCGTGTCAGCAGCACACGGTAAGCGTTGGTCAGATAGATCTTGCGGTTGTCGTCATTGACGTTCTGCCATCGCGTGCCGGAAAACCGATAGAACTGCCACCTGCCATCGACCGACCGAAAATCAGCATCCCAGCACACCCCCACCCAATCGAGCTCCAGGCCCTGAATATCGAACTCGGTTGCAGGATCCTCCATATAGTAGGACGAGCGAACATCATCTTTTCCGTTCAAGAACCATGTCGTTGCTTCGATCTTTTCGTGAACGTTGAGTCCCTCAGGCTTCAGGCGCGATGCGCCCGACGAGGCCACTAGACCAATGCGTTCCGAACCCCGCCCACGATCTCGGAGCCATTGCCGAGCGTGGCCGAGCTCTCGCGTCAGGACGATCGGATAGGTCTCCTTAATCGCCTGGTATAGCGCTTTAGCCTCTTTGGCCTCCCCAGCGACGAGGGCGCCAACGAACGCAGAGAGCTTTTCGGCACGAAACGATCGCACCGAGACCGCCAAATGAAGCGCCGGCAGAGATTGGCTCTCAAGCCCTGCGAGAAGTGCCGGTAGATCTTGCCCCCAATGGTAGTCTCGATGGGCTAGTTGTTCCGAAGTATAGACTTTCCAGTTCCGAAAGCTTCGCTGGAGCGCGGAAAACCATTCGGTTAGCCCCGCTTCACCGGCGTTGATCTCCTGTCCTCCGCCTATGAGACATATGATTGTGCACCAGCCGTCGTGCCTGTCCATGACGCTGATGAGAAACTCAGGTTCAGACATCTGGAAGTTTGTCTGCCCCTTCTTCTGACTCATAAAGTTTGCCAGATGCTTGGCGTCCCATGCCCGCTGCGCCTCGTCGAACACCGCAACCCGCTCGATCGGAGGCTCAGAGGTGACGAGGTTGCTGTCGCGGAAGTGCATAATGTTCTGAACGAAGCTTTTGACTTTCCGGAGCGCGTCGGACTTCTTACTCTTCTCGCCGCGCTCCTTTAATTGCGCGTGTTCGTCCCGTGCGAGTGCCTCGCGCAGCACCTCCACCAAGGGACCGTTGCCGGACAGGAAGACGGCATGCTCGTCCTCGTGAGCCTTCGTCCGAAGTGTCACGAGATTGAGGCCTGCCAAGGTCTTTCCGGCACCCGGCACTCCCGTCACGAAGCAGATCGCCTTGCGTCGGTGGGCCTTGGCATCCTCGATAATGTCAGCAAGGCATGCTGCCGTCTGACTTAGATTTCTAGCTCCGGCGTCGGAGCGCGTAATATCTTCGACCCGATGGCCCTGGTAGAGCGCCTGCGCGGCTTCAATGATTGTGGGCGTGGGCTTGTAGCCAGTCCGCGACCACTGGGCGCCGTCCAAGTCAGCCTGCTTTGGTATCTCGCGCACGACACGCCCGAGGATTTCTCGCAGATTGTCCCCATTCGACTTGACCGGGCTCGCGACTCCGTCATTTTGCCATGCGAGCTTAACGGATGGATTTGCCGCCATCGTCGCCACAACGATCGGCACGATTCGCCGATCATGGCTCCCAGCATGGAAGTTCTTCAGGTCGAGGGCATAGTCGACAACTTGATCGAGGGCTGCCGCATCGAACTGATCCGAGCCGACTTTGAATTCGATGACGAAAACGATTCCCGCCGTAGTCACCACCACGTCGGCACGCTTGCCCATGCGCGGGATCGCAAACTCAAATGCAATCCAACCATCGAGCCCACCAAATTGAGCCCGCGCGAGCTCGATCTGCCTCAGCCACGCGTTGCGCTGCAACGCATCTAGTGCAAAGGGATTCTGCTTGGCGAGACGTCCCAGAATAGCGTCTGGGGTTAGATCGACAAGCTCTTGGATCGAGCTAGAATAAAAGGCACCATTCATTGTGTTTCGCGCGCTTCCGCCTGATTTTTGGTTGATTCTATGATGTCGAACGAGATCAATCTAACAGCAATGGCCGACATATTATCGAAGTCCCCGGACTATCGTGTCCTTCGTCGGCTCACGCCCCGGACAGAATTCGCGCCATGCGATGGGCAGGCAACAAAGACGGGTATTTTACTTGATGTTGAAACCACCGGCCTGAATACAGAACAAGACGAAATCATCGAGCTGGCGATGGTGAAATTCGACTATCTGCCAGATGACAGGATTGCACGAATCACCGATGTCTTTTCATCCTTCAACGAGCCTCAGAATCCGATCCCTGACGAGATCACCGAGCTCACGGGCATTACGGACGAAATGGTGCTGGGACATCGGATCGATCCGAATGCGGTTTCGGCGTTTGTCTCGGACGCTGTGATCATCGTCGCCCACAATGCAAATTTTGATCGGAAATTTGCCGAGCGCTATTGGCCCGTTTTTGAGCGGAAGCCGTGGGCATGCTCTGCGACGGAAATCGAATGGCGTAGGCACGGATTTGACGGATCGCGACTGGGCTACTTATTGGCCGGTGTGGGCCTCTTTCACCAAGCGCATCGCGCAATTGACGATTGCCGGGCCTTGATTGAAATCTTGTCCACAAACGTACCAAACCAGGTTCGATCGGCTTTCGCCATTCTCCTGGAACGCGCTCGGCGCAAGACAATTCGGATATGGGCGGAACAATCGCCCTTTGAACTAAAAGACACGTTGAAAAAGCGAGGTTACCGTTGGAGCGACGGCGCAGATGGAAGGCCGAGATCTTGGTACATCGATGTCGACGAAGCTCATCAACCAGCAGAAGTCGACTTCTTGAGAACAACCATTTACCTGCAAGAAGTTATTCCGAGAGTTCAGATTCTGAGCGCGATGAACAGATTTTCGAGCCGCATATAGAGGAATAGTGGACTGCTGCCCGGCCCCGCAATTCCTGTTAGGGCCCAGCTCTACGTGATCGATTCCGTCTAGCGTAATACTTCACGTTGGGCCTTAAACGCAGCAATGAATACCTCGACCCCGGCGCTTGTTAATCCGTCTTCGGTGATGAGGCCGAGCTGCGCTAAGTTGACTGTCTCAGGCAGCGCGGGAAAGCGATCGTCGCTTCTGGCGGAGGTAGCGCGTGATTTCGGGAAGCGTCATCGCGTTCAGGACCCGGTCGGCAGGGACGCCGCCCTTGCGGGCCATCTCGACACCCCAATGCATGTGGTCAAGCTCTTCAATCGAGTGCGCGTCTGGATTGATGCTCAGCAAGCAGCCGAACTCAAGCGCCGCCTGGTGCCAGCGCCAGTCTAAGTCGAGACGCCATGGATGCGCGTTTATCTCGACGACGACGTCGTGCTTCGCGCATGCCCGAAGTACCTTCTCGACGTCGATCTCGTAGCCCGGCCGCCGCTGGAGCTGCCGCCCGGTCATGTGGCCGATGATGGTTGTGTGAGGATTGGAAATGGTCCGAAGCAAACGCTGCGTTTGCGCCTTGCGGTCCAGCTTGAAACGACCGTGAATGCTGGCGACGACGAAGTCGAAACGTTCAAGCACCTCCTCGTCGTAGTCGAGCGACCCGTCCGCCAGAATATCGGATTCGATGCCTTTCAATATCCGGAACTCTTTGGCGAACTGCTTGTTCAGTCGGTCCGCTTCCCGGTGCTGCTGCACGATCTCCTCCACGGTGAGACCACCGGCATAGTGCGCAGACTTTGAATGGTCCGCGACCCCGAAATATTCGAAGGCGCTGACGGGTCGCCTTCGCCATCGTCTCCAGGGTCTCGGCGCCGTCGGAAGCATCCGTGTGGCAGTGAAGGATACCGCGGAGATCGTCGTCGGTGACGAGCTTCGGCAGCTCGCCCTTCAGAGCCAATTCGACCTCGCCCCGCCCCTCCCGGAGCTCGGGATCGATGAATGGCAGCCCGAGAGCGCGATAGATGTCCGCCTCCTCGCCCGCGACCAGAGTGCGGCCCTTATGCAAGCCATCGGGCTCCAACCGCATTCCTTTCTCCGCGGCCAATGTCTGGAGCTGCTCGACATGGGTGGCGGAGCCGGTGGCGAAAAGAAGGGCGGCCCCGAAGTGCTTGCGGTCGGAGATGGAGATTTGCAGGCCGGCCGCCGGTGGCTTCGGCGTCTTGCCTGACTGGGCGGCCTCCGCAACGATTGCAAGGTCTCTGACGAGTTCACAGCCACGGCGGAAGTCGCCGGCGATCGTCACGCGCTTGAGCTCGGGCTGAGCCTTCCGGATGGAATTCTGAGCGTGCGCGAGCAGAGTGGCGGCACGGTGCAGGTGGAGGCGGCCTTCTCCGCTTTTCGCGATGGCGAGGTTTTGCAGGATCTTGGTCTGCAGCGCTGCACCAAGTCCTTTCGCCTTCTTGATGCGGTCGTCTTTGGCGGCGGCCTCTAGTTCGGCGAGGGAGGCTATGCCCAGATCTCTGTAGAGCCGCAGCACTTTCTCCGGACGAAGGCCAGGCACGGCGAGCATTTCGAGCACGCCCTCAGGGATCTCCTGCCTCAGCTTTTCCAGACTTGGGTGAGTGCCCGTCTTGTGAATCTTGGTAATGATGTCAGCTATCGCATCGCCGACCCCAGGGATCTCAGTGAGCCGGTCTTCGGCAACGAGGACGTCCAAAGGTACAGTAAGGGCGCCCAAACTGTCGGCCGCGCGAGAGTAGGCTTTTGCCCGGTACGGGTTGCCGCCACGAAGGGCGGCCCGCTGCGCATATTCTCGCAGGAGACTTGCTACGGTGCGCGCGTCGAGGGGAGCCACTCAACGCCCCCCCTGCTCTGCCCGATGAGGACTCGATGCGCCAAAGCGAGTTCGAGCGGACGGTTCTTTCGGGCCACTATCCAGTGATCGTTCTAGCTTCTGCGCTGCTCGGAAGTCTTCCATGTGCTGCGTGTTCGGGCCAAAAGCCGCCTCCTTCTTGAGGAGGTTATAAATGCGGCCGACGACGAGCTGTAGGTGCTTCATCCGGCCCTTCGGCATCGATCGCGCTTTGCAAAGAGCTCGCACGGCATAGGCGCGGAAATAGTCGAACGCGTCTGACATCATCAGTAAACGCCCGTTGTCCCCGATAGTTCGGCCGTCGCCGACCCGGCTTGACCGCCAGGAGACCTCGGCACCTTCTTGACGCGGTTGCTTCAGGCGGTGACACCGGTCGGTGAAGACTTTTTACGACTTCGTGCGCGAGTTGGACCTAGAGCGGCAGCCGTCGAATTTGATTTCGCGATCCATCGCGGATGGGACCCATTGGACGGTGGATTCGTTCGACAAACCGCAAGGCCGACGTAGGATTACGGAACCAGCTGAATCTCTGTGCGTTTTCGCAAAGGAATGAAGGGAGGTCCAATATGGCTAAGGCGACGAAATCGACCGCTCGCGGTCGCAAGCAGGATCGCGCACGCGTGGCGGGCGGACAGGATTACGAGGTTCGTTACGAGGCGAAGAAGACTCGTCGCTCCGCTTCGGCAGTGAAGAAGGCGGTCAAGAAGGTGGGAAGTAGCCGGAAGAAGGTAGAGCGGAAGCTAAAGCGCAAGTGAGCTTTTGCAGCGAGTTGAGATTCGGGAGAGGCCACCACCGAAACTGGCAAGCTCAGCGCCCTTGTAAGTCCGACCAGCGCGCACCATTCGAAGATCATGACGGCACCGCCAGATGGCGATCCTCACGCCTGCCATGATGATTTTAGCACCTTAACATCTCACGCTCTTGCCGAGGTCGTCGGGTCTCACCGAGATCGCCATCAATCCTTCATGCCGCCAAGCTGGCCTTCCCGAATGGCACCATTTCTTGTCAACCGCGCTGGCCCCCGGGCTGTCAGCGCCAACCCCAAACTGCAGTGTGTGCTCCGCCAGGTTCGATTTTCAACGTTCCACAGCCCCGGCGTTTTCGCGCTCCTGCAAGTCTCGAGCAATCTGGTCAACCGATGTTTCACTCGCCAGTTCGTCATGCCGGCAGTCTTCGTCATCAATATCCAAACGACTGGCAATCTTCTGCAATATTCTTAAGGACCGTGTCGCTTCTCTTTCTGCAAGGAGATTGATTTGCAGTTCTAGATGATCTCGTTTCTCCAGGATGCGGTCAGTGGCGTTTTGGCGGATCAAAACGCAGGACGTGAGAAACACTGCCTCAAAGGCTAGGATGGTCGCGAGCAGCGGGAAGGGAAATGAATCAAGAGCATGGTCGGCGAAGAACGCGTTAACGGCAATCCAGCACGCCACCACGACGCATTGCACTACGATAAACTGTACGGTACCGACGAAAGATCCGATCGCATGAAAAACGCGGTGATGGAGAGCGAGCTTCTCTTCCTCACGCTTTTCAAGGCTCAGGATAGCATCAATATTTTTGACCGACGCTCGAGTTGACGCCGGGCGGGGCAACATTAGCTTGCCACCTGCTCAGCGGCTCGCCGCGCTGACTTCCGCGTCCTGTCAAGTGTCTCGTCGCCAACCTTCTCCGCCAGCGCGCGCTCTTCGCATTTTGAGCGAAGTTCGTCGATCTCTTCGTCTGTGAGATGCTCAATGCCGACGAGGGAATTGCGAGCCGAGCTTACCCGGATAAGCTCATCCAGTTTGACCTGGATGGCTGCGCTATCGCGGTTCTGAGAATTCTGGATAAGAAACACCATAAGGAAAGTTACAATGGTCGTGCCAGTATTGATGACGAGCTGCCAAGTGTCTGAGAAGTGAAAAAGCGGACCGCTGATGGCCCAGACCAGCACGACACCTGCTGCCAAAAGGAAGGTCGAGGCACGACCTGCGGCTAAGGAAGTCCGGTTAGCGAGATCGCCGAAGAACTTAGAGATAACCGACGGTTCTCCGTGTCTGGGCTGGCTCACGACCATCTCGTCCTCCGTTAGCCAGAAAACGACCTGTTCTCTTGAAAGTTCCGCGAGACGGAACTCGTTTTTGTGAAAAGCACGAGTGTGGCGGCTTGGGCCCGCACGAGACGACGTCCGGACGACCACTGATCGAAATGGCGCGTGCTGGATGCGGGTAAACCGAAGCTCACTGACCGCTGGTCCGAGCGTTTGACCACGCAAAGCGGGCAAGCCTACCTATTTACGTAAGCCTCCTCAGTGGGATCTTGACGCTCGAGCGCGGCCAACAATGAGCAGCGCCAGAAGCGCAAACGGCCCAAAGACTAAGGCGGTCGAGAGCCAAGCCTTTGTAGATCGTTCAGGGTCGCGCACCATGTCACATGCGGCAGGCATACAGGCCATAGCGAAGAGGCGGAAAACCACGTCGGCATGCGCAGCTCCAGTGATATCAGGATGGTAGCACTGTTGTATCCGGTGAGCGATGGACGCTAAGCCCTAATGGAAGCCATGGGCCATTTCCGGGCTTATGCACCGCACCGCTCGATAAATTGGAAATTCGTAGCGAGAGAAGCTAAATGCTCTTTATCGGAAAGCTTGTCCGCCATTGACGATTCATTTCACGAACATCCAATGGATGTATCTGCAAATGTCTGCAACGGGTCAAAATCGGCGGTCCCGACCGCTGCAATCAGCTTCCGCTCTACACACGGCAGCCGACGCCCCATCGAGCTTTCCGCTGGGCAGCGATGGGCCATAAGCCGTCACCGGTCTGATAGCTCAGGATCTTGCTCGAAATTTCCGTTCGACGCCGGCGGCAACGAGAAAGGCTGCAACGCGTTCATTTAATGTCAGGGAGCGCTGATCCGATGGAGTTTGCATGGTTGCTGAGATCATTAGAGAAGGTGGATGCTTGTGCCGGGGCATCCGCTACAAGGTAACAGGAAATCCCTATAAGAGCGGTCTATGCCACTGCGCGGATTGTCGGAAAGTGACTGGGTCGGCTTTTCTTGCCTACGCCGATTGGCGCCCCGAGCAGTTCGAATACACCGGGGAAGTCAACACGTATCGGGGACGGAGCTTCTGTCCCAATTGCGGTTCCCGCCTTTTCAGCCGCAACGAGCGCCAAGTTGAGATATACATCGGTACTCTTGATGCGGTGCCAAGCGGCATTACACCGATTGTTGAGGGATGGATCATACGCCGCGAGCCTTGGCAGCATCCGATAGAAGCAGCGGGGCAGCATGAGAGAGACGTCACTCCCTCCGGCTTAGACAATCAATCGGCCAAGGCAGCACGCTAACCGCTACGGACGCTGCTTGCCTTGTTGCGTCGCAGGGCTCTAGCCGGGCGCAACGGACGTGGATGGTCGGCAACGGACAAAAAGCTGTCCATGCACGCCGTCCGACACAGGCCCGCTATTGAGGCAAAACCGGCCCGATGTGCTCCCAAAAGTGTGCGGCCTTGCTGGTTGGGTTCGCCGCTGCCCTCCTTGGATGCTTTCTCTCAAGACTTCGCCACATCCATCAGGCCGATGGCTTCATCGCGCTCGGCCCTTTTGTTTACGGGTCCCTCTGGCGTCCTGAGCAACCGCGGGTAATTCGCACCCCTCAGTCTCGCTAGCCGGAGCACTCCAAAAGTTAGGTTGACAGGGTTGACAAGGTTGACACCGGTTGACACCGAACCTGCGCGACGCTTCCGACACTTGGGTGTCCTGAGCCAGCCCTTCCTGCGCGCGCGGGCGCGCGCTTAGGGAGTTATGTGCGAAGAACTGTCTAAAGTGTCGAAACCGTCGGGAAGCCCCACTTTTCTCGAGCTTTTTTAGCCCCGACACTTCCTGGACGCTCGCATTTCCCGACACTTTCAACTGTCGTTCTCGGCCTCCTCACCCTCTAAATCGTCCTCAGCCGAGGCGCTAACCGCGAAGTCACCCACTGCCTTGGTGGCGACGATGTCCTTCCAATAGCGCTCCTCCCCTCGGGACTGCTCGTAGTCCCGCTCTTTCATCGCGCTGGTCAAACTCTTCTTTGTCCACGGCCGCTCCCCGTTCTTCCTGCTCCAAACGACAAACAGGTTATGGAGCTCTGCGTTAGACAAGCGCTGCCCCTCCGCCCGCATGGTGCATTCTTGTAGGAAGCGACCAAGGACGTCGCTGTCGCTGCGATACTCCTCTGTCGTTTCCTTGATCTCCTCGGGGACGAGCAGGCCGTGGTCGATCCAATCGCGAAGGCCATCGAGCAACCGGTTTAAGATGCCGGAAGCCTCCGCCTTTAGCTTTGCCGATAGCTGTCTATCAACGTCCTGCTCGGGAACCGTTATTGCCCAGCGCACCATGATCAGGCGGCGCCACGTGCCCTGAGACGCCTCGCCACCGTCCACCTTCGGCCGGTAGTTGCCCGACATCGTCAACTTGAACTGCGGCTTGAAGCTAAAGAAGCCCTTGTTCAGCTCCCGGGCTTGGATCGTGTCGCCTCCGGTCAGAAGCTTTACGTGGCTCTCCGACAGGCGCGCGTTGCGAGCCGGCTCATCAGTATGGACGAACCTAATTCCCGGAAGGAGCGCGAGATCCGGTGTGGCCTGACCTCCGCTTCGCCCCCTGCCATTGTCCATGAAGGTTTCAACGGCAAGCGAGCACGCGTAGTCGCCGTAAATCGACGCCCACGCCTCCACCAGCGTCGTCTTGCCGTTGCGTCCCTTTCCCCAGAAGAACAGCAGCTTCTGTTCTGACGTGTCGCCCGTGAGCCCGAGTCCAGCCCATTGGTGCAGGAAGCGCTGAACTCTTGCCGAGGGCTGCACTTTCTTGAGGAAGGAATCGTACACCGGGCACGTCGCGCTTGCCTCGTATTCGGCATCAATAACCTTCGTAATAAGATCAGCGGGATCATGCTCATAAAAGCTAATAGGATCCTCGTCGCCGCAGTTGCGATTGACCTTAAGCGTCCCATTCTTTGTGTTGATCTTCATGGGATCAGCGTCGAGCCGCGCCTGGTCGACCGCCATCATCGGCTCGGCCTGCTTGCGCAATGCCGTCAGATGCCGATCGTTTTCTGTCTCTCGACCCCAATCCCTCAATTTGTCGGATAACCTGATCTCCCGCTCACATTTGGCACCAGGAGAGCGAACTTCGACCACCGCGTCTTCATCGCTTCCGGACAGCGCACTCGCCTCGCGCTGAATCGATCGCGCCACGTACTGCGCTGCAATTCGCGCCGCGTCCTCCGCGCCATTCATCGTCCATCGGCAGCCGTCCCACTGAAACCACCCCCGCGTCGGCACCGCCATCAGCCGATCCTGCATCCGGCGGGCAAAGCGTTCGGCATTGCCTAGGTCCGTCAGGGGACACTGAGCCAGTTCTCCGTCGAGCTGAATCTGGTGATCCTCATCCAAACCGAGGCGCGCGAGAATAGAGGCGGCAATCTTCGGGGCCGCCGGCGCGAGGTCAGCAACCCGCCCAGCAGGCCGATTTTTGGCTCCGCGCGTCGCGACTGACCTCGGCTCCGCGAGACCGCGCGCAAAGCCCGAAGCAATGGTCGTTTTTGACTTATGGAGATTTGGCCACTGCCTCGCCACCGACTCAAGGGCGGAGCGGGCGACTATTTCGTCGAGGTGCCCGGAGGCTACAAGTTGCGCCAGCTTTATGGAGCTATGAAACAGCGTGTCATTGCGAGTCCCATCCGCTGCATTTCGCAGGGCGCTGATTTCATCGGCAAGTGCCTTCAGACCGTAGGTCCCTTTTGAGGTCGCTCCGGCGCTGGTCTGACGCAAACCATCGCGACGACCCGGTGCCGCCAAAAAGCTCAGCAGTTCAGCAGGCGCCCAGGCCTCGGCAGCATCGTCCTCGCTCTGCCAAATATAACCGGCGCGGTCTGACCGAAAAGAAGGAGGAACAATGACGTATCCGCCCTCCCCTCTCACATCGACGCGCTTCAAGATGCCGGCACGATTGCGTGGCATCGCCGCGCCGCCCTTGGGTAACCGAAAGTACAGATGCATACCGCCGCGCGGCGTGCGACATACTCGTGTCGGCGGCAGCGAGCAGCCAAGCGTGGCTTCGAGGCGACCGAGGATATCCGGAGCCTCATAAACCTCGCCTGACGTGTTATCCGTGCCCGCGTCGATATCGACCACGAAGGCGCCTATGGCCGCGCCCGTCGGCACCCCGATCATCGCATTTGGATATTTCCGCCACCAAGCTTCGATCTGCGCACGGTCTGTGGTCGCCTTCTTGAGACCTCCAGTGCCGGAAATGAAATTTCCTGTCGCTGGATCTACATCCCCTTTCACGAGGGGCTGTTTGGAGTGAGGGTGGCAGGGAAATACTGGCCATCCCTTTGCCGCATAGCCGAGCGCGGCCCTCAGCATGACGGCGGGTTGTTCGTCCTGATCTTGTTTCCCAGCCATGAGACCTCCGTCCAGCCGAATCGAAGCTGAAGGAGGCCTTAAATTCGTCAGTTAATCCCGCTGGCTACTTAGGCTCTTTTCTCGCAGGTACCCTTTTCGAACGAGGAACGAGACTTGGCACCACTTTTGAGCCAGCTGCGGCGACGCCTTTTCTCTTCTGCTTATGCGCTTCATGCAGAACCTGGTACTCAATGCTATCCCGCGAGACCACCTGCATTCTTTCTTCGATCTTGCGAATCTCGAGCCTCAATTTCTTCGCTTCGCGCAAACGGCCGACTATTTCGCGCAGCTTATAGGCTATCGCGACCGAGTCCTCCTTAGTAACATTGGTGGCATAAGCATACACATGGTGAACAAACTCGCAGAAATCCGATTCCGCGTGAGAGGTCGCTCTCCCAGGGTGATACGCCTCAAATAGCTCAAAAGCTTCTTTGACGAACCTGCCTTTGACTGGACCAAAAAAACGCTCCTCGTAACGGCTCCTTCCGCCACGGTCTGCAGTGTCATGACCGCCGAAACGAATTCGCAAGTCATCTATGGTCGCCTCGATTTGGCGAGCAATTCGGGATGAGAGCTCCACAAACTCTCCTGGTCCTGAGCAGTCGAGAGGAGGGAGCCATTTGGCTTCTACTCCAGCCAGCTCCGATCGAGAGGCAAGATGGAATCGCGACCATCCGTCTAGCGAGCTCAGGGCGGAATTGGCCGCTTCAAGGGACTCCCGCGACTGTGTGAGACCGGCCACCACATCCTTCAGGCGCGGAGACGTACGAGCTCGGTAAAGCATGGAGTTCAGATCTTCCGCCAGGCTTTCAACCTCGATCTCTGCCAATTCACGCGGTGTGATTTCCTTCGCCTGCCTGCGAAACTCGTCGTGTGGCTCCCCGCATTCCCAAACCCGCGCAAAAGGCTTCAAGAGCCTTACCGCCTCGTCACGAGCACTCTGCTTGCCTTTCGGCCGTACTTCTTTGTCAGGAACAGGTTTGAAGGGGCTGGTCATAATCATCCCAAGTCGGAAATCGGCCGGTGTCAACCTAACGCAAAAAGCCAGGGGTTCACCGCGGGATATTCTCCCGAATCATCGCCATACAGTGGACATGCCCACGGGATCTCCACACCTTCCTTCCGCCGACGACCGCATTTCCGAAATCGCCGAGCTTTTGGCGCTCGGCCTCAGCCGGATCCAAACCCGAAAGGCAAGCGGATTTTCCGACCACACGGGAGATGTTTCACTCGACATCTCGCCCGGCCAGAGCGGACATGCCGCGCCTTTGGACTGGAGAATGGCGGATGGCTAGCGGCGGCGTTTTGGCGCAGATTTCGGCTCTTAAGAGTGCCCCCGTGGGCACGCTGAAGGCGCGCTGGCGCGAGCTATTCGGCTCGGAGCCACCTCCCTACAACCGCCGTTTCCTTGAAAGCCGGTTGGCGTACCGGATCCAGGAGCTGGCGTACGGTGGGCTCTCCGCTGATACGGTGCGGCGCCTGGAGGCCCTGGCGGCCGACCTGCCGTCCAAGGGCAGCAAGCGGGTTCGGCACAAAAATTCGGACCGCCCCGTCAGCGGCACGCGTCTTATTCGGGAGTGGAAGGGTGTCGAGCACCGGGTGACGGTCCGCGACGCCGACTTCGAGTACCAGGGCAGGCCTTACAAGTCGCTTTCTGCCGTCGCCCGAGCAATCACGGGCACGCGGTGGAATGGCTTGATCTTCTTTGGCTTGAAGAGCCAGCGAGCGTCGGTATGAGCAAGCCGGTCATTCGCAAGCTGTGGTGTGCGGTCTACACCCGCAAGTCCAGCGAGGAAGGCCTGGACATGGAATTCAACTCCCTCGAGGCCCAGCGCGAGGCATGCGAAGCGTATGTCGCAAGCCACAAGCAGGAAGGTTGGCTTCTCGTTCCTGATCAATACGACGACGGCGGTTTCTCCGGTGGCACGCTGGAACGCCCCGCCCTCAAGCGCCTTTTGGCCGACATTGAGGCCGGCAAGGTCGACGTGGTGGTGGTCTACAAGATCGACCGGCTGTCTCGGTCATTGATGGACTTTTCAAAGCTGGTGGAAGCTTTCGACCGACGCACTGTCACCTTTGTCTCGGTCACGCAGTCCTTCAATACAACGACCTCCATGGGCCGGCTGACACTGAACATCTTGCTCTCCTTTGCCCAATTCGAACGCGAGGTCACCGGTGAGCGCATCCGCGACAAGTTCGCGGCTTCTCGCAAGAAGGGCATGTGGATGGGCGGATGGGCGCCGTTCGGCTACGAGGTCAAAGATCGCAAGCTGGTGATCAATGACCAGAATGCGGAGACCGTCCGGTGGATATTCCGCAGATTTGTGACTTTGGGCTCGGCCACCCTCCTAGCCCGAGAGCTCAAGCAGAAGGACGTCCGCAATCGCTATGGCCAAGCCATCGATAAGGGTGTGCTCTACAAGCTGCTGAATAATCGAACCTACATCGGGGATGCGGTTCACAAGGGCACGGCCTATCCGGGCGAACACACCGCCATTATCGAGCGTAAGCTTTGGGACCAGGTACACTCCATCCTGCAGGAAAGCCCTCACAAGAGAGCCGCAAAGCACCGGGCGCAAACCCCTGCCCTACTCAAGGGGCTCATCTTCGATGGCGCTGGCGTTGCGATGTCTCCGACCCACACTCGCCGTCGAGGCAAGCTATACCGCTACTACGTCAGCCAGCAGACCCTCAAGGGCGCAGCCGCATCAGCGGCCTTCCGCGTTCCCGCAGGGGAGATCGAGGAGATTGTAGTCGACCAGGTCCGTCGCGTGCTTGCCTCCCCTGAGCTAATTGTGGCGACCTGGAAGAAGATGCGGGTCTGCACGCCAGGAACCACCGAACGATCGGTCCGCGAAGCTCTCGTCGATTTTGATCAGGTGTGGAGCGAATTATTTCCCGCCGAGCAGGCCCGGATCCTGCAGCTCATTGCGGCTAAGGTCGTCGTGACCGCTGCAAAGGTTGATTTGCACCTTCGGGTGGATGGCTTCGCTTCGCTTGTCGCGGACCTGAAGGGCAACGGGTCGATTGCGGAGGCGGCGTGACAACCAAAACCAAACACGATGTGCGGCTCAGCCGCGACGGAAGCGAGCTAGTTGTTAGCATCCCGGTCGATTTCCGACAGAGCGGCGGCAGAAAGCAAATTGTGGTCCCCGGCGGCGTCGAGCCTTGGACCTCTCCTCGATCACGACCAAGCAACAGCTTGATTACTGCCCTCGCGAAAGCGCACCGATGGCGGCGGCTGATCGAGACTGGATGCTATGGCTCCGCAGCAGAACTTTCGAAGCGTGAAGCAGTTAACGAGTCCTACGTCTGCCGCGTGCTCCGTCTTACCTTGCTAGCTCCCGATCTAGTCCAGTCCATACTGGACGGACGGCAAAGCAAGACCCTTGAGCTTAAAATGCTACTAAAGCCCTTCCCCTCGGATTGGGCAGCGCAACGAGTACATTTTGGTTCGTGAATTGAACTAATGAAAACGGCTACTCGCCGACGTTTATCACGGCGGGCGTCCGGCCCTCTCTAGTGGAGGGCGTGAAGGCAATAGTAATGCCCTTGTAATCTGCACAATTCGCTTCGACGCACCATCACTAGCACAATCGCTACCACTCGTTAACGTGCCCGCCCCGTGATCTAGCGTGTTATCCGGGGATCAAGTCTGCGTCTAAGACGTATCCCACGATGAGCAAGGGGGGCTCCCCCGGCTTCGCAAACATCGCGGACCAATACCAGTCATCATCGTTGAGGCCCTGCGTTGCGTAGCTAATCGAGATTTGGTCCTCCCCTTCCGGAAGATGGCCAGCAACTGGGCTACTTTTGTCGGCCTTTTCATAGAAAGTCGTGCCCGCTTTAGCTTTTACGTCCGAGTAACTTGATCCTCCAATATATCGCGTAGCTCGCGCTGTGTTTTGTCGCGCGAGCAAAATGGAAGTCATGGCCGACAATGCAACGGTAGATCGTTCTTTAGAGCCAGAGGGCTCAACGCGGCGAGGATCATGCTTTATTCGCCACACATCCTCTTTTTTGTGGCGGTAAACTTCCGGTGTCAGGCGCCATACATTCCAAAATGCGGTGTGATCGATACCCTCTTTAGTCAAATCTCGGTCTATTTGTGAGTGGTCCAGAACGATGTAGTCGAAGTGGTCGCGCACGTTCTTCTTAATGTACTCCCTATCGCGAGCAAAGTACGGCGCGCGGCTACCGAACAGTCCGAAGGTATTGTTGAGGTCCTTTTGGGTGTCGTACCACGTCTCAAATGTCACGAAAAAAGCCTTGCGGCAGTTCACTAGGCAGTCAACGTAGTCTGCCTTGCGGTGTGACGCCTCGGCCGCTTGCAAGAATGTTTTGGCCTCATCGTCGTCCAGAAGGTCGACTAAGCTCACCGTCCAGAAATCCACGCCCAGGGCTTTCTGACAAACCTCCTCTAGGAATTTCCGAGTATCGGTCACGTACCCATCAATCTCCTTTCGGTTCGGAAAGATGCCATCATGCTTCGCAGCAACGCGAACTCGATTAACCTCCAAGAGCCGCCTTCGATAAGGCAAATCCGCCCCAAGTGCCTCGCTTAGCTTGTCCAGTAGTTGCGGAAATTCGGTCTTTGGCTTTGACTGTTGGACATTGAGATGATCAAGCGCAGCCACAAAGAATATTTCGGTCGCATCCTGCAGCAGACTAACGCAAGCGGCGTCGCCGGTCTCTTGTTGTGATCGAACATTCTGCAGAGCAAGCTCAAATAGGTACCGCGCAAGCACGAGACGCCTGACCACCGGCTGGCTAAGCATGGGACCAACACCTTGCTATGTGGGACGCGTACACCGGCTATTTAATTAGGCTGAAGACTTCTCTGTCGGAAGCTTCGCGAGCATTTGGATGACGTTCGCTCCCCCTTCGGCTTGGTGCTTGGTGAAGCCCGTTTCCTGCGGCGCAAACATACAAGCAGCAGCTTGGGTAAGCACAATGTCCTTCTTGTCTTCTCCCTTCGCTGCGTCCACGAGAGCTTGAAACGTCAGGAGCGCGTTTTGTCGATGGCGGTTCACGATGGTGTTGTGGGTGTGGGCTAGAAAATTCCGCGCAGATAGCACTAAGAGATAACCGGTTGTGGTGAAGATAACGAGCTTGGCCGCGAGCAGTTGGATAGAATCGTGAATGTCTTGCGGTTTAAGTAAGTCTATCTTGGTGACGAACGGAGATAGGACCGCTAGTGCCGCGACCAAAAGGGCAGCCCCCACCGTCCACAAACGCCATTTGGATGCCGTATCGTCGTGCTTATCGGCCTCTGTCTTGAAGTATGCCGCCTGAAATCCTACACCCTGCTCAGCCGCGAGCTTCCGTACGTCCGATAAGACGCGCTCAGCTTCTTTTTGATGCTCGGCCGGTACAGACGTGAGACGCAATGCCTCGTCCTGAGCAGCTTGCGCTGCGGCGCGGGCCTCGTTCTCGATCCGTGAGAAATCCCGTTGCGTGCTGGTTGAAAAAACCAGAGCCGGTTGCAATTGGTTAAACCAGCCTTCATAGCTGTCTTTCAGACTAGATAGGATGCCTTGACGCTCGCCGGACGCATTTCCCGACTGCGCAGAGAATGACTTTATTTGATTGAACAGATTATAGACAGAATCGGCAGCGCTTCTGAGCTGGCTACGCGCGGCTGGCGGCAACTCCGGGACTATGTGGTCGGGGACCAACTGGAACAGAGCGATGGCCTTTTGCGCCGGTTGCACGGCTGGCTCGAAAGACCACTCGCGTCCCAAATCCTCTCTGCGAGGTAGCTCCGCGACGTCGAAGCTCTGTACCCTCAACAGTGACGTCAGCGCTGCTGCAATTTCCTTGTCTTGGTCGACATGTAACTCCTCCCTGCCCGCTACATTTTTATTCTACACAGCGCGCGTATGAAATGATCCTCAACCGATGCGAGCAACGCTTCCCCAAGAATCGACGCTGCCCGACGCAAAACTGGATCCCAGCGATCCCAAGACTTGCCCTGTCCGTATCCGAGAATGGTCGGCTGATCTTTTAAGGTTCTTGGCAAAATTCCTGAAATTTCAATGGGTCTTATCCGTCCGTTACGTGCCCGGAAAGTACAGAGGTTTGGAGAAGCCAGGGGCATCGGAGAAGGCTTCAGGCGCAAAACTCATTCGCTGAGTACGGTTCGCCTGTAATTTGCGCACAAAATCCGCGCGAAAAAGAGCCTAGACGAGCGTCGAGAGGGTGTTCGAAAGAGGAGCTGGCGGAGAGAGTGGGATTCGAACCCACGGTACGGTTTCCCGCACACACGCTTTCCAAGCGTGCGCCTTAAGCCACTCGGCCATCTCTCCGGAGCGCCCTCTCTTGAAGGGGCGCCGACGATTTTGCAAGGGATCGGGGGATAAATCAGGTGATTTTCCGCAACTTATTGTATTTACAGCACAATATGAGGCTCGATACGTACCTGGACGAGACTGCCGGCTGAACCACGGGCGGCTCTGGCGCGACGATTCACGGCAAGCCGCCAAACACGACCGGGACGCCATGACCATCACCAAGACCATCGCCGCCTTGAGCCTGATTTCGGTCCTCGGCTCCGCTCTTGCCACGCCGGCCCTGGCTGAGGTCTGCACCCGGCAGGGCGTCGACGTCAGCTGCGACGACGGCCGGCGCGGGGTGCTTTCGGGCGATTCCATCCTCTGGCCGGACGGCACGCGCTCGAGCTCGACGCCGCATCAGAGCGTGATCATCGGCAACAAGAGCTCCGTGCATGTCGGGCCCGGCGTGTTCGTCGGCCAGGGCAAGGGCGTGGTGCCGCTGGACGATCCGAACGCGCCGAACAAGCGGCAATGCGCGATCCTGGATGGCGTGTCGTATTGCTATTGAGGTTGCCGTTTTCACCTCTCCCCGCTTGTGGGGAGAGGGAGACGAGCTAGTCTAGATCAACCGCACGCCTGAGATCGCCGACTTCAGCCAGCGCAGCGCCTGCGGCGGCTGGGCTGCGAGCGGGGCCACGGCCGCCTTCTCGGTGCGGCACTTCTCGAGCTCGGCGACGAAATCGGCGGACCATTGCTGGATGGTGTGGCCGCGCAGCTTCTTCATCATCGCGTCCCAGCGCATCTTGCGCTCGGTGAGCGGCATGGATGCGGCGATCGCGATCGCGCGGGCCATGCCGTCGATGTCGTGCGGATTGACCAGCAGCGCGGCGTCGAGCTCGTTGGCGGCGCCAGCGAACTTCGACAGCACCAGCACGCCGGGATCGGCGGGGTTTTGCGCGGCGACATATTCCTTGGCGACGAGGTTCATGCCGTCGTGCAGCGGCGTCACCACGCCGATCTGCGCGGTGCGGTAGAGACCCGCGAGCACGGCCTGGCTGAAGCCTTTGTTCAGATAGCGGATCGGCGTCCAATCGACCTCGCCGTGGCGGCCATTGACGTCGGAGACGAGACGCGCGACCTCGTTCTGAAGATTGCCATAGGCCTCGATGCCGCCGCGCGAGGGGTTGGCGATCTGGAGCAGCGAGATGCTGCGCGCAAACTGCGGCTGCTCGGTCCAGAGCCGGTCGAATGCGCTGATGCGGTTGACGAGACCCTTGGAATAATCGAGCCGGTCGACACCGATCGCGAGGCGCTCGCCGTTGAGGCTGCGGCGCAGCCGCGACACGTCCGGATGCGCGGCCGACTTCGTGGCATAGGCCGCGAACTTCTCCGCATCGATGCCGATCGGGAAGACTTCGCAGCGCGTGCGACCGTGCTGCGAGATCACGACACCGTCCTCGATGGTGAGGCCGAGCTCGCCGCCGACATAAGAGAGGAAGTTCTGCCGATCTTCCTCGGTCTGGAAACCGAGCAGATCGTACGCCAGCATCGCCGTGATCAGCTCGCGATGGTTGGGCACGCCCTGCATCACTGCGGCGACGGGCCATGGCGTATGCAGGAAGAAGCCGACGGGATCGTCGACGCGGAGCTCGCGCAGCTCGGCGCCGAGCGCGAGGAAATGATAGTCCTGCACCCAGAAAGCAGTCCGGGCCTTGCGGAACCGCATCAAGGCGCGCGCCATGAAGGCGTTCACCTCGCGATAGCTGACATAATCCTCGCGCGAGACGCGAATGAGATCGCTGCGCGAATGCAACGCCGGCCACAGCGCTGAATTGGCGAAGCCTTCGTAATAACCGCCGTAATGCGCCGCCGGCAGATCCAGCGTTGCGATCGCGCCTGTCCCGAGCGCCTCGATCTCGGCGAACGGTTCCTTCTGATGGCCATCACGCACCCGGCCGGAGGAACCGACCCAGATCGCACCAGAATGTTCCACCACGGGAAGCAAAGCCGCCGCAAGGCCGCCCGTCATGGGCTCATTGGGTTTGCCGCGGGCGACGCGATTTGAAACGACGATCAAGTTCACAGGTCGTCCCCTCCTGTTCATTCCGCCCCATTTAACTGCCGTTCATCAATATGGTTCCTGATCATCGTTTCAACCAATTGAAACCAAAATCGGGCGTGCGCGTTGGAACTGGTTTTCCTCACGGAACCCGGGAATATCGCTGCAAAGACAGCGTTTCCGGCCCGATTGCGCAGCATGCATCGCGGCGCGCAATGGCGCTGCGATGAAAGCCTTTATGTCTGCGAGATGGCGCTGCCTTGGTTTCACCTGGGATCGAGCAGGTGCGCCAGGAACGCACGCACATCCGCCGGCGCATCGAAGTGGCCATTCACACCCATGGCGCGGCGGCCGACCGAGAACGCAAGCCCGTCCATGTCGGGCATGATCGCGAACACGGTCTCGTCCGTGACGTCATCACCGATGAATAGCGGACGACGTCCTTTGAACGGCGCGTGCTTCATCAACTCGCGCACGCCGCTCGCCTTGGTGAATCCGGAATGCTTGATCTCGCAGACGAACTTGCCGGGCAGCACCTCGATCGGTGCACTCGGCAGATCGGCCCGGATCAGCGAGACGGATTCGTAGATCGCCTTCTCCGCATGCGGCGCCAGGCGGTAATGCAGCGCGAGCGAATAGCCCTTGTCCTCGAGCAGGATTCCGGGGCTGAGCTTGGCAATGGCGGCGAGGCGTCGCTTCAGCTCCTTGTCGAGCGGCGGCGCGTGCAGGGCATCCGCTTCACTGTCCACCGCCAGCCGCATCTCCGCGCCGTGGCCGGCGACGGCGCGGAATACATCGGGCGCGAAGATCAGGTCGATGTCGTTGAGCGAGCGGCCGCTGACCAGCGCCAGCGCCCCGGAGGTGCGCTCGGTCAGATGCTTCAGTGTTTCCGACAGGCCCGGTGGCACCCACACCTCGCGCGGCGTCGGCATCAGCTCGAGCAGCGTACCGTCGATGTCGAGCAGAATGGCGATCTCATCGAGATGCGGCACCAACGCATGCGGCACTGGCACCGTTTCCGGTGTCTCTTCGTCATCAGGTGTGGTGAGCTTCTGGTCCAACGCCATTTCCGCAAGTTCCGATTTCATCAGTCTACTCCATAAAGGCGAGCGGCCGCGCGATGTGTTCGAGCGATTTGCGCTCGGCAGCGACGGCATAGCGCCACGCCACGATCGCGGCCGCGATCATCAGGACGGCGCCCAGCAGATAGCCGGCGAACACGCTGGTTCGCGATCCCGTGTCGATCAGTGCGCCGAACAGCGCCGGCCCGATCACGCCGCCGATGCCGGTGCCGACCGCATAGAACACCGCGATCGCCAGCGCGCGAACCTCCAGCGGAAACGTCTCGCTGACGGTGAGATAGGCCGCGCTCGCGGCGGGCGATGCGAAGAAGAAGATCACCATCCAGGCGATGGTCTGCCCCTGCGCGCTCAGCACGCCGATCGAGAACAAATAGCCTGACAGCGCCAGCAGCACGCCCGATGCGCCATAGGTGAACATGATCATGGTGCGGCGGCCGAGCGTATCGAACAGGCGTCCGAGCAGCAGCGGCCCGAGGAAATTGCCGGCCGCAAAGGGCAGCAAGTACCAGCCGACGTGATCGGCGCTGATGCCGTAGAAATCGGTCAGCACCAGCGCGAAGGTGAAGAAGATGGCGTTGTAGAAGAACGCCTGCGCGCTCATCAGCGCGAGGCCGACCAGGGCGCGCTGGCGGTAGACCGAGAACAAGGTGTGGACGACCTCGGCGATCGGCGTGTGATCGCGCATTCTCAGGCGGATCTTCGGGAAGCGACCCTCGCCCGTGTCCTGGCCATGCCCGGTCACCGAGCGTTCGATCTCGTCGACGATGGCGTGGGCCTCGTCGGGACGGCCGTGGATCATCAGCCAGCGCGGGCTCTCCGGAATCCACATCCGCATCAGGAGCACGACGAGGCCGAGGGTTGCGCCGATCAGATAAGCGAGGCGCCAGCCGAGATCGGGGCCGACAACAGCGGGATCGAGCAGCACGATGGCGGCGACCGCGCCCATGGCAGCGCCGATCCAGAAGCTGCCGTTGATCACGAGATCGGTCCAGCCGCGATAGCGCGCGGGCACCAGCTCCTGGATCGTCGAGTTGATCGCGGTGTACTCGCCGCCGATGCCGGCACCGGTGAGGAAGCGGAACAGCGCGTAGCTCGCGACGTCCCACGACAGCGCGGTCGCGGCCGTTGCCGAGAGATAGAGCGCGAGCGTGATGAAGAACAGCTTCTTGCGGCCGATACGATCGGTCAGCCAGCCGAAGCCGAGCGCACCGAGCACGGCGCCGGCGAGATAGGCGGAGTTGGCGATGCCGAGATCGAGATTGGAGAAATGCAGCGACGGGCTCTGCTTCAGCGCCCCGGAGAGCGCACCCGCCAGCGTCACCTCGAGACCGTCGAGAATCCAGGTGATGCCCAGCGCGAGCACGACGCGCGTGTGAAATCCGCTCCACGGCAGCGCATCGAGCCGCGCGGGAATGCTGGTCTCGACGATGCGGTCGGTCGCGGCCGCCGCCGGGACAACGGGTGCATGGGTCAGCGCTGGGCTTTGCTGCAATTCCATCGGGTTGCTGCGTCTGATCAATGGAAGCGACCCCGTTTCACACGACGTGGACGGGGTCGATCCGATCATCGGGCTGCGGCAATCTGCCTGCCACCTGCGACAACGTTTGCGATGAGGCCGGGTTCCCGCGGAACGCCCGGGGGCACCGCTCGTTTCCGCTGGAGCCGCAAGGAGTTGGCGCATGGCTCAGGTCAGAAAGACGACACATTCTCGAAAAAGCGGCCCGCGCCGCGTAGCGCGGCCGCGCCCAAGAGCACGAAACGCGCCACAAGGCGCTGGTCGCAGCGCGTGACAGAGGAGAGCGATGCGCTCGACCTCAAGCAAGGGGTGTTCAAGCTCACGAGCGCGAAGAGGATCGCGGCTTCGTTGAAGCGCTCGGCCGAGCACAGCTCGCGACGCAAGACCGGCGCCTATCGCTCGGCGCTGTCGATGCTGACCTTCTACATCAACCGCGCCGGCAAGACGCTGCCGAAGACGCAGCGCACGCGGCTGGAGCGGGCCAAGGTCGAGCTGAAGCGGGCGTTCGGAAGGGAGTGAGATTTGTAGGGTGGGTTAGGCGAAGCCGTAACCCACCGTTCCACTCCCGGCCGTGACATCAAGGTGGTGGATTGCGCTTCGCTAATCCACCCTACGCGTTCTTCCCGCGGTCTCTACGCCGCCCTGATATTGCCCATGAAGCGGTCGAGCTCGGCGCGAAGACGGGTGCTTTCGCTCGACAGCGTCTTGGCCGAGTTCAGCACCTCTTCCGAGGCCGAGCCGGTCTCGGCGGCGCCGCGGTTGACCTGGCCGATGTCGGTGGCCGCGGTCTGGGTGCCCTGCGCGACGGTCTGGACGCTGCGGGCGATCTCCTGGGTGGCGGCGCCCTGCTGCTCCACCGCGCTCGCGATCGAGGTCGAGATCGACGAGATCTGGCCGATCGTCGCGCCGATCTCCTTGATCGCGGCGACCGATTCGGCGGTCGCGCCCTGCATCCCTGCAATGTGCGAGGAGATCTCGTCGGTCGCCTTC
>NZ_LBJW01000004.1:31254-33069 GCF_028128865.1 Bradyrhizobium sp. CCBAU 11357 | reverse complement strand
GATCGCGGTGATCAGCTTGACCACCTCGCCGATCTGCTGGGCGGCATGCGACAGCTTGCCGATGCGACCGTCGGTCTCCTTGGCCTGCATGACGGCAGCCTCTGCGATGCGGCTGGAATCGCGCACCTGGCGGCCGATCTCCTCGACCGAGGCCGAGAGCTCTTCGGTTGCGGTCGCCACCGACTGCATGTTGGAGGAGGCCTGCTCGGAGACGCCGGCGACCTGGCTCGACAGGCTCTGGGTGGTCTCGGCGGTGCGGGTCAGCGTGGAGGCCGCCGATTCCAGCTGCACGGCCGAGGCCGAGACGTTGGAGACGATGGCACCGACCGCGCTCTCGAAATCGTCGGCAAAGCGGATCAGCTCGGCGCGGCGGCTGGCGGCCTGCTCGCGGTTCTGCACTTCGCTCGCGGCGGCGTCGCGCTCGGCCTTGGCAACGGCCTGGATCTTGAATTCCTCGACCGCGCCGGCCATCTCGCCGATCTCGTCCTTGCGCCCCAAGCCGGGCAGCACGACGTCGAAATTTCCGGAGGCGAGCTCGCGCATCGCCTTGCACATCGCGATCATCGGCCGCGAGATGCCGTTGCCGAGCCACAAGGCCAGCACGATGCCGACAGCCAGCCCGCCGAGCGCCATCATCAGCATCAGCTGCTCGGTCTCTCCGATCGTCGCATTGGCGCTCGCCTCGATGCGTTGCTGGTCAGCGGTCAGATCCGAACGCAGCTCGGCCGAGAGCTTGAGGATGGTTGCCGCAGTCTTGGTCATCTCGCCGTTCAGCTTGACGACGACCTTCACGTTCTCGGTGAGCTTTGCGAACGAGGCGCGGTATTGCTTCAGGAGATCGCCGATCTCCTTGACGCGATCCGTGATCTTCTGGTCGTTCGCGTAGACGGAGACCAGCAATGTCTCGAGGAACTTGATGCGGGCGATCACGCCGTCGGCGGTCTTCGGCTCCGGCTTGGCCACGAAGGCGCTGACCGAGGTGGAGACCGCCAGATATTGCGAGGTGATGTCCTTGGCCGTGGTCTGCACCGAGGCGAGGCCCGCCAGCGCTGCGGTGTCGGCGAGATCGTCGAATTTGAATCGGATCTTGTTGCCGACACTGTTGAGCTCGTCGGCCGCGATCTTGCCGTTCTCGCGCGTCAGCGCGATGATCTCGCTGAAGACTTTCGTAAAGCTCTGGAATTCGGCTTCGAGCTTGCCGACCTGCTCACGGCGGGCCGCGCCAGTCGTCGCAGCCATCGACTTGGCGATCGCGTTCTTCAGATTCCCCTCGGCAGCCTTGGCCGCAGTCTCGTCATCCAAGGCGCCGGTCAGGGTATAGGCTCGGGTCAGCCCCTGATAGGCGATCAGCTCGCGATCGACCGTCCGCGCCTGGTCGGCTTCCGCTACGCTGGTGCGGTAGGATGCCACGGCGCCTGCGATCCGCTCGAAGCCGAAATAGGCGAACGCCATGCTGCCGGCGAGGATGGCGAGCACCGCCACGAAGCCGAGGATGATTTTTGCGCGAAAGCGCAGCGTTGGCAGCTTCGATTGCCTCGACTTCGATTGGCTCGACTTGGACTTCACCGACATTCCCCCACCCCATTCCATTCGCGGAAAACCAGGCGCAGCCGGGAAGCAGCCCGCGTCCCGACTCTCCCGCACGTTACGGGGCAAAGGATAAGCTGTGGTAAATTTGTGGCGCCGCAACTGACGGTTAGGCGACGCAGGGATTTGTTAAGGCGCGCCTTCCTACGCCGCCCGGATATTGCCCATGAAGCGGTCGAGCTCGGCGCGGAGACGGGTGCTTTCGCTCGATAGCGTCTTGGCCGAGTG
>NZ_LBJW01000004.1:0-31003 GCF_028128865.1 Bradyrhizobium sp. CCBAU 11357 | reverse complement strand
ACCGCGCTCGCGATCGAGGTCGAGATCGACGAGATCTGGCCGATCGTCGCGCCGATCTCCTTGATGGCGGCGACCGATTCGGCGGTCGCGCCTTGCATCCCTGCAATGTGCGAGGAGATCTCGTCGGTCGCCTTTGCGGTCTGGCTCGCCAGCGACTTCACCTCGCTCGCCACGACCGCGAAGCCGCGGCCGGCTTCGCCGGCGCGGGCGGCCTCGATGGTGGCGTTGAGCGCGAGCAAATTGGTCTGCTCGGCAATCGCGGTGATCAGCTTGACCACCTCGCCGATCTGCTGGGCGGCATGCGACAGCTTGCCGATGCGGCCGTCGGTCTCCTTGGCCTGCATGACGGCAGCCTCTGCGATGCGGCTGGAATCGCGCACCTGGCGGCCGATCTCCTCGACCGAGGCCGACAGCTCTTCGGTCGCGGTCGCGACCGACTGCATGTTGGAGGAGGCCTGCTCGGAGACGCCGGCGACCTGGCTCGACAGGCTCTGCGTGGTCTCGGCGGTGCGGGTCAGCGTGGAGGCCGCCGATTCCAGCTGCACGGCCGAGGCCGAGACGTTGGAGACGATGGCGCCGACCGCGCTCTCGAAATCGTCGGCAAAGCGGATCAGCTCGGCGCGGCGGCTTGCGGCCTGCTCGCGGTTCTGCACTTCGCTCGCGGCGGCGTCGCGTTCGGCCTTTGCAACGGCCTGGATCTTGAATTCCTCGACGGCGCCGGCCATCTCGCCGATCTCGTCCTTGCGCCCCAAGCCCGGCAGCACGACGTCGAAATTGCCCGAGGCGAGCTCGCGCATCGCCTTGCACATCGCGATCATCGGCCGCGAGATGCCGGTGGCGAGCAGGAAGGCGAGGACCGCGCCGAGCAGCGTGCCGCCGACGGCCAGCATCAGCACCAGCTGCTCGGTCTGCCCGATGGTCGCCTCCGACTCCGAATCGAGCCGCTGCTGCTCGGCGACGAGGTCCGCCTTCATGGCGCTGGCTCCTTGCTGGATCGCACCAGCCGAGCCGCTCATCTCGGTGACGAGGTCATCGACCAGCTTGGCGTTGGCGATGAGCTTCTCCAGCGCTTCGCGATAGGCTCCGAGAATGGTCTTGGCGTCCTTCAGGCCAGCGACGATCTTGTCGTCCATGGAATAGACAGCACCGAGCGAGTTCTCGACGAATTTGAGCCGTGCCAGCGCGCTGGTCGCGATCGCCTGGTCGGACGTCAGCACGAAATTGGTCGCCGCTGCGCTCGCAGTCTGGAACTGGGCGTTGACCTGCTTGGTGCCGAACTCGATCGCCTGCGCCTCGGAATCGGAGGCATTGTTGCCGATGTCGTCGAGCTTGTACTTCAGGAGGTTGGCCTGGCGCTGCAGCTGGTTCTGCACCAGCAACGCGTTGTCGCGCTTGGCCTGGAGCACCTTGGCGAAGGTCGCGGAGAAGTTGGAGAACTCCTTGGCGAGCTTGTTAAGGCTTTCCTGCCGCGCCGGCTTCTTAGCGCCCTTGACGGCCTGGTCGACGGCGTTCTTCAGGCTGGCCTCGGCGTCGAGCGCCGCCTTGGCGTCGTCTTCCTTGCCGGTGACCACGAAATATTTGACGGCCGAACGATAGGCCAGCAGCTCGCGGTCGATGTTGCGGGCGAGATCGGCCTCCGACACGCTGCTGCGGTACGATCCGACCCCGGAGGCGACCCGCTCGAAGCCGAAATAGGAGAAGGCCATGCTGCCGGCGGAGATCACCAGCACGGCGGCGAAGCCGAGGATGATTTTTGCGCGGAACCTGAGGGTCGGAAAAAGTGCACGCTTCGACGGCGACGCGGTACGCCCGGACATTCCCAACCCCCAGCTCATGTTCTTGCAGCATTCTGCGGTCCGGAAGCAGCCCGTTCCGAACCATGCGCAAAATTAGGGCAGAATCCTCAAGGGGTGGTAAATCCGTCCGGCCTTTCGGAGAGCGGGCGCCGTGTTGCGGCTCACCGGAAAACGCCTTACTCTCGAATACTTATCAGGCATTTGGCATTAGACCGAGCCTCGAGGGAGAAACGGAGTGGGGCAAACCGATTTCCGGTTTGGCGGTGCGTCGGGCGTTGCCGTGGCCAAGTCGAAGGCCGCGAGCGTCGATGAGGCCGTGGCCGAGCTCGCGGCCCAGCTCCCGTCCGACGGGCTGGCGCTGCTCCTGGTGTTCCTCTCCCCCAGCTACGATCCCCATCGCTTCATCGCCGAGATCAGCCGGCATTTCGACGACACACAGGTCTGCGGTTGCACCACCGCAGGCGAGCTTGCCCCCGACGGCTGGGACGAGAACAGCGTCGTGGCGCTGGCGTTCAGCCGCGCCGACTTCTCCGCGGTGGTTCGGCCCATCTTCAATCTCGACAGCTTCCGCGTCGAGGACGGCCGCAGGATCGGCGGCGAGCTCCGGCACGAGCTGTTGCGGGCCACGCCGCAGGTCGAGCGCGGCAGTCCCTTCGGCTTGGTCCTGATCGACGGCCTGTGTCGCCGCGAAGAAGCGGTGATGTCCGCGATCTATGCGTCGCTGGACGATATTCCGGTCGTCGGCGGGTCCGCGGGCGACGGGCTGCGCTTCGAGAAGACGTTCGTGTTCTTCGACGGCAAGGCACACGGCAATGCCGCCCTGCTGATCCTGCTGAATACCTCGTTGCCGTTCCGCGTCTTCAAGTGCGACAATTTCGAGCCGCAGGCGCAGAAGATGGTGGTGACCGAGGCCGACATCGAAAACCGCACGGTCCGCGAGCTGAACGCCGAGCCTGCCGCGCAGGAATATTCGCGCGTGGTCGGCATCATAGACGCCAAGCTCGATCCGTTCTCCTTCGCCTCGCATCCGGTCCTGGTCCGCGTCGGCGGCGCCTATTACGCGCGCTCGATCCAGCGCGTCGAGCCGGACGGCTCGCTGCACTTCTTCTGCGCCATCGACGAGGGCATGGTGCTGACCGCGGCGACGTCGCGCAGCCTGGTCGGCGCGGCCCGCGAGACGTTCGCCGACATCCGCGACCAGATCGGAGACGTCTCGCTCTATATCGGCTTCGAGTGCCTGCTCCGCCGGCTCGATGCCGAGCAGCATCAGCTCGCCCGCGACATGTCCGAACTGTACCGGCAGAACCGCGTGGTCGGCTTTCACACCTACGGCGAGCAGTTCGGCTCCATGCATGTGAACCAGACCTTCACGGGGGTTGCGATCGGAAGGCGCCCGTCGTGACGGACATGTGGCAGGGCCCTGATGCGGTCGACCAGCTCAGGCGCGAGGCCGCCAAGCTGAGGAAGATCAATGCCGCGCTGATGTCGCGGGTCGAGCGCTCGATGGACCAGCAGCTCAATGCCTTTTCATTGTTCGAAACCGCCATTGCGCTCGACCACAAGGTTCGCGACCGGACGCACCAATTGCGCGAGGCGCTGCATTCGGTCGAGCGCGCCAATGAGGGGCTCTATCGTGCCAAGCAGCAGGCGGAAGCGGCAAGCTCGCTGAAATCCTCGGTGCTGATCTCGGTCACCCACGATCTGTTGCAACCACTCAACGCGGCGCGCCTGACCCTGTCCGCGCTGACGGAGATGATGGAGTCGCAGGAAGCGGGTGTGCTGATCGACCAGGCGAGCCGCTCGCTGGTGATGCTGGAGGACCTGCTGCGCTCGCTGCTGGAGATCGCCAAGCTCGACGCCGGCGCACTGAAGCCCGACGTGCGCGCGATCGCGCTGGCGCCCCTGTTCGAGCAGCTCCGCAACGAATTCGAGCCGGTCACCGCGCGGCAAGGCCTGTCCTTGCGCATCCGCAGCTCAAAGCTGGCGGTGAGGTCGGATGCGATGATGCTGCGGCGGATCCTCCAGAACCTGCTCGCCAATGCCATTCGCTATACCCGCAGCGGCGGCGTCGTGATGGGATGCCGGCCGCGCGGCGGCCAGATCTGCGTCCAGGTCTCCGACACCGGACCCGGCATCGCGCAGGCGCAGCAGGAGGCGATCTTCCGCGAATTCCAGCGCGGTGATGCCACGGCGGCCGACCAGGCCGGCTTCGGGCTCGGCCTCTCCATCGTCCGCCGCTTCGCAAGCGAGCTCGGGCACGAGGTGCGGCTGTCGTCGCAGCTCGGCAGGGGATCGACCTTCACCCTGGAGCTGGAGCCGGCCGACCTCGCTGACGTCGCCGACGAGGTGCAGGAGGTCGCGCCCGCCGCGCGTCACTACGATTACAGCGGGCTCGAAGGCGCCAAGATCCTGCTGATCGAGAACGATCCGAACGGCTCGGAGGCGATGGCCGCGCTGCTGGAGGGATGGGGCTGCGACGTCGCGACCACGCGATCGGGCGCGGACGCGCTCGTGCGCCTCAACGAGCTCGGCGGCGCGCCCGATGTCGTGATCGCCGACCTCCATCTCGATCACGGCGAGAGCGGCCTGTCGGCCATCACCGACGTGCGGGAGCATTTGAAGCTCGACGCGCCCGCCATGATCATCACCGCCGATTATTCCGAGCAGGCGGCGAAGCAGGCGAGCCTCCAGGGCCTCGAAGTGCTGAAGAAGCCGATCAGGCCCGCGGAGATGCGGGCGCTGCTGTCGTTCCTGCTGAGCTGAAGCCGCACTTGGCGCACATCAAAAGTTGAAAACAACCCCATGCACCGTACCGGTAGCATCTTACAGCATGATATGGCTTTGACGTGTCGTTGAATTAGCTGCCTGAGACAAGTCCCGCGTGGCAAAAAAAGCGGGATTCTAATCACTGCCGATCCGGCGGAGCATGCTCGCGCCGTGCCGGAACGCCCTCGCTGGCCAGCGTCGCGAAATCGATCCGGGACATTTCAACGATGGCCTTGGTGCGGCTGAGCACGTTGAGCTTGCGCAGGATGTCGGAGACGTGGACCTTCACCGTGGTCTCGGAGATATTCAGCTCGAAGGCGATCTGCTTGTTCTGCAGGCCGCGCTTGAGCATTTCGAGCACGCGCAATTGCTGCGGCGTCAGCTCGTGCAGGCGTTTCAGCAGATCCTGCGCGGGGCCGGCGGCGCGTTGCGGGCGGACCAGCCCGCGATAGGCGGCAGGGACACAGACCGCGCCGCGCAGCACCTCGCCGATCGACTGCGCCAGATCCTGCTTGGAGGACGATTTGAGGATGTAGCCGGAGACGCCGAGCGACAGGGCGCCGGACATGATCTGCGGATCCTGATGGCCAGACACGATGACGACCGGAATCCTGGGAAAGGCCTTGCGGATGCGGATGATCCCCGAAAGGCCTGTGGTGCCCGGCATCGACAGATCGAGCAGGATGAGGTCGAGCTCGGCAGCCGCCGCGGCCTGCTCGAGCGCACCGTCGACCGAGGTCGCCTGAAGGATCTCGGCGGCCGGCGCCACCAACTGGAGCGCGCCCTCGAGGGCCTCGCGAAACAACGGATGGTCTTCGACGATCAGAAATCGCATCACGTGTGAGCCATTCCTGGTTGATCGGCCAGAGGATCGACGGGGTCGACGTCGAAACGAGAATGTCCCGGCCGGATCAGACCGGCTTGATCCAGATCAAGCGGGATATTGCGCGTCATTGCGGCCGCCCGCGGTCGGCCCGCGCATAAGGCCGCGCCTTGGGATCCGGCAGGTCCACCTTGCCGATCTCGATGATCGCCTTGTTGCGGCTGAACAGGCCGAGCTTGCGCAGAATTTCGGTGATATGCGCCTTCACCGTGGATTCGGCGAGCTGAAGCTCCTGACCGATCTGCCGGTTCGGATAGCCGCGCCGCAGCAGTTCGAGCACGCGAAGCTGCTGCGGGGTCAGCTCGCGCAGCTTGACCTCGAGCGCCTTGCTGGCCTCGGCCCGGCGCCGCTGCGGCGTTGCGACGAAATCCTTCGGCACCGACACCGATCCATTCAGCACGCCCTCGATCGATTGCGCCAGCTCGCGCTTCGACAGCGACTTCGGCAGATAACCGGCGGCTCCCAGCTCCAGCGCCTCGCGGACGACGCGCTGGTCCTCCTCGCTCGACACGATGGCGACAGGCAGGCGCGGATGGGCCTCGCGCAAGCGCAGAAAGCCGGAGAAGCCGGTCGCATCCGGCAGCGAGAGGTCGAGCAGCGCGAGGTCGATGCCCTCGCCCTGCTCGGCCGTCAGGATATGAAGGGCATCCTCGATCGACACCGCCTCGACAATCCGCGCCTCCGGCAAGGCCAGCCGCACCGCATTGCCGAGCGCCTCGCGAAACAGCGGATGATCGTCGACGATCAGGAAGCTGGTCATGGCGCCTTCACAGGACTGCACCGCCGAATGCTGCACCGTATCGGCATCCGCCGCCGCAGCGGACGAGGCGGAACCATCCGACATCCGTCCGGCACCGGGATGGTGCCGGATGGACGCTACCACATCCTCCTGATCGGGTTCGGTCAAGACCGTTCAGTCGTTCGATTCGGTCTGGACCGTCAGCAGGAAGGAATAGATGCTGTCGAACTGGTCATCGGTATAGACCTCCTTCCAGGCCGGCATGCCCTTGTTCGGCCGTCCCTCGTGCACGGTCGTCCAGTACTTCTCGCGCATCTCGTCGCCGTAGCGGTGACGCAACAGCCGCAGATCGATCTTCCGCTCGCTCTGGATCGCGTCGGGACCGTGGCAATGCGCACAGGTTCCGTTGAAGATCTCCTTGCCGGCGCCGACGGCCTCGGCGCCTGGCGCGGCCGCGTCGCCCTTGGTCTCGGTCGCCACCACATTGGCGACCTGCACCACGCCGGCTCCGGTTCCCGTCCCCGTCGTGACCGCCGGCACCGCACCGAAGCGAACCGGCGCGCCGCTCGGCAAACCGTATTTCACGGCGAGCTCGCCGATCGTGCCCTGAAGCTGCGGCAGCACGGCATTGACGCGGTCGCGCAGCTCGGTCGAGGTCTTGGCGAAGCCGATGGCGGCATCCCATGACAGGCCCTCGCCCTCGGTGAGCTCGATCTGGTAGCGGCCGTCGTAGCTGGTCTTGTTCAGCCAGCCGGCGACCGGTCCCCAGATGAAGGCGACGTCGGCCCGGCCCTGGTCGAGCGCCTGCATGCCCTCCTCGGGCGACAGCACCGTCACCTTCTGGATGTCGTCGCGGCTCGCGAGCAGGTTTTGCGGCGTGCTAGCGAACTGCACGGCGACACGCTTGCCCTTGAGGCCGTCGATGCCACCGACCGCCGCGCCCTTGGCGGCCACGAGGGCATAGCCCTCCTTCGCAAAGGAGTCGGAGAAGATCACGGCAGGGCCCATGAAATCCTCGGACCGCGGCAGCCCGATCATGGCGTCGCACTGCTTGCCGAGCAGCGTGACGCGCACGGTGCGCTTGCCGAAATAGGATTTGTACCAGTCGTAGGCGATCGGCCGGCCGAGCGCCTGCGCCAGGGCCTGCCCGATCTCGACATAGAAACCCGGCTTCGACGAGCTGTCGCTCGAGAATGGCAGGTTGGTCGGATCGGCGCAGAGACGGAACGGCTGCGCTTCTTCAGCCTGCAGCGGCGAGGCCGGACCGATCAGCGCCGCGGCGGCACATGCGAGCAGGCCTGCGATGGCGCGATGTCGGCTCGCACCGGTGGCGGAATGATTCGAACGCATCCTCGTCTCCCTTGCGTTGGCTTTGTTGCGCCGGAACTTTGTTGAGCCAGGCGCGACGGCAGCAGGCACCTGCCGATGCCGCAGCTAAAGTCTGGAGAAAGCGCGCGCGTATCGTCACCTCGAGGATACGCGCGCGAGTTGTCACTGGACGGAGAACACGAAGAGCGAACCGCCCTCGGGGGCTGCGGCCGTCATCTTCTTTCCTACCTCGCCCAGGAACGCAGGCAGCGCAGCGGTGCGGCCGACGACGATCGCGACATATTGCTTGCCGTCGACCTGATAGGTCACCGGGCCTGCGCCGATGCCGGAGCCGAGATTCTTGCTCCACAGCACCTTGCCGGACTTCGCATCGATGGCGCGGAAGTCGCCATGGATGTTGCCGGCAAACACCAGCCCGCCGCCGGTGGTCAACGTGCCGCCATTGAAGGGCAGGTCTTCCTTGATCGACCAGACCTTCTTCTGCGCGACCGGATCCCAGGCGACGAGCTCGCCGAGGAAGCCGCCGGGGCCTTCCTTGGTCGGGAATTCGGCGCCGAGATAGAATACGCCGCGCTTGTAGGCGACATCGCTGACCGACCAGTCCATGCAGACGTTGTTGGACGGGATGTAGACGAGGCCGGTCTGCGGGTTGAACGACATCGGCTGCCAGTTCTTGCCGCCGATCAGGTTCGGACAGATGTCCTTGGCCGGATGATTCGGCCCGGGACGCTTGTCGGGATCCTCGACCGCGCGCATCGTGGCGACGTCCCACTTCTGGGCCCAGTTGGAGAACACGTATTTCTCCGCCGACAACACCTTGCCGGTCTCGCGATTGGCGACGAAGAAGAAGCCGTTGCGGTCCGCCTTCATGAGGGCCGGAACGGTGCTGCCGCCGATCTTGAGATCCGCGAGCACGGCTTCGTTGACGCCGTCATAGTCCCAGGCGTCGGCCGGCGTGGTCTGGATGTGCCACTTGATCTTGCCGGTGTTGGGATCGAGCGCGAGCGTCGAAGCCGTGTAGAGGTTGGTCAGCTTGCCGAAATTGCCGTCGCCGGTCGAACGCACCGCCGTGTTCCATGGACCGGGATTGCTGGTGCCCCAATAGACCGTGTCGCTCTTCGGATCGTAGGAGCCGACCAGCCAGGCCGCACCCCCGCCATGCTGGGCGGAATCGCCCTTCCAGGAATCGCCACCGGGTTCCTCCGGCGAAGGAACGGTGTAGGTCTGCCACACCTGCTTGCCGGTGTTGATGTCGAAGGCCAGCAGCGCGCCGCGCACGCCGTATTCGCCGCCGCCGAAACCGGTGATGACCTTGTCGCGCACGACGAGCGGCGGCGAGGTGATGACCGAGCCCTGCTTGTAGTCGACCACCTTCGCCGTCCACAGCGACTTGCCGGTCGCGGCATCGAGCGCCGTCAGCTTGCCGTCGAGGCGGCCGACGAAAATCTTGCCGTCGGCATAGGATACGCCGCGGCTGTTCACGTCGCAGCAGGCGTATTGCAGCACGTCCTCGGGAATGTCGGGCTCCCAGGTCCATTTGCGCTGCCCCGTCGCCGCATCGAGCGCATAGACGTATTTCGGACCCCACGAGCTCGAAACGTACAGCGTGTTGCCGACGACGATCGGCGAGGATTCGTTCGAACGCAGCGACGCCAGCGAGAAGGAATAAGCGAGCGTCAGCTTGCCGGCGTTCTCGGTGTTGATCTGCTTGAGCGGGCTGAAGCGCGTGTTGCCGTAATCGTGGCCGGCAACGGCCCACTGATTCGAATCGGATTGAGCCTTGAGCAGGGAGTCGTTGGCGCGAACGCCAGGTGTAACGGCGGCAAGCATCGCAATCGTGGAGATGCCGGCCAAGAAGCCCTTCGTTCCAAAGGTCATGTATCCCTCCGCGGTGTTGTTGTGCACGCCTCGTTGGGCGCCTGAGCGCGTTGCGCTCGTGATGGGCAGTTCGCCTGCGAGCCATCGTTCGAAATTACAGCATCGCCTTTGCGCGCTTAGTATAGGCGGAAGGTAGTAGTGCAAATCATTGGCGGCTTTCGCCGCTCATCTCGTTGTGGCGCCTCGCGTCCTGCTCGTATTTTGCAGCTCGAAATGCGCGCTCGAATGAAGGCAGCATCGCGCCGCGAGCGGAAGCCATAGCGTTCACTGCCGTAGGGTGGGCAAAGGCGCGCTTCTCGCGTGCCGTGCCCACCACCACTTTCGATCATGAAGAGATCGTGGGCACGCTTCGCTTTGCCCACCCTACGGCACTACGGCACCCCACCCGCCTCGCGCATCGATCACGATGATGGCGCTACCACGCCTGCAAAACTTTCGAAGAAGTTCGCGGCGAGTTTTCGCGACGTCGAGTCGATCAATCGCGAGCCGAGCTGTGCGAGCTTGCCGCCGATCTGCGCATCGGCCTCATAGTGCAGGATGGTGACGTCGGGCGCTTCTTCCTCCAGCCTGACCTTCGCGCCACCCTTGGCAAAGCCGGCGACGCCGCCGGCGCCTTCGCCGACGATGCGATAGCCGTTGGGCACATCGATGTCGGTCAGCGTCACCTTGCCGCTGAACGCCGCCTTCACCGGACCGACCTTCAGCACCACGGTCGCCGTCATCTCGGTCGGCGATGCCATCTCGAGCGATTGGCAGCCGGGAATGCAGCGCCTGAGAATTTCGGGATCGTTGAGCGCAGCCCACACCGTGGCCTTCGACGCCGGGATCCGTTGACTGTCGTTCATCTGCATCGCTTCCACCCTTGTTGCCGTTGCTTGTACGGCTCCACTAGGAGGGCGCGCGGCCACGTTCAATCGCCAGGAAGTACTAGTGCTGCTTTTTCGGACCGTTCACTCGTTGTCATTCCGGGGCGCGCCTCTTTGCGCGAACCCGGAATCCATTTCCCCGCGGACACTGCGGCCGGATGGATTCCGGGCTCCCTCGCTCCGCTCGGGCCCCGGAATGACGGAGTGGGCTGTACTGGCCGACGCGGCTTGACGGCGGCACTTCGCTGCACCGCCATAAGCAAAATCAAAGACTTAAGCCGTGACGTCCTACTACCAAGATCGCGATTACAAAGGCGGGGGCGCATGCTCCTATTCGCGCAACGAGCCAGGCATCCGAGGGAGGAAGGACGCACGACCGGACCGAAGTCCAGGGGCAAGGGGCCAGGATGACCACGGCACGCGCGACCAGGTCACGCGCCTATTATGATGGCAGCCGAGCACGCCATCGCAGAGGCTAGCTGCGACTTTCCGCGTGTCTTTCGCAACGTCGCAGCACGTGACGGCGGCGGCACGAGACACCGTGACCGAATCGCACATCGGCGACCGTCATCACGATGACCCTTCCATGACCGCGGTCAGCAAAAACCCAGTTGCAAAGTTTCGTTCGCGCTGTCTCTAATTAGAACCAATCAAAATCACTTTGGGAGGACTTCAAGTGTCTACAGTCAAACTGACGGTCAACGGCAAGGCCGTTGCTGTCGATGTCGAGGACCGCACGCTGCTGGTCCAGCTCCTGCGCGATCACCTCAACCTGACCGGCACCCATGTCGGGTGCGACACCAGCCAGTGCGGCGCTTGCGTCGTGCACATGGACGGCCGTGCGGTGAAATCCTGCACCATGCTGGCAGGGCAGGCCGACGGCGCCAACGTCACCACGATCGAGGGCATCGCCAAGGGCGACGAGCTGCACCCGATGCAAGCCGCCTTCCGCGATAATCACGGCCTGCAGTGCGGCTATTGCACGCCGGGCATGATCATGTCGGCGATCGACATCGTGCAGCGCCATGGTGGACAGCTCGACGAGGCGACCGTCCGCACCGAGCTCGAAGGCAATATCTGCCGCTGCACCGGCTATCACAACATCGTCAAGGCCGTGCTGGACGCGGCCGGCCGCATGAAGGTCTCGCAGGCGGCCGAGTAAGCGGCGCGCCTCGAACAAGTACCACCGTCGCAGCTGTCGATGGACAGCGGTCAAGGAAATTTCCGGTCGGGAGGACCAGACATGGGTGTTGAAGGCATCGGCGCACGCGTGGTGCGCAAGGAAGACAAGCGTTTCATTACCGGCAAGGGCCGTTACGTCGACGACATCAAGTTGACGGGCATGACCCATGCCTATTTCATCCGCAGCCCGCACGCGCACGCGAAGGTCAGGAAGATCGACTCGTCCGCGGCGCTGAAGATGCCGGGCGTGGTCGCGGTGCTGACGGGACAGCAGCTGGTCGACGACAAGGTCGGCAACCTGATCTGCGGCTGGGCCATCACCTCCAAGGACGGCAGCCCGATGAAAATGGGCGCATGGCCGGCGATGGCGCCGGAGACGGTGCGCTTCGTCGGACAGGCGGTTGCAGTCGTGATCGCCGACAGCAAGAATCTCGCGCGCGACGCGGCGGAAGCCGTCGTGGTCGATTACGAGGAGCTTCCCGCGGTCGCCGACATGCAGGCCGCGATCAAGTCCGGCGCGCCGCAGCTTCATCCCGAGGCGCCCGGCAACCAGGTCTATGACTGGGTGATCGGCGACGAGGGCGCGGTGAATGCCGCCTTCTCGAAAGCCGCCAATGTGGTGAAGCTCGACGTAACCAACAACCGCCTCGCGCCGAATGCGATGGAGCCGCGCGCGGCGATCGCCGATTACGACACCGCCGAGGAGCACTTCACCCTCTATACGACATCGCAGAACCCGCACGTCGCGCGTCTCGTGCTGTCGGCGTTCTACAACATCGCCCCCGAGCACAAGCTGCGCGTGATCGCGCCCGACGTCGGCGGCGGCTTCGGCTCCAAGATCTTCATCTATCCCGAGGAGATGGTGGCGCTGTGGGCCTCAAAGAAGGTCGGCCGTCCCGTCAAGTGGACCGGCGACCGCACCGAAGCCTTCCTCACCGACGCGCATGGCCGCGATCACATCACCCATGCCGAGATGGCCTTCGACGCCAACAACAAGATCATCGGCCTCAAGGTGAAGACCTACGCCAATTTCGGCGCCTACATGTCGCTGTTCTCGTCGTCGGTGCCGACCTATCTCTACGCGACGCTGCTGTCGGGCCAGTACAACATCCCGGCGATCCACGCCGAGGTGATCGGGGTCTACACCAACACCACACCGGTCGACGCCTATCGCGGCGCGGGCCGGCCCGAGGCGAGCTATCTGATCGAACGACTGATGGAGACGGCGGCGCGGCAGCTGAACGTCGATCCGGCCCAGTTGCGGCGGACCAACTTCATCACCCAGTTCCCGCACCAGACGCCTGTCATCATGGCCTACGACACCGGCGACTTTAACGCTTCCCTCGATGCGGCGATGAAGGCGATCGACTATGCCGGCTTCCCTGCCCGCAAGGCGCAGGCGAAAGCAAACGGCAAGCTGCGCGGCATCGGCGTGTCCTGCTACATCGAGGCCTGCGGCATCGCGCCGTCGAAGGCGGTCGGCAGCCTGGGCGCCGGCGTCGGCCTATGGGAATCGGCCGAGGTGCGAGTCAACCCGGTCGGCACCATCGAGATCCTCACCGGTTCGCACAGCCACGGCCAGGGGCACGAGACCACCTTCTGCCAACTCGTCGCGGAGCGCCTGGGTGTTCCGATCAGCCAGGTCTCGATCGTTCATGGCGACACCGACAAAGTGCAGTTCGGCATGGGCACCTACGGCTCGCGCTCGGCGGCCGTCGGCCTCACCGCGATCCTGAAGGCGATGGAGAAGATGGAATCCAAGGCCAAGAAGATCGCGGCGCACGCGCTGGAAGCGTCGGAAGCCGACATCGTCATCGAGAACGGCGAGTTCAAGGTAACAGGCACCGACAAGGCGATTGCCCTGCCGATGGTCGCGCTCGCGGCCTATACGGCGCACAATCTGCCTGACGGGATGGAGCCGGGCCTGAAGGAGAGCGCCTTCTACGACCCGACCAACTTCACCTTCCCGGCCGGCGCCTATATCTGCGAGCTCGAGGTCGATCCCGGCACCGGCAAGACCTCCTTCGTCAACTTCGTCGCGGCCGACGATTTCGGCCGGCTGATCAACCCGATGATCGTCGAGGGCCAGGTCCATGGCGGCCTTGTGCAGGGCATCGGGCAGGCGTTGCTCGAGCATGCGATCTATGATGCCAACGGCCAGCCGGTCACGGCCTCGTTCATGGATTACGCCATGCCGCGCGCCGACGACGTGCCGTCGTTCAACCTGTCCCACACCACGACGCTGTGCCCGGGCAATCCGCTCGGCATCAAGGGGTGCGGTGAGGCCGGCGCGATCGGCGCATCGGCGGCCGTGATCAACGCGATCACGGATGCGATCGGCAAGAACAATCTGGAAATGCCCGCAACCCCCGACCGGGTGTGGCGCACGATCCACGCGGCTTAAGGGAGGAACGAAGATGTACCAGACGACCTATCATCGCGCTTCCTCGGTCGACGAAGCCGCCAGCCTGTTCGCCAAGGGCAGCGAGTCGAAGTTCCTCGCCGGCGGCCAGACGCTGCTTCCGGTCATGAAGCAGCGCCTTGCAAGCCCCTCCGACGTCATCGATCTCGGCAAGATCAAGGAGCTGCAGGGCGTCGAGCTGTCGGGCGACACGCTGATCATCAAGGCCGCCACGACCTATTACGACATCATGACGAATGCCGATGTGAAGAAGGCGATCCCCGCGATTGCCTATCTCACCTCGGTGCTCGGCGATCCCGCCGTGCGGTATCGCGGCACGATCGGCGGCTCGATCGCCAACAATGATCCAGCCGCGGATTTCCCGGCCGCGCTGCTCGCGCTCGGCGCCACCGTTAAGACCAACAAGCGGTCGATTGCGGCCGATGATTTCTTCCAGGGCCTGTTCACGACGGCGCTGGAAGACGGCGAGATCATCACCGCCGTGTCATTCCCGGTGCCGGCGAAGGCAGGTTACGAGAAGATGCGGCACCCGGCGTCGCGCTTCGCGCTGACCGGCGTGTTCGTGGCGCAGAGCAAGTCGGGCGAGGTTCGGGTGGCCGCCACCGGCGCCTCGCAAACCGGTGTGATGCGGGTGCCGGCGATCGAAGCGGCGCTGAAGGCGAACTGGTCGCCGTCGGCGATCGACGGCGTCAGCATCTCGGCGAACGGATTGCTGGCCGACATCCACGGCACGGCAGAGTATCGCGCCAATCTGATCAAGGTGATGGCACAACGCGCGGTCGCCGCTGCGCGCTGACGATCCGACTAAAGCGCGATGCGATTAGGATGAATCGTCATCGCGCTTTAGGTTATTGTTTGAGCATGATCTTTTCGGAAAACCGCTACGCACTTTTCCGGATCATGCTCTAGCGTCTCCACGCAAATTTTCCGCGGCGCGCACTTCGGTGCGCGCCGTTTTATTTTGGCCGTGCGGCATGAAAACCGCTTGCCTCGTCGGCGTGAAGGCGGGAAAAGTTAATCGGCCGATTAACTCGCTCAACAGAAGAAACGTCAGAGGCGATTGCCGCATCAGGCGCATGCGCCCGCGACCCGAGGAAACAACAACGTGCTCGACAAACCAGCCCCCACCTCGACCGTCCGCACTTCCGGCCCGCTGTCGGGCTTCCGCATCGTCGAATTCGCCGGCATCGGGCCCGGCCCGTTCGCTTGCATGATGCTGGCCGACATGGGCGCCGACGTCGTCACGCTCGACCGCGTTGGCGCGAAGAAGAGCATGAAGTCGGTGGCAGGCCGCGGCCGCAAGGTGATCGAGCTCGATCTCAAGGACAAGGCCGCGATCGCGCAAGTGCTGGATCTGCTCGCGAGCGCAGACGCGCTGGTCGAAGGCTTCCGCCCCGGCGTGATGGAGCGGCTGGGGCTCGGGCCGGACGTCGTGCTCGCGCGCAACCCGAAGCTGGTCTATGGCCGCATGACCGGCTGGGGCCAGGAAGGCCCGCTCGCCAACGCCGCCGGCCACGACATCAACTACATCTCCATCACCGGCGCGCTTGCCGCGATCGGCACGAAGGAAGCGCCGGTGCCGCCGCTCAACCTGGTCGGCGATTTCGGCGGCGGCGCGCTCTATCTCGTCGTCGGCGTGCTCGCCGCGCTGCTGGAAGCGCAGAGGTCGGGCAAGGGCCAGGTGGTGGACGCGGCGATGTGCGACGGCGCGGCCTCGCTGATGTCGTTCTTCTTCGACATGACCACGATGGGACGATGGACCGAGGCGCGCAACCAGAACTTCCTCGACGGCGGCGCGCATTTCTACGGCGTCTACGAATGCGCCTGCGGGCACTTCGTCTCGATCGGCTCGATCGAGCCGCAATTCTACGCGCTGCTGCGTGAGCACGCCGGCCTCACCGAGGCCGATTTCGACGCGCAGATGGATCGCAAGGCCTGGCCGGCGTTGAAGGAGAAGCTGAAGGCCGTGTTCAAGAGCAAGACGCGCGAGGACTGGTGCAAGATCATGGAAGGCACCGACATCTGCTTCGCACCGGTGCTGACCATGTCGGAGGCGACACAGCATCCGCACATGGTCGCTCGCAACGTCTTCATCGAGCGCCACGGCGTGAAGCAGCCGGCGCCCGCGCCGCGATTCTCGCGCACGCCCTCGTCCGCGCGCGAGCCGGAGGCGGCGGAGATCGGGGCGGTGATGACGGCGTGGAAGGCGGCTAAGTAGCCCAGCGCACAAATCCGTAGGGTGGGCAAAGGCGCATAGCGCCGTGCCCACCATCGATCCACGATGACAGATGAACGTGGTGGGCACGCTTACGCTTTGCCCACCCTACGGCACTTCGCATCAGTTCGGCAGGTACGTGGGCACGCTTCGCTTTGCCCACCCTACCGCAGTGTGCGTGGCGGCAGCGACCTACGCCGCGTTCCCCACCTTCAACACGCCGCGCCGGATCTGGTCCTCCTCGATCGATTCGAACAGCGCCTTGAAATTGCCCTCGCCGAATCCATCGTCGCCCTTGCGCTCGATGAACTCGAAGAAGATCGGCCCGATCGCGTTGGCCGAGAAGATCTGCAGCAGCACCTTGGTCTGGCCGCCGTCGACCACGCCCTCGCCGTCGATCAGGATGCCGTTCTTCCTGAGCCGTGCGACATCCTCGCCATGCCCCGCCAGGCGCGCGTCGATCCGCTCGAAATAGGTGTCGGGCGGCGACGGCATGAACGGCAGGCCGGCCTCGCGCAGGCCCTCGATGGTGCGGTGGATGTCGCGGCAGCCGCAGGCGATGTGCTGGATGCCTTCGCCGCGATAGGTCTGCAGATATTCCTCGATCTGGCCGGAATCGCCGGCGTCCTCGTTGATCGGAATGCGGATCTTGCCGTCGGGGCTGGTCAGCGCGCGCGAAAACAGGCCGGAGGCGCGGCCCTCGATGTCGAAGAAGCGGATCTGGCGGAAGTTGAACAGCTTTTCGTAGAAGCCGGCCCAGACATTCATGCGGCCGCGATGGACGTTGTGGGTGAGATGGTCGAGATAGAACAGGCCGGCGCCAACCGGCTTGGGATCGCGCGCGCCCAGCCATTCGAATTCGGCATCATAGGCCGAGCCCTTGGCACCGTAGCGATCGACCAGATAGAGCAGGCTGCCGCCGATGCCCTTGATCGCGGGCACGTCAAGCGCCTTCTGCGCGGACGAGACGTCGGCCGGCTCGGCGCCGAGCGCGATGGCGCGGTCATAGGCCGCCTTGGCATCGACGACGCGAAAGGCCATCGACGGCGCGCAGGGGCCGTGCGCGGCGACGAACTCAGTGCCGTGGGTGCCGGGCTCCTCGTTGACGAGATAGTTGATGTCGCCCTGGCGATAGACCGTGATCTTCTTGGTCTTGTGGCGCGCGACGCGCGCATAGCCCATCAGCTTGAACAAAGCGTGCAGTTCTTCCGGATGAGGGTGCGCATATTCGACGAACTCGAAGCCGTCGGTGCCCATCGGATTGTCGGCACTAATCGTGGCCGGCGGTGCATCGTGCGGAAACGGACCCATGGTGTTCTCCCAAATGGCTGCTGGCACGAACTATCCTTCATGGGGCGCGCAAGGAGCGTGCAAACGGGGCACCAATTGGTTACAATATGCACGATCCGTGCATCAAATGGACAAAACACGCATGATTTCCGTGGATGCCTTCGACCTCAAGATCCTGGGCGCGCTCCAGGACGACGGCCGCCTCACCAACCAGGAGCTGGCCGAGCTCGCGGGCCTCTCCGCCTCGCAGTGCTCGCGGCGGCGGATGCGGCTGGAGGAGGAGAAGGTGATCGCGGGCTACCACGCCGACCTCTCCAGCGAGGCGCTCGGCTTCGGCGTGATCGCCTTCATCCAGGTCGGGCTCGCCACGCACTCGCCGGACAATTCCAAGCGTTTTCGCGCGCTGGTGAACCGGATCGACGAGATCCAGGAGGCGTATTCGCTGACGGGCGATGCCGACTACGTGCTGAAAGCCGTGCTGCGCGATCTCAAGGGTCTCTCCAACCTCGTCAACGACGTCCTGATGCCGCACCAGAGCGTGGCGCATGTGCGCTCCTCGATCGTGCTCGACCGGCTGAAGGAGAGCTCGAAGCTGCCGCTCAAGGAGATCAAGCCCGGCTGAAATCGAGGGAACTACGGCATTCGCGCGCAGCGCACGATCTGCGATGATCGCAGCTCTAGTTGCGGAGATTCAACATGGCGCTCCAGCTGCGACCGAACTGCGAATATTGCGATTGCGATCTGCCGCCCGACGCAACCAATGCGCGGATCTGCTCGTATGAATGCACGTTCTGCGCGGACTGCGTCGAGACCAAGCTGTTCAACGTCTGCCCGAATTGCGGCGGCGGGTTTGCCCCGCGCCCGATCAGGCCGGCGCAGGAATGGCGGCCGGGCGTGTGCAGCGCCAAGCAGGTGCCGTCCGACAAACGGGTGCATCTGAAGTACAGCGTAGAGGATGTCGCGGCGCATTGCGCGCGGGTGCGCGACGTACCGCCGGAGAGGCGGTAGATCTCTCCATGTCATTGCGAGGAGCCCTTGCGACGAAGCAATCCAGACCCGTAGGGTGGGCAAAGCGAAGCGTGCCCACCAAGTTGCTGCGATTACGGAGAGGAATGGTGGGCACGGCGCTGACGCGCCTTTGCCCACCCTACGATATCGAGCGCGCGGCTCACTCCGCCGCCAAAATCGTCCCCTCGACCTCGCCAAACCCGACGCGATAGCCGTTGCCCTGGCACCAGCCGCGCATGACGAGGCTGTCGCCGTCCTCCAGGAACGCGCGCCTGGCGCCGCCGGGCAGCTCGACCGGCTCGGTGCCGTTCCAGCTGATCTCGAGCAGGCTGCCGCGCTGGTTCTTCTCCGGCCCGGAGATGGTGCCGCTGCCGAGGAGATCGCCGACATTCATGGCGCAGCCCGAGGAGGCGTGGTGCATCAGCTGCTGCACCGAGGACCAGTACATGTACTTGAAATTGGTGCGGCTGATGCTGGCGGGCGCATTGATGCCGGCAGCGCGCAAGGAGACGTCGAGCTCGACGTCGTAATTCTGCGGCTTCGTCTGCTTCAGATAGTCGAGCGGAACCGGCTGCTGCTCCGGCCCGTTCAGGCGGAACGGCTCCAGCGCCTCGCGCGTCACCACCCATGGACTGATCGAGGTCGCAAAAGCTTTTGCCAGGAACGGGCCGAGCGGCACATATTCCCATTGCTGGATGTCGCGCGCGCTCCAGTCGTTGAGCAGCACGAAGCCGAAGATCATCTCCTCGGCCTGTTGCTCGCTGAGCATGCCGCCCATGGCTGAGGGCTGGCCGATGACGACGCCCAGCTCGAGCTCGAAATCGAGCCGCTTGCACGGCGCAAAGCTCGGCGCGTCCACATTCGGCGGCTTCAGCTGCCCGCGCGGCCGCTTCACCCTGGTGCCGGAGACCACGACGGTGGAGGCGCGCCCGTTATAGGCGATCGGCATGTGCAGCCAGTTCGGCTGCAGCGCATTGTCCTTGCCGCGGAACATCACGCCGACATTGGTGGCGTGCTCCTTGGACGAATAGAAATCGGTGTAGCCGGAGACGGCGAAAGGCAGATGCAGTTTGGCGTCGCGCATCGGCACCAGGGCCTGCGTGCGCAGCTCCTCGTTGTCGCGCAGCTCCGGATGATCGGTGCGCAAGAGCTCGCTGATGCGTGCGCGGGTCTTGGTCCAGACCTTCGGCCCCAGCGCCATGAAGGGATTGAGCGAGGGGCCCGAGAACACGCCGAGCGCGCCGACGTCGAGCCGGGAATCTTGCTCGAGCTCCCAGAGATCGAGCACGTAATCGCCGATCGCGACGCCGACGCGTGGCGTCGGATTGGCCGCAGTCGAGAACACGCCGTAAGGCAGGTTCTGGATCGGGAAGTCCGAGGCGGGATCGACGGCGATGAAGGAGCGGAGGCTGGGATCGTTGGGGTGGGGCATTGGTTTCCTGCCGGATGTTTCTGACATTTTCTCCGCCGTCATTCCGGGGCGCGCGGAGCGCGAGCCCGGAATCCATAACCACGATCGTGAGTATGGATTCTCAGATGCGCAATTGCGCATCATAGCTCGCCGCTCCGCGGCGCCCCGGAATGACGAAGTGACTACGGCTTGCTCGGATCGAAGCGCTTTTCCAGGCCGTTCCAGCAATCGGCGTAATCGTCCTGCAGCGTCGAGGAGTTCGCCGCATGCGCGGTGACGCGCTGCGGGTAGCGGGTCTCGAACATGAAGGCCATGGTGCCGGTCAGCTTCACCGGCTTCAATTCGCCGTTGCTGGCGTGCTCGAAGGCGTCGCGGTCGGGGCCGTGCGGCAGCATGCAATTGTGCAAGGAGATGCCGCCGGGGACGAAGCCCTGCGGCTTGGCGTCGTAGACGCCGTAGATCAGGCCCATGAACTCGCTCATGATGTTCATGTGATACCAGGGCGGCCGGAAGGTGTTTTCGGCGACCATCCAGCGCTCGGGGAAGATGACGAAGTCGATATTCGCGGTACCCGCGGTCTCCGACGGCGAGGTCAGCACGGTGAAGATCGAGGGATCGGGATGGTCGAAGCCGATCGCGCCGACCGGAGAGAAGGTGCGCAGATCGTATTTGTACGGCGCGTAATTGCCGTGCCAGGCGACGACATCGATCGGTGAATGCGGCAACGTCGTCCTAAACAGCGAGCCGCCCCATTTCACGTAGAGCTCGGTCGGCGTGTCCTTGTCCTCGTAGCTTGCGACCGGCGTCAGGAAGTCGCGCGCATTGGCGAGGCAATTGGCGCCGATCGGACCGCGCTCCGGCAGCGTGAAGGCGCCGCCGTAATTTTCGCAGAGATAGCCGCGCGCCGGGCCATTCGGAATCTCGACGCGGAACTTGACGCCGCGCGGGATCACGACGATCTCGCCGGGCTCGGCATCGATGCGGCCGAACTCGGTGACGAGGCGAAGATTGCCCTGCTGCAGCACGAACATCAGCTCGCCGTCGGCATCGTAGAAATGCTGGTCCACCATCGACTTGGTGATGAGGTAGACATGCGCGGCCATGCCAGCCTGCGTGTTGACGTCGCCGGCCGTCGTCATGGTCTGCACGCCCTGGACGAAGGTCACGTCCTCCTTCGGCAGCGGCGTCGGATCCCAGCGCAGCTGCGCGATCGGCAGGTCGTATTCGTGGCACGGCGCCGAACGCCACAGGCCGGCATCGACCTTCTCGAAGCGGCCGGAATGTTTCACGGAAGGCCGGATGCGGTAGAGCCAGGAGCGCTCATTGCTGCCGCGCGGCGCGGTGAAGGGCGAGCCGGAGAGCTGCTCGGCATAAAGCCCGTAAGCGCAGCGCTGCGGCGAGTTGCGCCCGATCGGCAGCGCGCCCGGCAACGCCTCGGTCTCGAAAGAATTGCCGAAGCCGGACATGTAGCCCGGCGTCACCTGGGCCGAGCTGCGGATGATCCGGTCAGGCGAGGTATTGATGTTCATGACTATCCTCCTCCTTGCAAGGCGGCCCACATTTCCTGGTCGCGCTTGTCGGTCCAGATCACGGGATCGTCGATTCCGGACGCTTCGTCGTAGGCGCGCGACACGTTGAAAGGCAGGCAGTGCTCGTAGATGGCAAAGCTCGAGAATTTGGGATCCATCACCTCGCGCGTCGCCGCCATCGATTCCTTCAGCGTGCGGCCCCTGGCGACCGATATCTCGGCCGCGCCGTAGAGCGAGGTGACGAAGTCGCGCGTCATCGCGATGGCCTCGCGCACCGTGGCGGTGCCCTTCAGCGCATCGCCGCGGCCAGGCGCGATCGCCTTCGGATTGAAGTTGCGGATCTCGTTCAGCGTCACCGGCCATTCGCGCAGATGCGCGTCGCCGCAATAGCAGGCCGAGTGATATTCGATGAGGTCGCCGGAGAACATCACCTCCGCATCGGGGACCCAGGCGACGATGTCGCCGGAGGTGTGGCCGGCGCCGAGCTGCATCAGGCGCACCTCGCGCTTGCCGAGATAGATCGACATCTCGCCTTCGAAGGTCAGCGTCGGCCAGGTCAGGCCGGGAATGCTCTGCGCATCCTGGAACAGCCGCGGGAAACGGCCGTATTCGGAATCCCAATCCTGCTTGCCGCGCTCCGCGATCAGCCGATAGGTCTCCTGCGAGGCGACGATGCCCTGGGCGTGATAGGCGGAGGCGCCCAGCACGCGCACGGCGTGATAGTGCGACAGCACGACATATTTGATCGGCTTGTCGGTGACCGTGCGCACGCGCTCGATCACCTTGTTCGCCATCGCCGGCGTTGCCTGCGCGTCGAACACGAGGCAGCCATCGTCGCCGACGATCACGGCCGTGTTCGGATCGCCCTCGGCGGTGAAGGCATAGAGATCGGTGCCGATCTCGGAGAAGGTGATCTTCTTCTCGGCGAGATCGCCGGTGGATGCGAAGTTCTTCGCCATCAATTCGTCCTTACCAGGTTATTGTTGTTGCTGCTGTTGCTGCTGACCGTCGATCATGCGGCGCTTGGCCAGTCCGATCGCCTCGCGCAGCACGTCGATGTCGCCGATATGGTTGGCGAGGATCAGCACCAGCGCCGCGTCGAAATCAGCGCTCTGCTCCTCGGTCAGACCGCGATGCGCCTCGACGATGGCGCGGAAGGCGTCGTCGGGGCGTGCGAAGTTCGAGCTGGTGGAGAGCGGCATGCGGAACCTCAATTCAGTCCTTCGGCCCGAGACAATGCCGCCGCGATTGCCTCGCGCGTCGGATGGCGGAAGCGCGCCGCCACGTAGCCATCGGGCCTGAGCAGATAGGCCGCGCCCGGCCCCGCGTCGTAGCGCCTGGCGACGAGGCCGGAGGGATCGCCTAGTCCTTCCTCGCCGCCGATGCGAATGTTCTTCACGCTATCGGGCGCATCAAGCCCAACGCCATTGCTGAACGACAGCAAGGTGAAGTCTGTTCCGCCCTGGCGGAAGGCATCCGTCAGATAGCCCCGCTCGGCAACGGGCGCATCGAGCATGGAACAGCCGGGCCGAGGCCCACCGGGCCAGGCATCGGCATCTGGCGACGACAACGGCGTGTCGTAGCTGCACGGCACCGAGAGCCGGCCGCCATTGACCATGCGCTTGCCGAACTCGGTCTCCTTGGCCAGCGCCAGCACTGCCTTGCGCAGCCGCGCCTCCTGGTGCGAGTTCGGCGCCATGAAGTCGGTCGAGCGGGTAGATTCGCGGATGTTCTCGTCCGCCGCCATGCTGCGCTCGAGATGGTAGCTCTCCAGCAGGCTCGCGGGCGATTTGCCGCGCAGGACGCGGTCGAGCTTCCAGGACAGGTTCTCGGCGTCCTCCAGTCCGGAATTGGCGCCGCGCGCGCCGAAGGGCGAGACCTGATGCGCGGAATCGCCGGCGAAGATCACGCGGCCATGGATGAAGCGGTCCATCCGCCGGCATTGGAATTTGTACAGCGAGATCCACTCGAACTCGAACTTGTCATGGCCGAGCATGCGGGCGATCCGCGGTCGCACGTTCTCCGGCTTCTTCTCGACGACCGGATCTGCATAGCGGTTGAGCTGGAGATCGATGCGCCAGACATCGTCGGGCTGCCGGTGCAGCAGCGCCGAACGCCCGGCATGGAACGGCGGATCGAACCAGAACCAGCGCTCGGTCGGAAATTCCGCGGTCATCTTGACGTCCGCGATCAGGAATTGATCCTCGAACACCTGACCGGCGAATTCGGCGCCGACCATCTGCCGCAGCGATGAGCGCGCGCCGTCGCAGGCGACAACGTATTGCGCGTGCAGGCGGTAGGCGCCCTCCGGCGTCTCGATCGTCAGCGCCACGGAATCGTTGCGCTGCTCGAGCGCCGTCACCTTGTTGCGCCAGCGCAGGTCGATCCCGGGCAAATCGTTGATGCGATCGACCAGATAGGCCTCGGCGTAGTATTGCTGGAGATTGATGAAGGCCGGCCGCTTGTGGCCGTCTTCCGGCAACAGGTTGAATTGATAGAGCTGCGACTCGCCGTGGAAGATCCGCCCCACACTCCACACCACGCCCTTCTCGACCATGCGGTCGCCGACGCCGAGCCGGTCCCAATATTCCAGCGAGCGTTTCGAGAAACAGATCGCGCGCGAGCCCTCGCCGATGCGGTCGGCATCATCCAGCAGCACGACGCGCTGGCCGCGCTGGGCGAGATCGATCGCCAGCGACAAGCCGACCGGGCCCGCGCCGACGATCACGACCGGATGCTCCGCGGGGCTCGAGCCGGGGCGGTCCTGATCGGGGTGACGGCGGTAGCCGAACTGGGTCTTGGCGTGAGGGGTATTGGCCGGCGCCATACACGAACCTCGGCTCTGGTCAGGACAGGATCAATCTGCTAGATAGTCTCACGTGCAACTATTTTGGACCGGAGCCGGCCGGCCGTCAACTGGAATTCGGAGCGCTCTCCTTGGCGAGGACATCCAGCGACATCGCGCTCAAAGCGCGCGCGGCCGACGAGGCTTCAACGCGGCCCAAGCCGCGGCTCGATTTGTTCAAGTTCGTGCCGTTCCGCCTCAACCGGCTCGCGGCGGAGGTCAGTTCCGCGCTGTCGGTCGAATATCAGGAACGCCACGGCCTCGACATTCCGGCCTGGCGCGTCATCGCCACGCTCGGCTTCCGCGTTGATGCCTGCAGCGCGCAGTACATTTCCCAATGCACCCGCACGCACAAATCCACCATCAGCCGCGCGGTGACGACGCTGCTCAACGACGGCCTGATCGAGCGGGTCGAGAACGCAGCCGACCGCCGCGAATTCCGCCTACAACTGACCAGGAAAGGGCGCGCGCTCTACGAGGAGCTGTTCCCGCAATTGCTGCGGCGAGAGGACGAGATCCTCGCCTGCCTCTCCGCGCAGGAGCGCAAGCAATTGTCGGCCCTGCTCGGCAAGATCGAGCAGAGCCTCGATCTGATCCAGACCAGCGAAGAGGCCGACGCCAAGCAGGCGTATTAGGGCGCCCACCCATAAGGCGCAAACGTCAGTTTTTGGGAGTCCGGTTGAGAAAGCTTGGTAGGACCGTGACGGCAGCGACGTATATAGCGATGCTACTTGTGGCGCTTATCGCAACTCGCGCATACGCCGCTGACATAGGTCATCTGGCTCCCCCTGGAGTCGCGGCAAACGAGTTTCCGTCACCGCGGCGCCCTGTTGCGCGGATCGTCAGCCCACGCCGCGCCGCCGAAGAGCGCCGCGACGCCCTCAATGAGGCCGGCCAAATCGCGCGTGTTCTTGAACTGAAACCAGGCATGACAGTCGGCGACATTGGAGCAGGCAGTGGCTACCACACGGTCAGGCTCTCGCACCTCGTCGGACCCGCCGGCTCTGTCGTTGCCCAGGACGTCACGCGGGATTACCTCATCGAACTCGCCAGGCGAACAGAACTTCTGAAGTTGACGAACGTGCAATTCGCGCTCGGCGAACCCCACGACCCGCGTCTGCCCGCTTCCTCGCTGGATGCCGCAATCCTCGTTCACATGTATCACGAGATAGCCCAACCCTATGCCTTCCTCTACAACCTAGCGCCCGCCTTGAAGCAGGGTGCGCGGGTCGGAATTGTCGATCTCGAGCTTCCGACGTCGAAGCATGGCACGCCAATTGAGCTCTTGCGCTGCGAAGTGACCGCCGTCGGCTATCGCGAGGTCGCCACATATAAGCTAGCAGGTGACGGAGGATATTTGGCGGTATTCTCTCCGCCGGAGCTAGCGGCTCGAAAATCTCCCCGCGATATTGTTGCTTGTAGGAATCCTGCCGGCGCTCGTTGACACCATATCCGCCGCCCGTCTCGGAGACCGCACACGTCCGAAGAAAAGGTCAGAGCTCGTAGGATGGGTAGAGCGCCAGCGAAACCCATCAATCCCTCCGCCTGTGGCAAGGCGTGATGGGTTTCGCAACGGCTCAACCGAGCTAGACGCAATCTTGCTGCTTGGTCCGCTGTGGTCCCTCCATTGGTGCGAGATCGGCAACGCTCTCCTCCAAAATCGTAGCGACCTCCAACAATGAGATCACCAGGCGCGGCGTCCGCCGGAGCTTCTCTTCCACGGCTACCGCGCGAAGATCATTCAGCTTCCGCCCGCCTAGCAGTCGCCACCGTCCGAAGGCAATCTCGTGGACATTGCTGGATATATCTCCGACGGCCCCCCACGACTGCCTTGACTCGAGTAAAAGCTCGTCCGCCATCCGGTCCATCGCCTTGATGATAGCAATCATATCCCGCGTAGCGCCCACGAGGCTGTATACATCCCCCTGGCTTTTACGAGAATGGCCGACGCTCTCACTCAGCGTGACCGCCAGAGACTGATTGTGGAGTTCGGAAAGTCGAGCGAGGAGACTCGTGAATCTCGACCGCGCCGTTAGGACTAGCGCCTCCAGCAAAGACAAATTGGTCTGCATCGACGCGGCTGCAGCCTTCGACCTGATGAGTGTGAAATACATCCATTGCTCCAGAGCCACCATGCCCTGATATTTGGATGATTTTAGGAGCCCCAACCGCAGCGCGCTTGAACGTCTTGAGCCACGATTGATCGATGCGAGCCTGAATGTCGTCCTACGGACATAATGTTAGGGCGAAAAAGCCGTCTCGCATTTGACACCCTCGCGGGAACGTGATCAATCGCTGACACATGCAGGCGAATTTTTCGTATAAAGCAACCTCCAGTTAGTGTGGTTCTCCCGCATCGATCAATCAATCAATCAACGGAGATTACGGGCCGACGGCAATGACAGGAGATCGTTGCCGGCGCGTGTGTTGAACGTAAAGCATGAACAGCGTTGGCCTCTTTGGCGACCGGCTCGCCAGCCTCTTCCCGATGATCCAGCGCCCCCGCACGGGGCTCATCAGATCGCTGCAGAAGGGAACTTTCGCAGCGGTGCGCATGGCCCATTTCGGCGTGGACAATGATCCGACCCTGCCCTCGCCGCCAGACGATGCATTCGCACTTTGTCTGCGATTGCGCCACCAGCGGGCCGAGACTTGGATTGATGGACGCCACGCGCCCAAGGGGCCATTCAAGGATGAAACGAGCATCTACGATTTGCGATGCGAGACGGTCGTTCGCTTTCAGGACCCATTCGATTTTATCTATCTCTATCTGCCGCACGGCACCTTGAGTAGTGTTGCAACCGAACTTGATGCCGCCCGCGTCCAGTTCGACATCGCCACCGGGACCAACATCTGCGATCCCATCGTGGTACATCTCGGCAAGTGCCTGCTGCCGGCGCTCGAGAGGCCGAATGAGGCCAACGAGCTGTTTGTCGGCTATGTTGCGATGGCTCTCAACACCCATTTCCTTCGCAAATATACCAACATTCTGCCTGCAGATCGCTTGCGCCGGAGCGGGTTGACACCGCGGCAACTTCGGATCGCAAAGGACCTGATCCGAGCCCATCTCGATGGTGAGCTTTCCCTTGCTCGCATCGCAAGTGAATGCGGTATTTCGGCGCCGCATTTCGCCCGCGCGTTCAAGGTCAGTACCGGCACCCCGCCACATCGCTGGCTGCTGGATCAGCGCGTTGAGGAAAGTAAACGGCTGCTCGTCGGATCGGCACTATCGCTCACAGAGATCGCGATCAGGTGCGGCTTTTCTGATCAAAGTCACTTCACAAGAGTCTTTTCGGCGCGGATGGGGACTACTCCTGGACGCTGGCGGTTGGATCGAAGAACCTGACGCAGCCGAAAGCGCAACTGCTCAAGGTCGCCGAACGCTATTTTTTCAGGTCCGCAAAATCGAGAGGACGCAGCATCGGAGCTGAATGAGAGCCCGCTCGGTCAACTTCAACGGCGATCGGTGCGAACCAGACTAAATTTGGTTCTTGGAACAAGGCTCTCCGCGTACGAGCCCGAACCGAATAGGCGGCACAAATCGACCGCTGGACCATCAGCGAAGTTGCGCCTCGTCTGACCGAGGCCCGCTCATTGCGACAGAGCGACTAGATTTGCTCAAGCGGAGTTCTTCACACTTTGACCCAGAACCGCCATCCAGCATCGGCCGATGCAATCAACCCTGGGTACGCGAGGGATCGGACCTATGCAGATATCCAGCGAACACATCACGCATCGCCGTACTTTCAATTTTCGGAAGGAGACGACCTACCTCACCTCGATGATACCCGGAGTGGGTAACAACATGGGCAAGCATCTCCTCACGGGACATCCGCCCCTGCGTCCCGTCTGTAAAGGTGAAATCGACCAGTTCTTCGAGGTCAGAAGAACTCGCTTGCGAAATGTAATCAATGTACCACTGGTCCGTTAGTCGAATTCTGGGGGCGAGTTGAGCAAGAACGGGCGTGTCAGCGCTCCAATTCGCCGCGTATGAGTGACGTTCGCCTTGAAGATTGGCGGCAAATATTCGGTCGACCATGTGGGCGTGATTCAGAACGCGCAGTGCTGCCCGATATTCCGTTGTGTGCGGTTCAGCATCGACGGTGTTCAGGGCGAGAAGCAACTCCGCATTCGAGGCGGCTTTGTATTGAAGCAACGAGCTCATTAGGGTCTTGGCCGTCATGTTCTTCTCCTTGCGTACCAGAGAATCCCCGGAACAAACCGCTAGATGCCGATCGCAAATAGCGTCGGCATCAGCGAGCTGCACTCAGGCATGACGGCTACTTGTGCGCTGGCGGCCGCTCAATCGCGCACATACAATTTGCACGTGTATGCAGGGCGGTTCAAGATCAAAAACAAAGCTTCTGTCATGACCGTCCCCGGTCACTCGGGGTGTAAAATCAATTCGCGGTGCCACCGAAACAGCGTCTCCTTTTGGCCCGACTCGGATCTGCGACGATGTTCTTTTCGCGCCGCATTCGGGAGCATAGCGGACATGAGGCCCGCCTGATCTGAGCCGCAAGCGCGCGCTCGGCCCTGCTCGGCAAGATCGAAGCGAGCCTCGACCTGATCCAGACCAGCGAAGAGGTCGAGGCCAAGCAGACGTATTGGCTGATCCTCATGGTGCGGAGGCGCGAAGCGAAGCGTCGCCCAAAACTCGATCGTCGTCCCGGATAAGCGGAGCTCTAGACAACGCGAAGCGTTGTCTAGAGCGAAGCGCAGGTCCGGGACCCACAGCCACAGGGAGATGTTTGGCGAAGACTCGGAGTTGCCAGCTCGCGCGGCGACTCCTCCCTGGGGCTATGGTCCCGGACCTACGCGCGCTTTGGGCGCGCTTGTCCGAGACGACGAGCGTGGGGCAGGCCTCAGCGGCTATTTCGCAAACGACCGCGTCGGCGGCAGATGCAGCGCGAAGGCATCGACCTTGTCGCTGGCACGCGGATAGATCTCGGTCACCATCGGATCATGGCCGGGAATGTAGCGATCGGGATGGCCGGCGAGGCGCTCGATCGTTTCCCAGCCCTGCGCCATGTCGCCGACATTGTAGACGATCGGGAACGGGCTCCTGCGCTGCAGATTGGCGTAATAATGCGCGGCATCGGAGGCCAGCACCACGGGGCCGCGCGCGGTGTCGATCCTCACCACCTGCAAGCCGTCGGAATGGCCGCCGACGCGGTGCACAGTCACGCCGGGAGCGACCTCGCCGTCGCCGGAATAGAAGGTGACGCGCTCGCCATAGACGTGGCGCACCATCAGCGTGACATGCTCGACCGAGAACGGGTGGCGCAGCATGCCGTTGCACATGCAGCGCCCGGTCGCGTAGGCCATCTCGCGCTCCTGCAGATGGAAGCGTGCATTGGGAAAGCGGTCGAGATTGCCGGCGTGGTCGTAATGCAGATGCGTCACGATGACGTCTCGAATGGCTGACGCCGCGAGGCCGAAACGCTCCAGCGCATCGACAGGATTGAGCGTGAGCTTGCGCGCCCGCGCGCTCGCCTCTTCGGCGTTGAAGCCGGTATCGACCAGAATGTCGCGGCCGTGGCCCCGAATCAGCCAGACGAAATAATCGAGGTCCTGCGCCGCGCTGTCATGCGGGTCGGGCGCGAGGAAGTTCATGTGGGGCGTGCGCGGCGACATCGTCGCATAGCGCAGGGCGTAGATTTCGTAGACGTTTCCCATTACACGTTTCCCATGGGTCTTGCTTTTTTCGCGTTGGATCTTCTGGAGCGATCGCGCCCACCAAGCCATCGCCGGCAGGAAAGGTCAAACGCGGGGCGTTGCAGCGAAGGCGGGGCTGCAATGTGAGACCGATCACGTCTTCATCGCCATGGTTGCCTTAACGTCCGCCGATCGCATCGAGGTACCGAGGACTGTCATGACAACCCGTCTATTTTCGCTCGCGGCACGCCCGTCCGTTGCGGTCAATCATCGGATTAAGGTCGAATCTCCAGGTGGTTGACGCCCCCCGTCCCCGGTTTGATAATGGGGTAAGCGTAAGTTAAGGTCGCCGCGGCGCAAGCTGGAACGGCGCCTTTTTGGCTGGACCGCGCTGACTATGAAAATTCGCTTCTTTGTTCTCCTGTCCTTGCTCATCTCGCTCGTCCCGACTGCCCCCTCGCTTGCGGCCGGTGACCGTTTCGCGCTTGTCATCGGCAACGCCAAATATCCGGACGCGGACGCCCCGCTGAAGGAACCGATCAACGATGCGCGCGCCGTCGCCGACGAGCTCAAGCGCGACGGCTTTTCGGTTGAGCTTGGCGAGAACCTGACCGGCGATGCCATGCGCCGCGCCTTCGACAAGCTCTACGGCAAGATCAAGCCGGGCTCGGTCGCGCTGGTGTTCTTCTCGGGTTTCGGCATCCAGTCCGCGCGCCAGAGCTATCTGCTGCCGGTGGATGCGCAGATCTGGACCGAGTCCGACGTGCGCCGCGACGGCTTCAGCCTCGAGACCGTCCTCGGCGAGCTCAACACCCGCGGCGCCGGCGTCAAGATCGCGCTGATCGACGCGTCCAGGCGCAACCCGTTCGAGCGCCGGTTCCGCAGCTTCTCGGCCGGCCTGACCCCCGTGATCGCACCGAACGGCACGCTGGTGATGTACTCGGCGGCGCTGGCCTCGGTGGTCTCGGACGCCGGCGGCGACCGCAGCCTGTTCGTCCAGGAGCTGCTGAAGGAAATCCGCGTCCCCGACCTGATGGCCGAGGAGACGCTGAACCGCACCAAGATGGGCGTCACCCGCGCCTCGCGCGGCGAGCAGGTGCCGTGGATTTCCTCGTCATTGGCCGAAGATTTCTCGTTCATTCCGGGCGCCGGCGGATCGCGTCCGGCAACGCCGCCGCCGCCCGCG
>NZ_LBJW01000003.1:1340-6236 GCF_028128865.1 Bradyrhizobium sp. CCBAU 11357 | reverse complement strand
TTCAGCCGTGTGTTCTCGTCCTCCAGGGTCTTCAGCCGCTTGGTCTCCGACACCACCATTCCACCGAACTTCGCCGTTCCATTTGTAGATGCTGGCGTCGCTGACGCCATGCTTGCGGCACAGATCAGCGACGACACGCCGGCCTCATGCTCCTTCAAAATCCCGATGATCTGCTCTTCCGAAAAGCGGCTGCGTCGCTTCATGCTCTGGTCCTTGTAGTGGGCCAGAACGAACTTCAAACTGGATTAACCCCGGCAAGGTCTCCCCTTCGTTCGTTTGTCCAGTCGTGACTGCGACGTCCAGAATAACGCCGACCTTGTTATCGACGGCAGCGTGCTGCTTGTAAGCGGACTCCAGCCGCCGGTTTCGGGCATTGGTGGCCAATGTCGCATCCAGATCGGTGGTGCAGATCTTCTTTTGCCGCTTTGCCGGCCCTTCCTCTCAGCCTCGCTTTCATCTTCGCTTTGATTCTCACTCAGCACATCCACCACATGCCTGCTCGGTGAGGCTGTCCCAACTCACGTTGGCGCGGATCAGCGACGCATCGATATGAACCACTTCGGCTTTGCGATCTTGGCCTTCACACAGGCCTCGACAGTCCGTTTAAAGATCCTACGGAATCGCTCTTCTTCCCAGCGCTGGCGGATGCGCGTCAGGCTGGAATGGTGCGGTAGCTACTCGTGCAGGCCATGACCAGCAAACCGGCGAATCGCGATGTTGACCTAAGCCTCCCGCATCAGCCTGCGATCGTGTACATGCCGGTGAGCAGACCCGCCAGCATCAGGCGTACCGCGCCTTCCGGATCCATGCCTGGGACCTTCGTTCGCGCAATAGCAGACGGAGACCTCTTTCTTAGCCAAGACAGGTCGAGCACACGATCGACCTGCGGCAGCACGTGCTCATCTGGGACGAGCTGTTTGAGCGAGCCAGTGATGAAGAGCTCCAACCGATCCCGCTCCTTGCGCCCCAGCATCTCGTTTGCTCCGCCGATCGCGAATCGCCGACGAAAACGGAATCAACCAATTGCAGCTTTCCAACGACCCCGCGTGCACTTCATACGCAACGCGCTGGCGCATGCCGGCAAGAGCGGACGACGCGTCGCCTCCACGTTCATCGCCACTGCCTGCGCCCAGGACGATGCCGAGGCGGCGCGGGCGCAGTGGCGGCGCGTCGCCGACCAGCTCCGCCCCAAGCTGCCGAAGCTCGCCACCTTCCTCGACGAGTGGCCGATGCCGCCGAACGTGGTGACCACACGCCCTCAGCTACACCACGCCAGGGGAGTACGTCATGCCAAGCTGATGATTGCTTGTGGGTGCAAGTCCCATCCGGCCAAAGCCGAAGCAGGCAAGCCGGGACCGAGTCTTGCGGGCGTCGCGGCAACGCGGGTTCGAAGTGTAGACAGGAGCAAGCGGGGTGCGGGAATGAGCCTCGAAGGGTGGATGTTCGCGGAGCCTGTGTTCCCTAATCACGAAGGCAGCATGAGCATCGTCGTTATGCGAGACGATGCCGCTCCGTCGGGGTCGATGGCCGCATCACGCATGGAAGGCAATCATCGGAACATGAGAGGCCGACCAGCTCCAGAAGGCCGGGCGGAGCGCGCACGCAAGCGCCGCAACAATCGCGGAGCACTACCGGCGCATCTGCCGCGGATCGAGGTCGTCGTCGACATCAACGACAAGACCTGTCCGTGCTGCAGGGGCGACTTGCACCCGATCGGCGAGGACAGGAGCGAGCGGCTGGACATGGTGCCGGCCCAGTTCCGCGTTGTCGTCACCCGGCGTCCCCAATACGCTTGTCGCGCTTGCGAGGATGGCGTCCTGCAGGCCGAGGCTCCGGCCCGGCTGATCGAGGGCGGACTGCCGACGGAGGCAACCGTCGCCCAGGTTCTAGTGTCCAAATATGCCGATCATCTGCCGCTCTACCGGCAGGCCCAGATCTATGCCCGCCAGGGCATCGCTCTCGATCGATCGACACTGGCAGACTGGGTGGGGCATGCCGCCTTCCATCTGCGCCCGCTGCATGAGCGCCTTCTCACGGTGCTTCGCGCGAGGTCCAAGCTGTTCGCCGACGAGACGACGGTGCCGGTGCTCGATCCCGGTCGAGGGCGCACCAAGACCGGTCAGCTCTGGGCCTATGCCGCCGAGGACAGGCCCTGGCGCGGCCCCGATCCGCCCGGTCTTGGTGCTATCCCTGCGCCCGGAGATCACGGAGGATATGGCACACTTGCGGCGGAGAATGGCCGAACATCATCTCCACGAGCCACATTGGTATCTGCCACTCATTCCCGTCGGTCCGAACTGGGTCGGAAAAGGGCTTGGTACGTTGCTGACGAAATACGCCCTTCAACCATGCGATGAGGACGGCATTGCCGCCTACCTCGAAAGCTCGAACCCTGAAAACATTCCCTTTTACCAACGTCACGGCTTCAAGGTCGTTGGTGAGATACAACACGGTTCCTCGCCGCCGCTCACGCCAATGTTGCGAACGGCTTCATTCCGACACAGCAAAGCCACGCCGCCTTATCGGCTCCGTCACCCAGATTCAAGCATAGCTCCGCCTCATCCCGTTAGGATTGATTGGCGATAACCTGACATGACCGCGTTCGGTTGAGGACGGCTTATGTTCGAGGCCAGACAACTGAGCACGTGGGGCGGCTCGCCCGGCCTGCGAAGGCGTCAAATCCACTAAGCGTGGGACATTGCCACGGGTGGCTGCATCGATTGCTGGTCGCGCTCCAGACAATCTTGATCTAAGGGCCACAGAAAGCGATGAATGGCGAGACGCGTGTGGCAACCGAAATCCGATCCGGCCCAACTCAATTCACGGACCGCGAACCGATCGATGCCAACATTCAGGATGGTGCTGCTCCCCTGTTGCAGAATTTGCGAGGCCGCGGCTTGAGCACATCTTTGCCGATCGGATCTATCGCGGCAAACAGCTCGTCAAGCACTCTCCCAGTGCGGGCCGTGGACGATCGAGATCGTCGAGCGACCGCCCCGCGTCAAAGGCTTCCACTCCTGCCCAGGCGCAGGGCGGTCGAGCGCACCTTTGCACGGCTCGGCAGATGTCCGCGCCTCTGCAAAGACTTCGAAGGTTCCGCCCCCGCCGAGCTCGCTTGGCTGCTCGTCCCCCATTCTGAGGCTCCTAACTCGCCGATTGGCCAGTCCATGAGACGCCTATGCTTTTTGAGTGAGGCCCTTCAGGACAGGCGCTCGGCGAATTTCGAACCTCGACATCGGGGCTGCACCAACTCGTTAACTTGACGGTGCCGCCTTGACGAGTCCCGCAGCTGCGCGTATATGTGGTACCGTCACGGTATTCCATTCCCATATATGGTAGAATGGAAGCTAGAAGGGAACCCAATGCGTCGGCAGCGGCCATTGCGATAGCGCCGGGAAGGCCGACAGCCGCAGCGACCCGCTAGCCAGGAGATCGCCGCGACAGAACACATGTCCTCGGGCCGGGTGCCCCGGTGATCGCTTGCTGCAGGGGACATTTGCCCAGTCTCCTCGCAAATCGTCCGCACGGTCCAGGCCCCAAAATATCGCGGGGGTGCCGGTGTCGCCGTCTTACAACTTCGATCAGTATGGTCATCTCATTGAGCTGCCGAGTGTGCGGCAACCCCGTTCGCAGGCAAAGCCTACCAAGCCTGAGCCGTGTCTTGTGCGGCCCCCAGCATCGCCGGCTCCCCTGCCGAAGCCCCTGGCGCCATCGCCCACGCCGTCTGACATCCCCCTCGATTGGTCGCGGGACGACCTGGTGACGTCGTTCGGTAAGTTGACGCTGACCGACCGTTATCTGCTTCCCGGCGAAGGCATCCAGGACATGTTCGCCCGAGTGTCTTGCGCCTTCGCGGACGATGTTGCGCATGCTCAACGTCTATATGATGCGATGTCTCGGCTGTGGTTCATGCCGGCCACACCGGTGCTCTCCAATGGCGGCACCACGCGCGGCCTTCCGATCTCGTGCTTCCTTAACTCAGTGCCGGACTCGCTCGAAGGCATCGTCGGCACCTGGAACGAGAACGTCTGGCTTGCTTCCAACGGCGGCGGCATCGGTACCTACTGGGGCAATGTTCGCTCGATCGGCGAGGAGGCGAGGGGCGGCGTCACCTCGGGCATCATCCCGTTCATCCACGTCATGGACGGCCTCACCCTGGCGATCAGCCAGGGCTCGTTGCGGCGCGGCTCGGCGGCGGTCTATCTCGATATCCACCATCCCGAGATCGAGGAGTTCCTCGAGATCCGCAAGGCGTCTGGCGACTTCAACCGCAAGAGCCTCAACCTGCATCACGGCATCAACGTCACCGACGAGTTCATGCGTGCCGTGGGTGCCGGCACCGCAGTCGCTCTGCGCAGCCCGAACACTAACGAGGTTGTCCGCGAGATCGATGCCCGCCAGCTGTGGCAACGCATCCTTGAGAACCGGCTGCAAACCGGCGAGCCTTATCTCTTGTTCATCCACACCGTGAACCGCGCGCTCCCCAAGCACCAGCGCGAGCTCGGCCTCAAGGTCTCGACCTCCAACCTGTGCAGCGAGATTACCCTGCCGACCGCCATCGATCACCGCGGCGAGGAGCGCACAGCGGTGTGCTGCCTGTCGTCGCTCAACCTCGAGACCTGGGACCAGTGGAATAAGGAGCCCGGCTTCATCGAGGACGTCATGCGCTTCCTTGACAACGTGCTCACCCACTTCATCGCGGTGGCGCCGGACGGAATGAAGCGTGCCCGCTACGCCGCCCTGCGTGAGCGCTCCGTTGGCCTCGGCGTCATGGGCTTCCACTCGTTTCTCCAGGTCAAGGGCATTCCAATGGAGGGTGCCTTGGCCAAGTCATTCAATCTGAACATCTTCCGAAAACTTCGTCGCGATGCCGATGCGGCATCCGTGGCGCTCGCT
>NZ_LBJW01000003.1:789-1222 GCF_028128865.1 Bradyrhizobium sp. CCBAU 11357 | reverse complement strand
GATCGCGCCGACCGCCTCGATCAGCATCATCTGCGGCGGCAGCAGCACCTGCACCGAGCCGATTCCGGCCAACATCTACATCCACAAGACGCTATCCGGCGCCATCTCGGTGCGCAATCCGCACCTCGCCAAGGTGCTGGCCGCGAAAGGCGCCGACACCTCGGCGACCTGGCAGTCGATCATCGCGCACGAGGGGTCGGTCGCCCATCTCGACGTCCTGTCGGAGCACGAGAAAGCGATCTTTCGCACCGCCTTCGAGATCGACCAGCGCTGGATCGTCGAGCTTGCCGCCGACCGCGCCGCGTTGATTTGCCAGAGCCAGTCGATCAACCTCTATCTGCCGCCCGACGTCGATAAGTGGGACCTCCACATGCTGCACTGGTCAGCGTGGAAGCGTGGGGTGAAGAGCCTCTACTACTGTCGATCAAAGTCG
>NZ_LBJW01000002.1:405-3224 GCF_028128865.1 Bradyrhizobium sp. CCBAU 11357 | reverse complement strand
TCCAATGCAAAGCCGCCACATGGCGGCTTTTGCGTTACTGCTCCATCACTTTTGCCGTACGGTTCTTGCTAGTAATACGTACGTGGTTGCCCACGGGTTGCCCAAAAAGTGATAAAGGCTGACTAATCCCGGCTAACTTGAGTACGACTGAAAGCTCCGATTCTTGGCTCTACTTCTGGTCTTTTCTTCCATTTCCAAGCTCAAACCAAAGCTCACAAATCAGGGTTCGATTTCCTATGCAGCTCTACCGCAAAGCAGGCTTCGTATTTGGTTCCACGAGGGCTGAATAACGGTCCGTGTTTTGGAACGCCACCCCGATGAAGTCTCCCTGTCGCCAGATGAGGCGACAAGGATAGGAGGTGCGAAACCTATCGAAAGAAATCGAAAACTCCATAGGCAGAAGCGTGAGTCCGTTAAGCTGAATGCCAGCTCCTCTACTGGATAGATCACGCACCAGGCATGGCTCGGAGGTGATGTGTCCTGGAATTGAGAGAAGAACCTCTCGCCACACCGACTGCCTTTCGAGGGACCGCCGGGACCAATTCTTCCCTTCCCGTTGACGGACCTTTTCTTGCAAATCCTTTAGCTCTCGGTACTGGCGCTCCAGGCTCATGTCCCTCATTCTCCGTTATTCTGGTTGGCGCTTCCCACATGATCCGAAACTCAACAACCATCGCGATAACTTCTGTAGAGCGATCCTCAGGTTGAGGGAATTCCGGACGACTACCGTTTGTCGCCAATCGTGATTTCGCGGTTGGACCCGTAGTTTTCCGGCATTGGATGGCACTGCTGGCCTCACCTGTGGAGAGACGACAATGGTGCAACGACTATGGCAGGCCTGTGGCCGCTCGCCGCAGAAAGCATTGTCGTGGCTGGGGTGGAGGCGTTGTCTAAAGACGATCGTGTAAGGACAAAAGTCCTGCCGGTGTGGTCCTTCAGTTTGTCAAAAAGCAGGATTGAGCCGAATGGTATTGCCACAGCAAGGCCGCGTAAATCTTCATAAGACCCCACCATCCTGGTAGGTGCGCCGCAGTTCGCCTTCGGAGATAATGCCTCATCGGGACCGTCGCTCGTAAGGGAGGAAGCATGTGAAACTGCCCACCAAGATCGCTAGCCTCAAATCAACGGCAAGAGACCGCCATCCAAGTCGCTAGAATAGTTTTCGCGATAGCCACGACGGCAGTGGTAGCCGCGGGCGCGTTATTTGCTATCCGCTTTTTGATTCGATTCTACGGATAGGGTCCCGCCGCTCCAGCTCCAGCCGAACCGATCATAAATGGGCGTCTCGTGATGGCGAATGAACAGGATGTTGTCATTGGACGTATTGCCGAGATCGAGATCGACAAGTCGGCTGCCATCTTAGTTGAGCAGATGGATGATGAAATCTCCATTGCCATTGCGGGCGTCGTCGGCGTTCACCTCCAAGTGACGCCGGGGCAGGCACGTGAGTTATCTAGATCCTTAGCTGTGGCCGCGGAGAATGCTGAAAAATTTCGCGCGTCAGCCAAGACGTAGTGGTGCGCGCCCCACTATCACTGCGGGATTTCGGTTCAACTTGCGCCACACAGGTCGGCTCGTTGCCCTAATGAAGCGCGCAGCAAGTTCTCATCGCCATCAGTCAAGTGTAAGCCAAGACGACTTTCATGCATCGCGGAGTGGACGGCTCGGATGTCGGCGCCTACTGATGCGGCATTGCCGCCGGGGGCGGCGGAAGCCCCGCCGGGATCGGGGCGGCCCCGTGAGGGCCCCACGGTCGATTGAGGGGCCGCCCTTTGTCTTCCGCCATTTTCAGGCTCGCATTCGATCCTTTGGATCTTCCAACCACCGACCAGTGGCTTAAATCTGGGCCATTCCGCCGCGGATTTAGCCCAATACCGCCGCCCGGCCGATTGCCGGGCGCTGATCGGTCAGCTTCCCGGTCTTCGGGGTCGAGGCCCTCTGCATTCCGCGATGGCCTGCCAATGAGGAGACCCGGGAATGACGAATTCAGAGACCGGCGCCACGCCCTCGCAACGCCGCAATCACTGACCGACTGGCGCGCGCGCTTCGGCTATTCGCAGCGACAAGCCGCCGATGCGATCGGCTGCTCTCGCGGCGCATGGGCCGGTTATGAGCACGGCGACCATCCGATCACGAAATACATCTCGCTCGCCGTCGCGGCGGTATCGCTCGGAGTTGGCCGTGAGATTTGACGAGATCGAGACCCGGGCGGTCGTGGCGATCCGCAAGGCGGATCATTTCACCGCATCCATCTTCCTCGGGCGCGGCAAGTACCGCATCGAGAAGCGATCGACCGTCATCGCCGCGATGCAAGCCGCCCGCGAGATCGAGAGCGATCCCGCCGCCTTTACCCGGCGCGCGCTCATTTACGCCATTGCGCCCGACGGTCACGCTACGCTGCTGACCGCAGCGGTAATCGCAAAGCTGCTTTCGCCCTAGTCCTAATGGATGCCCGCAGGCCCTACAAACAAACAGCGTAATTCTGCGCGACCGTTGCCGCAGTGCGATTATCGCTTATAGTCGGCAGACGATCTGAGCCATGACGCGATCGTTTCTGCGGTAGCCGGGGCGAGGAGCGGCAGAGCCAACGTTCGTGATGTTAGCTGCTGTGGCCTCGTCCAGTCTCAAGAGCTCAACCGACGGGTCGTGACTGACGCTGCCACCCCTTGTTTGCGCAAACGCGCATGACGGCATTCCCATCTTGGGTACCACACCGCGTCGACTTCGACGCGAGGAAAAGAGCCGTCGTACTGAAGCTCCAACATCCACGTTATGGACGGCCTGACGCTGGCGATCAGCCAGGGCTCGTTGCGGCGCGA
>NZ_LBJW01000002.1:0-282 GCF_028128865.1 Bradyrhizobium sp. CCBAU 11357 | reverse complement strand
TGACTTCAACCGCAAGAGCCTCAACCTGCATCACGGCATCAACGTCACCGACGAGTTCATGTGTGCCGTGGGCGCCGGCACCGCATTCGCTCTGCGCAGCCCGAAGACTAACGAGGTCGTCCGCGAGATCGATGCCCGCCAGCTGTGGCAACGCATCCTTGAGAATCGGCTGCAGACCGGCGAGCCTTATCTCTTGTTCATCGACACCGTGAACCGTGCGCTCCCCAAGCACCAGCGCGAGCTCGGCCTCAAGGTCTCGACCTCCAACCTGTGCAGCGAGAT